>CAZGHJ010000039.1:0-16107 GCA_964525355.1 uncultured Roseicyclus sp.
GGCGGGCCGCAAGAAGATCCCCGACCTCTGACACGCGCCGCTCCGCACGCCCCGTCACGTCAGCCTGTGCCGCCGTCTCAATAGGGGTCGTCGCTGATGAGCTGGGCAACCGGGTCGCCGCCGAGCAACGCGAGGATAAGCCCGGTGCAGTCCTGCTCGCAGGATCGCTGCATCTCGGGGCTCATCGGCGTGGTACAGGTTTGCACATTGGGGCTGGAATTCAGGATCCGGTCCAATTCCGCCGTCAGCAGGCCGACATTTGTGCGGTTGTCCCAGATGTAGTCGCACTGGTTCCGCAGGCGGTCGACGTCGGTCAACAACTCGGCCATGTCTCGGGGAATTTGCACAACTGGTGTCGCGCCCGGGATCTCTTGTGCCTCGGCGCCCATCGGCGCGCCCGCGAGGCTCGTGGCGAGCGCGGAGAGGGCCGCAAGCGCCCCGTAGTTCTTTTTCATATCGTAAAGCTCCACAATCAGGAGTGGGTCAATTGCCTCAAGTTCGGCACCAAGCGCCCCCAAATTGCCGACGATCAGCTTCTGGCAAAATGCTGACACCTTTTCAACATCTTTGCCTGAATTTCGCCCATTTTCCCGGAAACAGTGTTTTGCGTGCCGAAGGTGGAGGATTTCAACCGCTGAGTGTTCCGGGGGGTGGGCACGCCAAGCGGCGCGCCGTCCTGTACAGGGGCGTGGCGCATCTGTCACGGATCGGCCCGCGCGTAGCCCGATTGTTGTGCGCCGTGGACAGCGGCGCGCGAAACCTGTGCTACGTGTCAGGAGGTGCAACACGCGCCGGCGCAACCCGGCAGATCGAAACAGAACGCTGGCCGTGACACCAGACTCCCAGACATTCGATATCGTCGTGGTCGCGGACTGTTCGCACCCGAGCGATCTGCCCCTGCGCGTCCGGCGTGAGCTGCAGGCGCTGGCCGAAGCGGGTTACCGTTGCGGCATCCGGCACGTGCCCGCCAAGGCCAAGGGCGACGCGCTCGTCGCGCCCGAGGTGCAGCGATGCGTCGCCGAGGGGCTTGCGCGCCCCATCCTCAAAGGGCAGGGGGTCTCGGCGCGGCTGGCCATCGTGCAGTCGCCGGGGCTTCACCGCGACTTCGCCGGCGACCTGTCGCGCGTCCGGGCCGACCGCGTGGTCTTCGTGGTCGACCGCCCGCCGCAACCCGAACAGATGGGCGTCTGGTTTTCCTTCGCGCTGGGAGAGATGGCCTGGGCGCCCACCAACCGCTGGGTGCGGGAACGGCTGCACTCCATGGCGCTTCCGGTGCCGCTGACCCGCGAGGACTGGCGCGCCATCTCGGGGCCTTGCGGCACGCGGCCGGCCGAGGCGCCGGGCCGCCTGCGCCCCGTGGTCGGGCGGGTGGGGACAGGCTCGCGCATGCAGTGGCCCAAGGATCCGGCCGATATCGAGGCGCTCCATCCCAAGGGCGGGCCCTTCGATATCTGGCTGCATGGCAGGCCGCCCTCGGACCTCGTCGCCGCCTGCAAGTCGCGGGACGACTGGACGATCATGTCGCCTGACGGCATGTCGACCGAGCGCTTCCTCGAGTCCATCGACGCCCTCATCGTCTGCACCAGCAACACTTCGGCCGACATCCCGGACACGGCCATCGCCGCGATGATCGCGTCGGGCAAACCGGTGGTCCTGGCCCCGCATCTGGAGCCTCATTTCGGCGCGGCGGCCCATTATGCCTTGCCGGCCGATGCGGAGGCGACGCTGGCCCGCCTTCTCGACGACGGGCCGGCGGCAGAGGCCCTGGAGAGGGCGCGGGAGCGTTCTGGCCTGCTGTTCTCGGCCGAGGCTTATCTGGAGCGGATCGACGCCCTGATCGGCCCGCCGGCCAAGACCCCGGCCGCGCCGGCCCTGGCGGCGGCCGGGCCCCGCCGGCCGCGCGCGCTCTTCGTGCCGTCCAACGGGATCGGCGTGGGACACGCCACGCGGCTTCTGGCCATCGCGCGTCGGCTGGAGGCGGATCTCGAGCCCGTCTTCGCGACGCTCGGCCAGGCCAGTTCGATCATCGAGAGCTTGGGCTTCGCCGCCGAATACATCCCCTCCCACAGCGATATCGGCGCGGGCATCGCGGCCTGGGATCCATGGTTCTCGGTACAGCTGCGCGACATGATCGACCGTCACGATGCCTGCGTGATCGTCTTCGACGGCCATCACCCGACGGACGGTCTGGTGGAGGCGGCGCTGGCCGACGGGCGGCGGCGCCTGGTCTGGGTGCGGCGCGGGATGTGCCCGCCCAAGCCCTCGGCCTATCTCGGCAACGCGCGGTTTTTCGACTGCATCATCGAGCCGGGCGAACTCGCCGGTGACCGGGACAGGGGCCCCACCTCGCTTCTGCGCCACGAGGTGCATGCCGTCCCGCCGATCCGGCTGCTCGACCGGCACGAGCTGCTCTCGCGGGAGGCGGCGCGCGCCGAGCTGGGGCTCGACCCGGACCAGCCGGCGGTGCTGGTGCAGCTCGGCTCGGGCGGCAGCCGCGACGTGGTCGAACTGACCGATCGGCTCTTGGCCGATCTGCGCCGTTTCGAGGGGCTGCAGATCGTGATCGCGGAGTGGTCGAACGGCGCGATTTCCCTGCCGCGCTGGACCGGCACGCGGCGGCTGCGCGGCTTTCCCATAAGCCGTCTGTTCAACGGCTTCGACTTCTCGGTCTCGGCGGCGGGCTACAACACCTATCACGAGGTGATGGCCTTCGGCCTGCCCACCATCTTCGTCGCCAACCGCCATCCCTCGATGGACGACCAGGGCGCGCGGGCGGCCTTCGCGCAGGACAACGGCGCGGGGTTCGACCTGACGAATGACGAGATGCACGTCTTCCCCACCCTGTGTCGCGCCATGCTGACGCCCCAGGCCAACGCCGCGCTGCGCGCCAATTGCGCCGGTTTCGAGACGGAAAACGGGGCGTCGGAGGCCGCGAGGATCATCACCCGCCTGGCAGGTGCGCCATGACGAGCAAGAAGAAAGGCGGCGGGACCGGCACGCCGGCGCCGCGCCGCCATGACCCGTTCTACCGGATCATCGACATCTACGAGCGCCAGGCCGCCGAGGCCGGAATCGACGACACGATCGAGATCGCCTGGTCCCCGGCGCGCCAGCCCGATCCGGCCCCGCCGCCGTCCGAGCCGTTTGCCGCCGAGGGTGACGGCTGGCCCGTCCGGCGCCTGCCCCGCAAAGGCCTCGTGCCCGCGCCGGGCCATGCCGCGCGCCACCTGTCGTCGGCGGGGACGGGCGCCATGTTCGTGGCGCTCTTCGACGTGCCGCCCGAGCGCGTTGCCTTGGCCGTGCGGCTGATCGAGCGGCGCTATCTCGAGGCGGGCGGCCCGCGCCCGATCTTCCTGACCGACAGCCCCGACACGCGCGCCATCCGGCATGCGGGCTTCACCCACGAATACTTTCCGCGCCAGATCTACGGCGCGCCCGAGCAGGCCGCACTCTTCGAGGCGCGCTTCGTGACGCTGTGGAAGAAGTGGAACGGCAAGGTTCTGGTCGATCTCGGCGCGCAGGGCTATCTCGCGCAGCGCATCGACGAGCTTGGCAAGTATTTCGGGCGTAACCTGCATGGCGGCGGTCTGTTCGACCCGCGCCTGCCCAGACCCGCGCCGCGGCCCGCCCCGGTCACGGATGTGGTCGCGCTGAAGGCCGATTACCGCCTCTCGGGCCTGCACGAAGAGCCGGACACCTTCGTGCTCTACCGCATTCTCGGCAACGACCTGCCGCCGCGGCACGAGGCGGGGCAGACGCTGGCCAACCTGCGCTTCATCCTCGACCACGAGCCCGAGTTCCCGCACTGCGAGAAGCGCTTCGTGGTGAACCGGATCGTGGACCCCGAGCAGGAGGCCGCCGTCATCGCGCTTCTGGAGGAGCGCGGCCAGAGCTGGCTGCACATCCCCTTCGTGCTGGAGGAATACGGCAAGGCCGGCTGGGATCTCGAGAGCTTCTTCGACGGGGAGCCCTTCTTCCTGCGCGGCAAGGCCGATCGCATGACGCCCTATGACCGGGCCCGTGCCGAGGCGCATCTGCGGCGTCACAAGAACAACTACCTCGTCAACAACAACGGCGCGCGGAACGCGGCGCTCCGCGACGGCAAGACACGCGCGAAATGGGTGCTGCCCTGGGACGGCAACTGTTTCCTGACCGCCGCGGCCTGGAACGAGATCGCCGCGGGCGTCACCGCCGAGCCCTACCTCAAGTATTTCACCGTACCGATGTCGCGCACGCTCGACAATGCGGACCTGCTCGATCCGACGCATCGCCCCGAGGCCGATGGCGAGCCGCAGATCGTCTTCCGCCGGGACAGCGCTGAGGAGTTCGACGAGAACCGTTCCTACGGGCGGCGTCCGAAGGTGGAGATGTTCTACCGGCTCGGCATTCCGGGCGGCTGGGACGGCTATATGGACGATGTCTGGGACATTCCGCGTCCCGAACTGTCGAAGGATGCGGGCGCCTGTGGCGCGGCCGGCTGGGTGGCACGGCTCTTTTCCGGCCAGAAAGAGCTCGAAGGAGAACGTGGAACCGATCTGCGATCCCGGGGGGAAGCGCGCATCGCAGCGGTCACCAAGATGCTCGACCGCTTCGACGTCGCGGCCATGGAACTTACCTACAGGCCCGAGCGGCTTGTCTTCTACGACGAGACGGCGGTGGCCGCGTTGCGCGACGCGGCGCACGGATCGGCCGACGCGACGCTGAGTGAGCGGCTCCGAATCGAGGCCGATCTCGCGCTGCAGCGCGGACCCTATTCGGTGACGCAGAAGACATCCCGACCGCCCAGCGGCGACCCGCAGGACTACTATCACCCCGCGCCCTATTACTGGCCGAACCCCCACACGCCCGACGGTCTGCCCTACCTGCGCCGCGACGGGGAGCGCGTGCCGGGCACGCGGCTCTACGAGCCCGAGAGCGAGCGGTACGACCGCACCCGGTTGCAAGGGCTGTTCGACGACACGACGCTTCTCGCGCTTGGCTGGCTGGCGACCGATAATTCGGCCTACATCGCCCATGCTGCGGGTCTGATCCGGACGTGGTTCCTGGACGAAGCCACGCGCATGACCCCCCACCTTCTCTACGCCCAGACCATGTCGCAGACGGCGGCGGATACGGGGAGCGCGTTCGGACTGATCGAGTTAAAGGATCTCTACTTTTTCCTCGACGCAGTCCGCCTCGTGGAACGGGCCGGCGCTTTGACCGAGGCCGAGATGACCGCGTTCCGGGACTGGCTGCGGGAATATCTCGAATGGCTGGAGACGAGCCCGCAGGGCATGAAGGAACGGCTGTCGCGGAACAATCACGGGGCCTGCTACGACCTTCAGACCGGCGCGATCGCCGCGTTCCTGGGGGACGCCGAACGCCTCGAGCGTATCTTCTTGACCAGCCGCGAGCGGATCCTCGAGCAATTCGCCGACGATGGCACCCAGCCCGAAGAGATGACCCGCACGCAGACGGCGCATTACTGCTGCTTCAACCTGCAATCCTGGGTCAATCTGGCGACGCTGGCCGAGGCCTGCGGGCATGATCTCTGGTCCTTCGAGGGCGCGAAGGGTCGTGGCCTCGCCCGCGCCTTCGAATGGCTTCTGCCGCATATGGAGCAGGCGGCGTGGCCCCATCCCCAGATCGATCCCTTTGACGCAGAGCGGTTCCTGCCGCTCCACCTCGCCGCGCGCGAGCGGCTCTCGACCATGGGGCTTCGGCGGCTGGTCGATCCGGCCGCGCTCAGGCCGATCTATTTCGCCCATGACGGCATCCGCCCGTTCTGGATGCTGGGCAGGTCCCCGCGCGTGCAGCCGCAGAGCGCGTGTTGGACGCGCCTTGCGCGCGAGGCCGCGGAGTTCGAGCGGATGGCCCACGACCTGGTGGAGCGTCAGGCAGCGGAGTTCAACGACGATGCGGAGGTTCTGGAGCGCAAGCTCGGGCAGGGTTTCGTCGAGACCGCGGGCCACCGCCTCGCGCAGATCGAGCAGGACGAGGCGGAGGCACCGCATCGGCGCGCGACGGCCGCCCGCGCGCTTGCGCTGTGGCAGTACGGTGAGCGCAATCACGCGGCGGCGCGCAGCCATGCGCAGGTGTGGCGGGACCAGGCCGAGGCGTCCGGCACCCCGGCGGAGGCGACGGAGCACCAGGTTGCGCTTCTCGATGCGTTCTGCGCCGACGCTCTCGGGCTGCGCGACGACGCCGTGGCGCAGCTGCGCGCCCGGCGCGACGGCGCAAGCGACATCACGGAACTCGACCTCGCGCTCGCCCATTGCGAGCGGAACGCGCCCGATGCGCAGGTCGCGCGGATCAACGGGATCTACGCCGAGCTTTGTCTGCCCGCGTTCCTCGCGCCGCCCGGCGATGGCGCGACATGGGCCACGCAGGCGTCCGTCGCCGCTGAGCCCGCGCCGGAAGAGCCCGTCGTCACGGTGATCGTGACGCAGGATTCGGACGTGGGCGACGCGGATGCGGCGCTGGCCTCGATCAGGGCGCAGACATGGGTGGCGCTCGACGTCATCGTGATCGACCGGTCCGGCGACGCGGCCGTGCGGGAGCGGCTGGCCGGGATCGCGGCCACCGATCCACGGGTCGGCATCCTGTCCCTGCCCGCCGATATCGACGAGGCCGCCGCGCTTGCCACGGCGCTGGCGCGGGCCGTGGGGCGGTACGTGACCGTGATGGCGGCCTCGGACCGGGCCCATCCGATGCGGATCGCGCTGCAACTCGAGCCCCTGATCGACGGGACTGCCCGCGCAAGCCTTTGTGACGGTTTTCGCGTCGCGCCGGATCGCGGCATCGTCCCGATCCGGGACGGCGGGTTCGCGCTTGTGGGGCCGGATGCCCAAAGCCTGCTGGTCGACCGCGATGCGCTCGACGTCGCGGGCGGTGCGGACAGGGCCGGGCAGGGGGAAGAGGACAACGCGCCTCATGCGTCCTTGCGGGATCTGCTGGAGCGGGCCGGACACATCCCTGGAAGGGTGCTGCCGGGCCTGCCGCTTTCGCTCGGCGTGCTGCCGGCTGAGGCGCGCGCGCCGGAGGCTGCCGATGGGCGCTTCGACACGGTCTTCATCGCGGATTTCTCGGCCGGCGGGCTGGCCCTCGAGGCGATCCTGGCGCGGGTGGCGGCAGAGGCGGGCGAGGGCCGGTCGGTCGGCCTGTTCCATTGGCCGGACTACGCGGCAGCGGATGCCGGCGCCCTGGATGCAGCGGTGGCCGGGATGTTGTCCGAGGGTGCGGTGCAGCTGATCCGACCCCACGATCCCGCGCGCGCAAGCCGCGTCGTGTTGTGCAACCCCTTCGTGATCCGCCATCCGCTGGCGGGCCTGCCGGATTTCGGTCAGGACAGGCTGGAGGTCTTCGGCGGTCCCGAACTGCACGCCGGCGAATACCGCGCGCCCCGGCCGCGGCATCTGCCCGCGCCGGCAGAGGTCGCGGTCGTCTTCGGGTCCCAGCCGGTCTGGACCTCTCTCTGACGGCGCGCCCGAGGCGCCTGCGTAGGCGCGGCGGGGACGGTCCGGATCGGGGGCGCGTGATGCGACCGGGGGACGGCCCCGGCGCGCGCGGCCTGGCGAATCGCTCGGCCCGCGGCGTGGCGGCGGCCCTCGCACGCGTGCCGCGCAGGGGCGGCGGAGGGCGAGGTCGGGCTGAACTTGCAGGCAAATGGCCTTCCCGGCCGCGGCAAAGACGGGTGTTTCCCAGTGTTCACCCCGATCGCTTTTGCCTATAGTGCCGGAAAACGACCGCGCCGCCGAGGGAGGGTGATCATGATAAGATCGGAGCTGATCCAGAAGCTCGCCGATGAGAACCCGCATTTGTACCAGCGCGACGTGGAGCGGATCGTGAACTCCATCTTCGAGGAGATCACCGAGGCGCTGGCCCATGGCAACCGCGTGGAATTGCGCGGCTTCGGCGCGTTCTCGGTGAAGAAACGGGATGCCCGTATCGGCCGCAACCCGCGCACCGGCGAGAGCGTGGATGTTGACGAGAAGCACGTTCCGTTCTTCAAGGCGGGCAAGCTTCTGCGCGACCGGCTGAACGGTCACGACGGCTAGGCGAATTCAGGGGGTGGTTTCATGCGGGTGATCCGGGCGATCAAGTATCTCTTTCTGGCGGCCGTGGCGGTCGCGCTCGTCGTGCTTGCGCTGGCGAACCGTGACCCGGTCACGCTGACGCTTCTGCCGCAGGAACTGGCGCTGTGGTCCGGGGTGGAGGTGGCCATCGAGTTGCCGCTTTATCTCGTGATCCTCGGCGGCGTTGTCACCGGCATTCTCTGGGGCTTCGTCTGGGAATGGCTGCGCGAACATCGCCACCGCTCGGCGGCGCGCACGAACCAGCGCGAGGCGAAGCGTCTCGAGCGTGAGGTTCAGGCGCTGAAGGGCAAGAAGAACGAGGGCAAGGACGAGGTCCTCGCGCTGATCGAGGATGCCGAAGGCGCCCGCTGAGGGCACGCGAAGTCCCATGGCCGTTGCAATCAAGTTCTGCGGGCTGACCCGCCCCGAGGACGTGGCCGTCGCGGCCGAGGTCGGCGCGGCCTATATGGGGCTCGTGTTCTACCCCAGATCGCCGCGGTCCGTGTCTTTCGAGACCGCGCGCGCGCTGGCCCTTGGGGCGCCGCCGGGGCTTGCGAAGGTGGCGCTGACGGTGGATCCGGACGATGCGCTGCTGACCGCGCTTCTGGCGGCGGTGCCCATCGACATCGTGCAGCTTCATGGGCGGGAAAGCCCCGAACGTGTGGCCGAGATCAGGGCGCTGACCGGCCTGCCGGTGATGAAGGCGGTGGGCGTGGGCGGGCCGGAGGATCTGGCGAAACTCGACGCCTATGGCCGGGTGGCGGACATGCTTCTGGTCGATGCGAAACCGGCCGCAGCGGGCGATCTGCCCGGCGGCAACGGCCTCAGCTTCGACTGGCGTCTTATCGCCGGACGCCGCTGGCCGGTGCCCTGGCTGCTGGCTGGCGGGCTGACGCCCGAGAACGTGGCCGAGGCGGTGCGGCTGACGGGCGCGCGGCAGGTGGACCTCAGTTCCGGTGTCGAGAGCGCGCCGGGGGTGAAGGACGCCGCAAAGATGCGGGCCTTCGCGGCGGCTCTGGCCGACGCCTAGCCCGCCGGCCGACCGACCGTCCGATCGCCGCAGGCCCTTGCCCCCCTGAGGCCCGCGCGCTACCCCTTCTCGCGACCCAAGGGAGGCGCGCGACCGATGCCTGACGACATT
The DNA here is from genome assembly GCA_964525355.1 of uncultured Roseicyclus sp. Taxonomy (GTDB): domain Bacteria; phylum Pseudomonadota; class Alphaproteobacteria; order Rhodobacterales; family Rhodobacteraceae; genus Roseibacterium. Next base: position 9,196 of record CAZGHJ010000039.1, read on the forward strand.
CTCAACAGCTTCATGACCGGCCCGGACGAGCGGGGCCGCTTCGGCGATTTCGGCGGGCGCTTCGTGTCCGAGACGCTCATGCCGCTGATCCTGGAGCTGGAGGCGCAATACGAGGCCGCCAAGACCGACCGGAGCTTCTGGGACGAGATGAACGATCTCTGGACCCATTACGTGGGCCGGCCCTCGCCCCTCTATTTCGCCGAGCGCCTGACCGAGCGGCTGGGCGGCGCCAAGATCTACCTCAAGCGCGACGAGCTGAACCACACCGGCGCGCACAAGATCAACAACGTGCTGGGCCAGATCATCCTCGCCCGCCGCATGGGCAAGACGCGGATCATCGCGGAAACCGGCGCCGGCCAGCATGGCGTGGCGACGGCCACGGTCTGCGCCAAGTTCGGGCTGAAATGCATCGTCTACATGGGCGCCCATGACGTGGAACGGCAGGCGCCCAACGTCTTCCGCATGAAGCTTCTGGGGGCGGAGGTCATTCCTGTCACGAGCGGGCGCGGCACGCTGAAGGACGCGATGAACGACGCGCTGCGCGACTGGGTCACAAACGTGCGCGACACGTTCTACTGCATCGGCACGGTGGCCGGCCCGCATCCCTACCCGGCCATGGTGCGCGATTTCCAGTCGATCATCGGCAAGGAGACCCGCGAACAGATGATGGCGGCCGAGGGGCGTCTGCCCGACACGATCATCGCGGCGATCGGCGGCGGCTCGAACGCCATGGGCCTGTTCTATCCCTTCCTCGACGACACCGACGTGCGCATCATCGGCGTCGAGGCTGGCGGTCACGGCGTGAACGAGAAGATGGAGCATTGCGCCTCGTTGACCGGGGGCCGCCCCGGCGTGCTGCACGGGAACCGGACGTATCTGTTGCAGGACGCGGACGGCCAGATCCTGGAGGGGCATTCGATCTCGGCGGGCCTCGACTATCCCGGCATCGGGCCGGAACACGCGTGGCTGCACGATATCGGGCGGGCTGAGTATGTCTCGATCACCGATGCCGAGGCGCTCGAGGCGTTCCAGCTTTCCTGCGAGACGGAGGGCATCATCCCCGCGCTCGAGCCGTCGCACGCACTGGCCCATGTGACCAAGATCGCGCCGGATCTGCCGCGCGACCATCTTCTGGTGATGAACATGTGCGGGCGCGGCGACAAGGACATCTTCACGGTGGCCCGTGCGCTCGGCTGGGACATGACGGGCGCCTGAGCGGTCGCACGGCGAGGGGCGCGCGACGCATCGCGCGCTCGGTCGTTCAGCAGGGGCAGTCCAGCGCGTAGCGTTCCAGGACCTCGAGCGGCACGATGTCGAGCGTGCGCTCATGGGTTGCCGCCAGGTTCACGCGGGGCGCCACGCCCTCTTCGTGGGCCTGGAGAAACCGCGAGGCGCACAGGCACCACTGATCCCCTGCCTTCAGACCTTGAAATGCGTGTTCCGGCCGCGGTGTCGACAGGTCGTTGCCCACGTATTTCGAGAAGGCGAGGAATTCCTCGGTCATGACGGCGCAGACGGTGTGGATGCCGCGATCCTCGGCGCAGGTCTCGCACCGGCCGGTCCGAAAGAACCCCGTCATGGGATCTTCGGAACACATCTGAAGCCTTTGGCCGAGCACATTGATCGATGCATCCATCTCGAATGGCATCACACCCTCCCCTGTCGCAGTTCACCATCACCCGCGGAAGACGGTAGCAGGCGCGGGGGCCCGTGCCAATGTTAACCGTGCCAATGGAGCCAGCGCCCATGGAAGTCGACGTGCGCGAGCAGGTGGGGGGCGGGCGCATGCGGCCAGAGGCGGACCGTGAGCGCGGCACCGTCCCGCCGTCCATCCGCCTCGAGCGCCACATGGGCGAGCGCCTTGTCTTTCGTTGCCGCGGCGCCCGCGGCCTCCAGCGCGGTGGCACAGGCCTCCTGCGTCTCCGGCGGAAAGTACTGCCAGGCGATCGTGTTGAAAACGATGTGAAGCGAGGGGGCGGGCCTATCCCGTGCCCGCCATGCCCGCAGCCGCGCCGCAAGCCACGGGGCCGCGTCACCGCGTTCGGGCGGGCGGTCCACGAGGTGGAACGCGGCGCGGGTCCGGTCGAGGCGCTCTGGCTGGTCGGGCCAGAGATAGGACAGAAGCCGCAGCGCCTGGACCGGGTCGGCCAGGTCGATGGGGTTCCGGTCGATGCCGGCGCGGTCGATGACCTCGGGGCTTGCGGGCTGCGGCAGCGGCGCGCCCCGCCACTCCGGTCGCAAGCGGATCGTGGTGTCCCCGGCCCCGGCCAGCCCGGAGGGCGTGATGATCGCCGTGCGGTCGAATTGCAGGTTCAGACCCGCGCTCGCGCCAAGCTCGGAGAGCATGACAGCCCGCGCGCTGCCGATCCGCGCGCAAAGCCACCAGAGCGCCGGATGCAGCGCCACGGACCGGCGCAACTCGTTGGTCTGCGGCGCGTGGTCGAGCCAGGCCATGATCCGTGCCGCATGCGTCTCGAGCGCGGCCTCGACCGCCCGCCACAGCGTGTCGTCCCCGGCCTCGTTCGGCGGGTAGACGGCGGCGAGGTCCGCGTCGGTGCCGTCGAGCACGAGCCCGTGCAGCGCCCCGGCCAGACGGAGCGGCACGGACTGCCCCGCCGGGCCGACATCCCCTCGCCAGGCCAGGATGTGCGCGCCCACGGCCGTGTCCGCGCTCAGCCGCGCGCCGATCAGCGGCATCAGCCTGCCCATGAAGGGCGAGCCGAGGCCCGCGCAGCTTCGGCCCTGGCTGCGAAAGGCGCCGCGGACGCGCGCCGCGGTGTCGCTCACCGGAACCGGTCGGCGAGGCGTTGCAGCGCGCTGCGCGTGTCGGGGGCCGCCTCTTGCTGCGCCTCGGGGGGCGGTGCTTCGCCTGCCTTTGAAGCCTCTGGCTTGGCATTGCGCGGCGGTGCGACGCGTTGCGCGACCGCGTTCAGGAACCGGCCGCCATCGCCTGCCGCAAGATCCGGTGCGCCGTCGGCCACCCCGCGCAGCACGTCGTCGAGCCAGTCGGCATCGGCCTTGGCGAAGTCGGACAGGACATAGCCCGCCACCCGGTCCTTGTGGCCCGGATGGCCGATGCCCAGGCGCACGCGCGCGTAATCCGCGCCGATATGCTCGTGGATCGAGCGCAGGCCGTTATGGCCCGCATGGCCGCCGCCCTGCTTGATGCGCACCTTGCCCGGCGCGAGGTCCAGTTCGTCGTGGAACACGGTGACGTCGGCGGGCGTCAGCTTGAAGAAGCGCATCGCCTCGCCCACCGACTGGCCGGAGCGGTTCATGTAGGTCTCGGGCTTCAGCAGCAGCACCTTCTCCGCGCCCAGCCGCCCCTCGGCAAGCGCGCCCTGGAACTTCGCCCGCCACGGCCCGAAGCCGTGGTCCCCGGCGATCCGGTCGACCGCCATCCAGCCGATATTGTGCCGGTTTCCCGCGTATCTGGCGCCCGGATTGCCGAGCCCGACCCAAAGCTTCATGGCCTGCATCCTCTCCGTCGCCCCGCTGATGCCAGCCTGCGCGGCATTTGCCAAGTGGCGCAAGGGCGTGGCAGGCTCGCGGGGCAGTCCCACACGGCGCGGAGCGATACCTCATGAGCGATCTACCCCGGACCATGCGCGCGCTGGTGATCGACGCGCCCGGCGCCACGCCACGGCTGGAGGAGCGGCCGGTGCCGCGCCCCGGCGCGGGCGAGGTTCTGGTGCGGATCGCGGCCTCGCCCATCAACCCCTCGGACCTGATGACGATCGAGGGGCAATACGGCATCGGCTGGCCCTTTCCGCTGATCCCGGGGCTTGAAGGCTCGGGGCGGGTCGTGGCAGCCGGGGACGGGTTCATGGCGGGGCGGCTCGTGGGTCGGGCGGTGGCCGTGGCAGCGGACAAGCAGGGCCTTTGGGCCGAATACGCGGTGACGCCGGCGGCGCGCTGCCTGCCCCTGCCCGGGGGGATGCCGCTGGGCGTCGGCGCGATGAGCTTCGTCAACCCGCTGACCGCGGTCGCGCTGGTCGGCGTGGCGCGCCGCGCGGGGCACTGGTCGGCCATCTCCACTGCGGCGGGGGGTGCGTTGGGGCGGATGATCCGTGCGCGCGGGCGCCAGAAGGGGCTCAAGATCATCGACGTGGTGCGCCGGGCCGAGCAGGCCGAGGCGCTCAGGGCCGAGGGGGCGCGCCACGTGCTTTCGACCGACAGCCCCGATTTCGACGAGGCGCTGGCAGAGACCTGCAAGCGCCTGCGCTGCCGGATGGCCTTCGACGCGGTGGGCGGCCCCCTGACCGGGCGGCTGGCCGAGGCGCTGGGCCGCGGCGGCGAGATCCTGGTCTACGGCGCGCTTGATCTGAAGCCGGTGCAACTCCATCCCGGGACGATGATCTTCAAGGGCCTGACGGTGCGGGGCTTCTGGCTCTCGCAATGGCTGGGCTCGCGGAGCCTGCCCGAAAGGCTCTGGCTGCTGCGGCAGGTCACGGGCGCCCTGCAGGACGGTTTCGCCGAAAGCCGCGTTGCCGCGGTTCACGATCTGGACCATGGCGCTGCGGCGCTCGCGGCCTATGCCGGGGCGATGAGTGCGGGCAAGGTCCTGATCTCAACGGGCGCGGAGCCACTCGGTGTAGCGACCTAGCGCATCCGGGCGCGCGTAGACCCTGAGCCGCGCCTCCGGTGCCACCATGTATCGGGTCGGGGCCACAGAAAAGGCCGCCAGCGCCGGTCGGCGTGGCGGCCCCGTTCCCGTGGAAGGCGCAGGCGTCAGGCCTCGTCGTCCGCCTCGCCTTCTTCGTCCTCGGCGGCGTTGTCCGCGCTGACGAGGCCGGAGGGCGCCGTGATGTTTGCAATCACGAAGTCGCGGTCGATCGTCGGTTTCGCGCCTTCGGGCAGCGTAATGTCGGAGATGTGGATCACGTCACCGATGTTCCGGCCGGAAAGGTCGGCGGTGATGTGATCGGGAATGTCGCCCGCCGTCACGATCAGTTCCACCTCGGGACGCACGACGGTCAGAACGCCGCCGCGCTTCAGGCCCGGCGCGTCATCGTGGCCCACGAACTCGACCGGGATGAACAGGTTCACCTTCGAGGTCCGGCGCAGGCGCATCAGGTCCAGATGCGTCGGCAGATCCTTGACCACGTCGCGCTGCACGCTGCGGCAGATCACGCGCACGTCCTCCTGGCCCTCGACCTTCAGGTTGAACAGCGTCGAGAGGAAGCGGCCGTCCTTGAGGCGCTTCACCAGGGCGTTGAACGGGATCTGGATCGGCAGCGGGTCCACGCCGCCGCCATAGACGATACCGGGCACCTTGCCTTCGCGGCGAGCTTGACGGGCGGCCCCCTTGCCTGTCCCCGTGCGTGCCTCGGCGATAAGATCTGGAATCTCACCAGCCATTGCAATTCTCCATATGCTGAAGGGACCGCCTCCAAGGGTGTCGGCCCCGATGAAGGCGCCGCAATAGCCGCGAATGCCGTGTTTGGCCAGAGGGAATCTGGTCGAGGCACCGGGACGGGCGACAGGGGCGGCATCGCGCCGCCCGCAGATCGGCACGCCCGTTTTGCATGCCCGTTTCGCGTGATCCTGTCGCACGATGGCTTGCCGGCCCGCGCACGCCGCGGTAGCGGGCGGGACATGGCGTTCGTTTCGTTCCTCTCGCCCGGCACCATCCGGCTGTCGCGCGGCCCGCTCGCGGCGCTGGCCGGGATCGGGCTGATGTGGGGCTCTTTCGTGGCCAGCCTGCCCGACATCAAGGCCCGGATCGGGGCTGGGGACACGGAGCTTGGGCTGGCGGTGCTCGGCTCCTCCATCGCCGCCTTCGTCGCGATGGCGCTGGCTCCGAAGATCGCCCCATGGCTGGGGCAAAACGGCCTTGCCGTCCTCATCGCGCTCATGGCCGCCAGCCTCGTTCCGCTGGGCTTCGTCTCGACCGTGACAATGCTCGTGCTGGCGCTGGCGCTGGCCGGCATGACCGGCGGGCTGACGGACATGCTGGGCAACGGGCGCATCGCCGAACTCGAGGCGCGGCACGACCTGGCGCTGATGAACCTCAACCACGCCTGCTTCTCCTTCGCCTATGCAGGCGCCGCGATGCTGACGGGGCTTGCGCGCGAGGCGCAGGTGGCGCCCGGCCTCTGGTTCCCGATCGTGGCACTTGCCGTTCTGGGCCTCGCCGTCGCCTCGCGGGACGCTCCTGCCGCCGGTGCCGCCGCGCCGGGGCCGGTGGCGGCGACACGCGGCCGCGTGGGCCTTCATGCGTGGCTTGCGGGCGGGGTCGTGCTGGTGGCCTTCTTCATCGAGAACTCGACCGAGATCTGGGCCGCGCTGCATATCGAGCGGACGCTGGGCGGAGGCGCTGCGCAGGGCGGGCTTGGCCCCGCGATGCTGGGCCTGACCATGGGGATCGGGCGGCTTCTGGGCCATCTCGTGACCGCCCGCGGGCAGGAGCCGCGGGTGCTGGCCGCCGCCTCCTGGATCGCGGGGGGCGGTCTTGTCCTCGCCGCGGCGGCGCCATCGCCTCTGGTCGCCTACCTGGGTTTCGGCCTTGTGGGGTTGGGCGCATCGGTGCTGGCGCCGCTGGCGCTGGCCATGGCCGGGCAGGCGGCCGAGCCCGAGCGCCGCACGCTTGCGGTCAGCCGCGCGATGCTGTTCGGCTACATGGGCTTCGTCTTCGGCCCGCCGCTTCTGGGCCTCGTGTCCGACAGTTTCGGCCTTCGCGCGGCCTTCGGTGCCGCCGCGCTCAGCGTGCTGCTCGTGCCGCTCGTGCTCCTGCCGCGGATGCGCCGTGCCGCGGCCTGAGCCCTAGCGCCAGCGGGTCTCGAAATCCGGCGGCAGGAGCAGGTTGTGCCGCCCCAGCTCGGCCACGTTCCGCGCGCCGCAAAGCGCCATGGTCGTGTCGAGTTCCTTGTGGATGACCTCGAGCGCCTTGGTCACGCCGGCCTGTCCCAT
>CAZGHJ010000040.1:0-16004 GCA_964525355.1 uncultured Roseicyclus sp.
AAGGGTTTCGACTTCAGCTCGGGGTGGAACTGCACGCCGATGAACCACGGGTGGTCCCGGACCTCGACGATCTCGGGCAGGCGCCCGTCCGGCGACATGCCGGAGAAGATCAGCCCCTTCTCTTCGAGCGCGTCGCGATACTTGATGTCCACCTCGTAGCGGTGGCGGTGGCGTTCCTCGATGGCGGTCGCGCCATAGACCTGCGCCACGCGCGAGCCCTCGGTCAGCACCGCGTCATAGGCCCCCAGCCGCATCGTGCCGCCCTTGTCGTCGGTCGCCGTGCGGGTGACCTTGTAGTTGCCCTGGACCCATTCCTTGAGGTGGTAGACGACAGGCGTGAAACGCTTCTTCCCGGCCTCGTGGTCGAACTCTTCCGAGCCCGCATCGCCCAGCCGCGCAAGGTGACGGGCGGCCTCGATCACCGCCATCTGCATGCCGAGGCAGATGCCGAGATAGGGCACGTTGCGGGTGCGCGCGAACTCGGCGGCCCTGATCTTGCCCTCGGTGCCGCGTTCGCCGAAACCGCCGGGGACGAGAATGGCGTCGAAATTCTCCAGATACGGCGCGGGGTCTTCCCGTTCGAAGATTTCCGCGTCGATCCATTCCGAGATGACCCGCACGCGATTGGCCATGCCGCCATGGGTCAGCGCCTCGGCGATGGATTTGTAGGCATCCTCGAGCTGCGTGTACTTGCCGACCACGGCCACCCGCACCTCGCCCTCGGGATTGTTGATGCGGTCTGCCACATCCTCCCAGCGGCTGAGGTCCGGGCGCGGCGCGGGGCTGATCGCGAAGGCGTCGAGCACGGCCTGGTCCAGCCCTTCGCGGTGATAGGCGAGCGGCGCCTCGTAGATCGAGGCGAGGTCCTGCGCCGCGATCACGGCCTCGGGGCGGACGTTGCAGAACAGCGCCAGTTTCTCCCGCTCCTTCACGGGGATCGGCCCCTCCGACCGGCACACCAGGATGTCCGGCGCCAGGCCGATCGAGCGCAATTCCTTGACCGAGTGCTGCGTCGGCTTGGTCTTCAACTCGCCCGAGGCCTTGATGAAGGGCAAAAGCGTCAGGTGCATGAACAGGCATTGGCCGCGGGGTTTTTCCTGAGCGAACTGGCGGATCGCCTCGAAGAAGGGCAGGCCCTCGATGTCGCCCACCGTTCCGCCGATCTCGCAGAGCATGAAGTCCACCTCATCCTCGCCGATCCGGATGAAGTCCTTGATTTCATTGGTCACATGCGGGATCACCTGGATCGTCTTGCCAAGATAGTCGCCGCGCCGTTCCTTCTCGAGCACGTTGGAATAGATGCGCCCCGAACTCACGCTGTCGGTCTTGCGCGCCGCCACGCCGGTGAAGCGTTCGTAATGGCCGAGGTCGAGATCGGTTTCCGCGCCGTCATCCGTGACGAAGACTTCGCCATGTTCGAACGGGCTCATCGTGCCGGGATCGACGTTGAGGTAGGGGTCGAGCTTGCGCAGGCGCACCGTGTAGCCCCGGGCCTGCAAGAGCGCGCCGAGCGCGGCCGAGGCCAGTCCCTTGCCAAGGGAAGAGACCACACCGCCGGTGATGAAGATGAAGCGCGCCATGCGATATAGTCCCCCGTGTTGGTCGTGGTCCGGTGTGGACCAGCCTCACGTTCTTTCAGTGGTCACGGGATTTGAGGGTATCAGGATTCGACAGTGTACCGCAAGCCGATCACCCCACATGATGTGAAGTGCCTGCCCAGGTTGCCCCAGATGTTCGATTATTCGTCGGCCCGTGGTGGCAGCACCGGCGCGTCACCCGACGCGGGCGGCAACAGGTCGCTCGCCGGGGGCGGCAAGAGACCGCCATCCTCGGCGGGTGCGCCGTCGGGGGTCGTCTCCACGCCTATGCGGTCGAGAACCGATTCACCGGCCGAGTTCTGCGCCGCGATGATGGTCAGCGTGATCGATGTCGCGAGGAATGCGATCGCGAAGGCCCAGGTCAGCTTGCCGAGCGCCGTCGCCGCCTGCCGACCCGTCATGACGCCGCCGCCACCGCCCATTCCGAGGCCGCCGCCCTCGGATCGCTGCAACAGCACGACGCCGATGAGGCAGATCGCGAGGATCAGGTGGACGACGAGAATGACGTTTTCCATCAGCAGGTCCCTGGTCGTTGCGAGGCGAGCCCCGGGCGATGCGCGGCTACTTAGGTGATGCGTCAGGCCGCCGCAAGCCTTGTTCATTCAACCTTAAGGCGAATCGGAGGGCTGGGATCAAGTATTTCCTTTCAAACACAGGCATTTTTTCCTGACGTTTTGCATTCCATTGCATACCAAAAATCCGGGGCACCGCGGCCAAAGTGGCGCTTCATCGCGTGTCTGCCCCGCGAATCGAGCCCATGGCGGGCTTTCGCGAAAGCTCCTCCGCAATGCGGCTTTCGCCCCGGCACGGGCTCCGATATACCCGCCGCGGCCTGATCCGGAGAGGAAGACGCACGTGGCGAATGTGGTTGTGGTAGGCGCCCAATGGGGCGATGAGGGCAAGGGCAAGATCGTCGACTGGCTAAGCGAGCGGGCCGATGTGATCTGCCGCTTTCAGGGTGGCCACAATGCCGGCCACACGCTGGTCATCGATGGCACGGTCTACAAGCTGCACGCGCTGCCCTCGGGTGTGGTGCGCGGCGGCAAGCTGAGCGTGATCGGCAACGGGGTGGTTCTGGACCCGTGGCACCTGGTGAGCGAGATCGACACGATCCGTGCGCAGGGCGTCGAGATCACGCCGGACACTCTGATGATCGCCGAGAACACGCCGCTCATCCTGCCGCTGCATGGCGAACTGGACCGTGCGCGCGAGGGCCAGACCAGCGTGGCGCGGATCGGCACGACCGGGCGTGGCATCGGCCCGGCCTACGAGGACAAGGTGGGGCGGCGCGTGATCCGCGTGGCCGACCTGGCCGACGCGGCCACGCTCGCCCTGCGGGTTGATCGCGCGCTGGTCCACCACAACGCGCTGCGCAGTGGCCTCGGCCTGCCGCCTGTGGATCGGGACAAGCTGTTGCGGGAGCTCGAGGCGATCGCGCCGCACATCCTGCCCTTCGCCGCACCGGTCTGGCACGTGCTCGACGGGCGGCGGCGCGCGGGGCAGCGCATCCTGTTCGAAGGGGCGCAGGGCGCACTTCTGGATATCGACTTCGGCACCTATCCCTTCGTGACCTCCTCCAACGTGATCGCGGGGCAGGCGGCGACGGGCACGGGGCTCGGCCCCGGCGCGATCGACTACGTGCTGGGGATCGTGAAGGCCTACACGACCCGCGTGGGCGAGGGGCCGTTTCCCACCGAACTGGACGATGCGGACGGGCAGCGCCTGGGCGAGCGGGGGCACGAGTTCGGCACGACCACGGGGCGCAAGCGGCGCTGCGGCTGGTTCGATGCGGCCCTTGTGCGCCAGACCTGCGTGACCTCCGGGGTGAACGGCATCGCGCTGACCAAGCTGGACGTGCTCGACGGGTTCGAGACGCTGAAGATCTGCACGGGCTACATCGTCGACGGGGTTCGCCTCGACCACTTGCCGACCGCCGCGGATGCCCAGGCGCGCTGCGTCCCGATCTACGAGGAGATGCCGGGCTGGTCGGCCTCGACCGAGGGGGCGCGGAGCTGGGCCGACCTCCCGGCGGAAGCGGTGAAATACGTGCGCCGGATCGAGGAATTGATCCGCTGCCCCGTCGCCCTACTCTCCACCTCGCCGGAGCGGGAGGACACGGTGCTCGTGACCGACCCCTTCGCCGACTGATCGGGGATCACCGGGCACAGAGCGACGAGAGGGAGCACATGGCGCTGAAATACAAGACGAGACGCAGGCTCTCTCTGATGATCCTGGTATTCGGCCTGCCGGCCTATATCGGCGCCGCCTGGTATGTGGTGAGCCTGTTCGAGAGGCCGTCCGTTCTGGTGGAGCTTCTGGTCTACACCGTTCTGGGCATCGTCTGGGCCATCCCGCTGAAGTCGATCTTCCTTGGCGTCGGTCAGGCCGATCCGGATGCAGAGGCCCCGACGGAGGCGGCGGACAAGACGGCCGGCCGCAATCGCGACTGACCGGTTTTGTTATTCGACGGCGGCCCGGGCGTCAGTCTTGGGCCGCCGCCAGGCGATAGCGGCCGTTCGGGCCCTGGGACAGCACGCCCCGCTCCGAAAGGTGAACCATCGTTGCCAGGACCGCGTCGCGGGAAATCGTGTCCTCCGTCGCCATCCGGACCAGCCGGATCAACTGGACGCGCTTGAACTCGGCCTGGCCGAGATCGCGCGTGATGAACTCCGCGCCCATTTCCACGACCTGCTCGATCTCCGTGGCGTCGCTGTCCTCCAGCACCGCCGCGAAGCGCATGACGAAATCGGGCAGGTCGACCGTGCCCGCCGCCGGGAGCGCGGCCCGATCCATGACGGGGGTGTCCTCGACGGCGGCCACGGCCGCGGTCGCGCGGCGTTCGCCCGATGCGACCGTGGCGCCGGTCCGCCGGGCGAGATTCGCCATCGAGCGAGAGACCTTCTGCGGTGTCCGCACCTGCGCCGAGGCCGCAGCGGCCGTGGCCGCGTCGGCGCCGTGATGCTCCGCGACATGGGCCGCGTCTGCCGTCGTCCGGCCGCGATCCACCCGCTGTTCGGAGACCAGCACGAGCGGGGGCTGGCGTGCCTCGCGGCGGCGGCTGACATCGACCCGAACCCGCGTCGGCCGCATCACCCGCGCGAGATCGTCCCGATACTCGGCCGTCGCGTCGACGGTTTCCTCGCCTTGCTGGACGCCGGACTCGACCAGGCGGCGTTCGGCCACGCGGGCCGCGACGGCGGCCTTCAGATGCTGGATGTTCGCGCGGCGGCGGCTCGTCTCGGCATTTGCCATGCGGCTGTCGGTTGCGTCGAAAAGGCGCTCCATGTCGCCGGCATTGCCGGGCCCGCCGCCCGCGCCGAGCTTGACGCTCCGGGGCTTCGGGGGGGCGTCTGCGGAGGCCGGGTCGCTTTCGGGCGTCCCCTGCGGCGCCGCGGTCTGCATATTCTCCCCGGCGGCAGTGTCGGGCGCGGCGGGACCTGGGCTGTCCGGGCTTCGGTCGGGGTCGAGCGCCTTGTCGGGCTCCCGTCCGGTGCTGCCGTCCTCCTCCGCGTCCTGCGCGGCGATGGCGCCGTCCTCGTCGGGATCGGGGTCCGGGCCTGCGGCGGGCATGGCGAACGGGCGCGCTTCGTCTTCGGCGGCATTCGCGTCCGCGGCGATGTCCGCGTCGGGTGCGGGCGACAGGTCGAGGTCGGCTTCGAGCCGCGCGGCCTCCCGGATGCGGGCCAGTCGGGTGGCGACGCTCGGCCCGTCCTCCTCCGGGACCGTGTCGAGGCCGGCCTCCAGGGTCTCGTCGCTCCAGGTCCGGTCGGCGTCGGCGAAAAATGCGGCGATGGATCCGTCATCCGGCGTCACGGGCGACACTGGCGTGTCGTTCTCGGGGACAACTTCCGTATTGGCGAGGGCCATGGCGGCGGCGACGGCGCGCAGGTCATCGCCCCCTGCCGGAGGCGGTGCAGCCTCCGCGCCGGCAAGATCCGGAGCATGTGCCACGTCGGCCGCGCGCTCGGCGGGCGGTTGCACTTCGTCTTCTTCCGCCCGGATCTCCGCCGCCTCGCGATCCGACGGCGGGGCCGGGCCGACCACCTCGCCCTCCTGCGCGGACCGGTTTGCGTCCGCGCCGCTGTCCTGGCCGTCCTGCATCCCGTGGTCGGGTGTCGGGGGACCGGGCGCTTCGGGCAGTGCGGTCGCCTCTTGCGCAGCGTCCTCGGACGCCTCCTCGGCCGTGTCGAATTCCGGTTCGGGGCCCGGGCGGCGGGCCATGTCGGGCGCCGGCACCTCGGCTTCGGTGCCGAAAGTGTCCGTGTCTGCGTCTGTATCTGTGTCCGTGTCGGCCTGCGGCGGCTCAGCCGGCGGGGCCCCGGCCTCGTCGCGCGGAGGCCTGCGCGTCGAAGGCTCCGCCGGTCCGGCGGGTTCCGGCCGCCCGGTCCGCGCCGCGGCAGGGTCTTCCGGGCGGAAGGTGATGCCGTGGTCCGACACGCGCGCCTCGACGCGGCGGCGGATGGCGTCCTCGGCGATGCGGTGCAGCGCCTCGGCGTCGGGCGTGGGCGGTTCGGCGCCGAAATAGCGGTCTTCGGCGGCGAGGTCCCTGAAATACTCGGCGATGGCCTTCATGGCCGAGAACGGATCGTCGAACCCTTCGAGCGTGCAGGAGAACGTGCCATAAGACACAGTCAGGATCTTGTTGGCGTCGCTCATGGAATTCTTCACTTTGCCTACGCTGCTCTCGCCCCGCTGACCGCGGGAACGTATCACTTAGTGGTTGCCCACACCAAAGAGTTTCCCGAAGAACGCGACAGGAATAGGGCCAATCGATGGAGAAAGTCGCATTGAGCGACCAAAAAATGCCATGGGAAAGACCAATATTCGTGAGCGCGGCGCCGGTGACCCTGATGGGCGGTGGGGCCCTCGGCCGCGATGACGTGGCGGATGCCCTGCGCCATGCGCCCGCCCTTGTCGCTGCGGATGGCGGGGCGGATGCGGCCCTGGCCGCCGGGCTGATGCCGGAGGCGGTGGTGGGCGATTTCGATTCGATTTCGACACAGGCACGGGCCACATTGTCGCCCGAAATCCTTTACGAAGTCTTCGAGCAGGACAGCACGGACTTCGACAAGGCGCTCCGGCGGCTGGACGTGCCGCTGACGCTTGCCGTGGGGTTCACCGGAGCGCGGCTCGATCACGAGTTGGCGGTCTTTCACACGCTCGTCGCGAGGCCCGAACACCGCTGCATCGTCATCGGCGAGCAGGATATCGTCTTTCATGCGCCCCCGCGTCTGGCCCTGGACCTGCCCGCCGGCGCGCGGGTATCGCTGTTTCCCATGCGGGAGGTGACGGGACGCTCGCAGGGGCTGCGCTGGCCCATCGACGGGTTGACCTTCCATCCCGCCAGCCGGATCGGCACGTCGAACGAAGCCGTCGGCGGGCCGGTCACGCTCGAGGCCGATGCCCCGGGTCTTCTGGTGATCCTGGCGCGCGCGGCCCTCGACCCGGCCGTTGCGGCGCTGATCGCGGCCGAGGCCGGCCGATGGGGCGTTTAGCTCTCGCGCCCGGGGCCGCGGTTGGGTAAGACGGCGCCGAAACCCGCAGAACCCACGCCGAGACGGAGGCGCCGATGCCAACCGATCTGCCACCCGCCGACAAGGCGAAATATGTCGCCGCCCGCCGCGCCGTCGATTTCGTGGAGGACGGCATGCGGGTCGGGCTGGGCACCGGGTCGACGGCGGCGTGGATGGTGCGCCGTCTCGGCGAGGTGGTGCGCGAGGACGGGCTGATGATCACCACGGTGGCGACCTCGGCGCGCACGGCGGAGCTTGCGCGCGAGGTCGGCCTCACCGTCAAGCCGCTGGACGAGGTGCGCTGGCTCGACCTGACCATCGACGGGGCCGACGAGTTCGATCCCGACCTCAACCTGATCAAGGGCGGCGGCGGCGCGCTTCTGCACGAGAAGATCGTCGCGACCGCCTCGGACCGGATGGTGGTGATCGCGGATCCTTCGAAATCGGTGGACCGGCTGGGCGCGTTTCCCCTGCCGGTCGAGGTCATCCCGTTCGGCTGGCAGACCACGCGGGCGCTCATCGAGGAGATGTTGTCCAATCTCGAGGTCGAGGGCCGCGCGGTCGAGTTGCGCCTGAACGGCTCGGAGCCGTTCCGCAGCGACGAGGGCAACCTGATCCTCGACCTCAGGCTACAGCGCATCGCCAATCCCGGCCAGCTCAGCCTCGTGCTGAACCAGATCCCCGGCGTCGTCGAGAACGGGCTGTTCCTCGATATCTGCGACGTCGCGATCGTCGGCCACGCGGACGGCACGGTGGATCTCAAGGACATGAACGCCGGCACCGAGACCCGGGAGCGCATCGACTTTTCCCGCAACGACAACCTGTTTCTCGACATCATCGACTGAACAGCGCGCGGCCCCAGGGCGCCGCGCCCGGTCCGGACAAGGGAGATGACGGACATGGATTTCGACTACGACCTCTTCGTGATCGGTGGAGGGTCGGGCGGCGTGCGCGCGGCGCGTGTCGCCGCGGCCGGCGGCGCGAAGGTGGCGCTGGCCGAGGAAAGCCGCATGGGCGGGACCTGTGTCATCCGCGGCTGCGTGCCCAAGAAGCTGATGGTCTTCGCCTCCGCCTATCGCGAGGGGTTCGAGGACGCCCGCGCCTATGGTTGGGACGTGCAGGACGGCGCCTTCGACTGGCCGCGTTTTCGCGGGCACCTGAACGCGGAGCTCGACCGTCTCGAAGGGGTCTATCGGCAGCTTCTGAGCGGCTCGGGCGTCACGAGCTTCGATCAGCGCGCGGTCCTCGACGACCCCCATACCGTGCGACTGGCGGACGGGACGACGCACAGCGCGAAGCACATCCTCGTCGCGACCGGCGGCCGCCCGGAACGGCCGGGCCTGGCCAACGACCATCTGGGCATCGTCTCGGACGACATCTTCCAGCTAGAGACGCTGCCCAAGCGGCTCCTGATCGTGGGCGGCGGATATATCGCCTGCGAGTTCGCCTGCATCATGCACGGGCTCGGCGTCGAGGTGACGCAGTATTATCGCGGCGCGCAGATCCTGCGGGGCTTCGACGGCGAGGCGCGCGGCCTGATCTCGGACATGATGGAGGCGCGGGGCATCCGGATCCATACGGGCACCAATATCGTCGACATGGCCCCCGCAAGCGCGGACCACGCCGCATCCCATGCCGGGACGGCCAGCGACCCGGCGGCGGGTGGCGCGTCGATGGGCGCGCCCGCCGACGTGATGGCCGAGGCGGCGTCCGGGAATGGCCGGGGGCCGGTCTGGGTCAAGGCCTCGAACGGCCAGGAGGAGGTCTTCGACGCGGTGCTCTTCGCCACCGGGCGCCGGCCCAATACCGACGGCATGGGCCTTGCCGAGGCCGGGGTCGAACTTGGCCGCCGCGGTCAGGTGGTGGTCGACGCGTATTCCCAGACCTGCGTGCCCTCGGTCTACGCCATCGGCGACGTGACGAACCGGGTGAACCTGACGCCCGTGGCGATCCGCGAGGGGATGGCCTTCGTCGAGACGGTGTTCAACGGCAACCCGACGCCCGTCGACCACGACCTGATCCCCTCGGCGGTCTTCACGCAGCCCGAGTTCGGCACCGTCGGTCTGACCGAGGAGGAGGCCCGCGAGCAGGAGCGCATCGAGGTCTACTGCACCTCGTTCCGGCCCATGCACTCGGCCTTCGCCGGTCGGTCCGACCGCGTCCTGATGAAGCTCGTCGTGTCGCAGGAGACCCAGAAGGTGCTGGGCTGCCATATCGTGGCGCCCCAGGCCGGAGAGATGATCCAGCTGGCCGGGATCGCCGTGAAGATGGGCGCGACGAAGCAGGACTTCGACCGGACCGTCGCGGTCCATCCGACCATGTCGGAGGAACTCGTCACCTTGAAAACGCCCGTGCGTACCGCCTGATCCGGTCCGGGTGCGTCAGGATGTGTCGTCGAATCTGGGCGGGTCGCTGGTGCAATCCGGCGCGAATGCCCCATATTGGCTTTCAAAGACCTGTCCAAATGCGAGAGGATGAGCGATAGATGGCTGGCAACAATGGCGGACCCTGGGGCGGCGGAGGCTCTGGTGGAGGCAACCGCGGCAACAATGGCTCGAACGGCGGTCCTGACCGCGGACCGGGTGGCCCGCGGCGGCCAGGCGGCGACCAGATCCCCGAAATCGACGAGATCGTTCGGAAAGGGCAGGAGCAGTTGCGCGTCCTGATGGGCGGCCGTGGTGGTGGCACCGGCGGGTCCGGTGGCGGCGGTGGGGACGGCTTCAAGTTCAGCCGTGGCACGGTCGGCATCGCCGCGCTTGTGGCGCTGGGCCTCTGGGCGTTCCAGTCCTTCTACACGGTCCGGCCCGAGGAACAGTCGGTCGAGCTTTTCCTCGGCGAATTCTCGTCCATCGGGAACCCGGGTCTCAACTTCGCGCCCTGGCCCATCGTGACGGCCGAGGTCGTGAACGTGACCTCGGAACGGACCGAGGCGATTGGCGTGGCGCGCTCGGGCGCGTCGGATTCGGGGCTGATGCTGACCACGGATGCGAACATCGTCGACATCCAGTTCGAGGTGGTCTGGAACATCTCCGATCCCGCCCTTTTCCTGTTCAACCTGCGCGATCCCGAGGCGACGATCCGGGCCGTTTCCGAAGCGGCCATGCGCGAGGTGATCTCGGCAAGCCAACTTGCGCCGATCCTCAACCGCGACCGGGGCATCATCGCCGACTCGGTGCTGGAACTGATCCAGACCACGCTCGACAGCTACGATTCGGGCGTGAACGTGGTGCGTCTCAACCTCGACCGGGCCGACCCGCCGGCGGAGGTGATCGACGCCTTCCGCGAGGTGCAGGCCGCCGAGCAGGAGCGTGACCGGCTGGAGCGTCAGGCCGACGCCTACGCCAACCGTGTACTCGCCGGCGCCCGAGGCGAGGCCGCGCAGATGCTGGAACAGGCCGAGGCCTATCGCGCCCAGGTCATCAACGAAGCCGAGGGTGAGGCAAGCCGCTTCCTCGCCGTGCTGCAGGAATATTCGCAGGCCCCCGACGTGACCCGCCGACGCCTCTATCTCGAGACGATGGAACGCGTGCTGGGCGATGTCGACCTCGTCATCCTCGACGGCGAGGGTGGTGCTGGCGGCTCCGGCGTCGTGCCTTACCTGCCGCTCGATCAGCTTCGCCGCGGCACGGGTACCACCGGAACGACCGGCACGACCGGCACCATGGGCGGCACCACGACGATCACCGGGAGCAGCAACTGATGAAACGCGCAACCTTTCTCATCCCCGCCGTCGTTCTGGGCGTGGCAGTCCTTCTGAGTTCGATCTTCGTGGTCGACGAACGGCAGCGCGCGCTCGTCCTGCAATTCGGCCAGATCCGCCAGGTGATCGAGGAGCCGGGGCTCAACTTCAAGATCCCGTTCATCCAGGAAGTGGTCTATTACGACGATCGGATCCTGTCGCTCGACACCACGCCGATCGAGGTGACGCCCTCGGATGACCGGCGTCTGGTGGTCGACGCCTTCGCGCGGTACCGCATCGACGACGTGGTGCAATTCCGCCAGGCGGTCGGCGTTGGCGGCATGCGTGCCGGCGAGCAGCGGCTGGAAGGCATCCTCAACCCGCAGATCCGCGAGGTTCTCGGTTCGGACGGCGTGACCTCCAACACGATCTTGTCGGATCAGCGCTCGCAGCTGATGGACCGGATCACCGCGCAGGCGCAGGCCAGCGCGGCCTCGCTGGGCCTCCGGGTGCTGGACGTCCGGCTCAAGCAGACCAACCTGCCGGCGCAGAACCTCGAGGCGACCTTCGCGCGGATGCGCGCGGAACGCGAACGGGAAGCCGCCGACGAAATCGCCCGCGGTAACGAGGCCGCGCAGCGGATCCGCGCCCAGGCCGACCGGACCGTGGTCGAGCTGACCTCCGAGGCGCAGCGGGAGGCCGAGATCACCCGCGGTGAGGCAGACGGGGAGAGGAACCGCATCTTCGCCGAGGCCTTTACTCAAGACGCTGAATTCTTCGAATTCTACCGTTCCATGACCGCCTATGAACGCGCGCTGCGCCGGCAGAACTCGACCATGGTGATCTCGCCCGACAGCGAGTTCTTCGAGTATCTCCAGGGCAGCGGTTTGGGCGGTGTCTCGGCCGATAACTGACGCGACATGATCGCATGATCGGCGCGCCCGGACTTTCGGGCGCGCCGATCCCTTTCTTTCGGACAGTCACGCGATGAGCTTCGGTCTCGCCATCCTGCTGGGTTTTGCGATGGTCCTTGTGATCGAGGGCGTTGCACTGGCCCTTTTCCCGTCGCGGATCGAGGATGTGCTGCGTATGATCGCCCGGATCCCCGAGGGCACGCGTCGCGGACTGGGCCTTGCCGCCGTGGCACTCGGCGTCACGCTCGCGGCGCTGATCCTGCAATCGCTCTGAGCCCTCTGTGCAGCCCCCGCGTTGGCGCCTGTCACGCGCATGTGACGGGCTCTGTTGCGGCGGCGATCGGGGAAAAGGTTGATCCACGGGCTCCGCGCGCAAATATACTTGCGCAGGTTCGGGTGCCTTCCGCACCGTACGGCATGGTTTGACAGGAGGTTTGTCCGTGACATCACATGTTGTCGAGAAACATCGCCCCGGCGCAGCGCGCGCCGACGCGGCGGTCGTGGCGCGAAGCGACAGCGCACCGGCAGCCTACCGCATCGCCACGGCAGGCCTGATCGCGCTTTTGACGGCTCTTGCGCTCGTGCTCAGTGCCGCGCAGGTTCGTGCCCAGACCGCGCCGCCGTCCTTCGCGGATCTCGTGGATCAAGTCGGAGACGCGGTGGTCAACATCACCACTTCGGCGATCGTCGCCGGGCGGGAAGGCCCCATGCCAAACATGCCGCCCGGCAGCCCGCTCGAGGATTTCTTCAACGATTTCCTCGACCGTCAGCAGGGTCCTGAACAGGCACCGCGTCGCAGCCAGGCGCTTGGCTCGGGCTTCGTGATTTCCGAGGACGGGTTTATCGTCACGAACAACCACGTGATCGAGGGCGCCGATGAAATCCTGATCGAGTTCCGGTCCGGTGAGGAACTGGCGGCCGAGCTGATCGGTCGCGACCCCAACACGGATATCGCGCTCCTGAAGGTGGAGGCCGACGAGGCGTTGCCCTTCGTGCCTTTCGGCGACAGCGAGTCCATGCGCGTCGGTGACTGGGTCATGGCCATGGGCAACCCGCTCGGCCAGGGGTTCTCGGTCTCCGTCGGCGTCGTCTCGGCGCGGGAGCGGGCGCTCAGCGGCACCTATGACGACTACATCCAGACCGACGCCGCCATCAACCGCGGCAACTCCGGCGGCCCGCTGTTCAACATGGGCGGCGAGGTGATCGGCGTGAACACCGCGATCCTGTCGCCCACCGGCGGGTCCATCGGCATCGGCTTCGCCATGTCGGCCGCGGTCGTGACCAACGTGGTCGACCAGCTGCGCGAGTTCGGCGAGACGCGGCGTGGCTGGCTGGGCGTGCGCATCCAGGACGTGAACGCCGATATCGCCGAGGGCGTGGGCCTTGCCGAGGCGCGGGGCGCCATGGTCACGGACGTGCCGGAAGGGCCGGCCATGGAAGCGGGCGTCGAGGTGGGCGACGTCATCCTAAGCTTCAACGGTCAAGAGATCGAGGACACGCGCGAACTGGTGCGCATCGTCGGCGAAAGCGGCGTGGGCGAGACCGTGCGCATGCTGGTCTTTCGCGATGGCGAGACGCAGACGCTTCTCGTGACGCTTGGCCGCCGCGAGACGGCGGAGGGCGTCTCGGCGCCGACCGCGGAGCCCGAGGTCGAGCCGTCTGGCGAGGTGCTGGGTCTGACGGTGGCACCGCTGACCGACGAGTTGCGGGAGCGGCTCGACGCGCAGGGCGTGTCGGGCGGCCTCGTGATCGAGGCGGTCGACCCCGCCTCCGATGCGGCGGGCAAGGGCTTGCAGGCGGGCGACGTGATCACGGAAGTGGCCCAGCAACCGGTGCGCAGCGTGAGCGATTTCGCCGAGCGGGTCGAAAGCGCGGAGGAGGCAGGTCAGCGGAGCATTCTCCTGCTCATCCGTCGGGCCGGCAGCCCGCGCTTCGTGGCGATCTCGCTCGAGGATTAAGGCGGCCCCGTCTTGTGGCGCCTGGGAAAGGCCCCCGTTTCGGGGGCCTTTTTCCTTGCCGCGCCTGCCATCCTTGCATGATGGTCGGAACGCGTCACGGCCCGTCGGCGGCCCGGGCGGGTTCATGCAGGTGCACAAGCTCGTCCAGAAGGCCCGAGACATCCGCGATACGTTCGGCCACGACATGGGTCACGCCCGACTGGCGTTGCAGCCGCCCCGTGACCTGCAGGAGCCGGCCTGCGATCACGGCCCGCCGGAAGGTCTGGTAGATCTTCTGCCAGACCACCACGTTGGCCACTCCGAACTCGTCCTCGAGCGTGAGAAAGATCACCCCCTTGGCCGTTCCGGGCCGCTGGCGCACGAGGACGAGCCCCGCGACGGCGACGCGCGCGCCCTCGGGCGGCAGGTGCAGCAGATGGTGCGGCAGGCAGACGGGCGGCCTTGGCCATTCGGGATGTCGTGCGGCGGGCTCCATGTGAACGAAGATAGAACATCGACGGCGTGACGCAAGCCTGCGCCGCCGTGCGGGGCACCGTGATTCCGGACTGGAAAGCCGGGGGCCGCCGTATTACCTACTGCCCCGGATCGGCGCGGCCGGAAGCGGGAAGGAAAGGCACCAGATGGCGAAAATCACCTATATCGAGCATAACGGCACCGAGCATGTCGTGGACGTTCCCAACGGCCTGACCGTGATGGAAGGGGCGCGCGACAACAACATTCCGGGCATCGAGGCCGATTGCGGCGGCGCCTGCGCCTGCTCCACCTGCCATGTCTATGTTCATCCCGACTGGGTCGCCAAGCTGCCCGCGATCGACCCGATGGAAGAGGACATGCTGGAGTTCGCCTACCAGCCCGACGAGACACGATCACGCCTGACCTGTCAGCTGAAGGTGACCGACGCGCTGGACGGGCTTGTCGTCCAGATGCCCGAAAAACAGATCTGAGCCTCGCCCGGTGGCGCCGCGTCCGCCGGGGCGCCCTTGCCACGCGAGCGCCCGCGGCGCGGGGCTGACGTGGTGCCTGTGGCTTGGACTGCGGTTCGCAGCCGTGGCACAGGGCGTTTTCAGCGCGACCTGGGGCCGCCCGGTGGTCTTCGAGGATTTGGCGCCGCACCTCGTGGACCCGGATGATGGCGGGCTGCCCGAGATCCTGACGGTGGAGGCCCATGAAAGCCTCGGCATTCGGTGTGGCGGGCGGATGGCGGCGGCCTGAGGCGTCGATGCCCTGGACCTGGCACCGTTTCCGATGGCTTGCCCTGCCGGCTGCGGCCGATCTCGATCGGGATGGCCGGACCAAGATCGCGCATATGGATCGTCCGCATCTCGGTCGGATCCCGCGTGTCTGGCGCGTGGGCATCGCGAGGTGGGTCGCATGACGCCAAGCGAAATCGCAAGCGCCGCCGGCCTGAGCAATTACCGGCTGCTTGACCCGGAGACCCTGGGTGGCATCGGGACCTGCGCAGGCGTGCCCGAGATGATCACGGCCAATGCAGACTGGCCCCGGGTGGTCGTCACGCGCTTCATGCCCGGCGGCAGCCTTCCGTCGTGTGCGCCTGGGGCGTGACGTCCCGGTGCATTGGCCGACGCGCTCGCGTGTCGCCTCTGACCCGCGGCAGGGCGCGTCCCGCGCCCATGATCGTCGCCCGCGCAGCGCGGGGGACCCCGGGCGGGACGCGTCATCGCCTCGGGCGCGATCCCTCGGACAGGGCGTGCGCCGCCCCGCGGGGTTGACTTCACCCGGTGCCCGCGCTCTATCGCCGCGACGCCCGATCCCGAACACTGCCAGCCCAAGAGGACCCGGTCCATGCACGCCTATCGCAGCCACACCTGTGCCGCCCTGACACGCGAACACGTCGGCCAGTCCGTGCGGCTGAGCGGCTGGGTGCATCGCCGCCGCGACCATGGCGGCGTGATCTTCATCGACCTGCGCGACCATTACGGCATCACGCAGGTGCTCTGCGATCCCGACAGCCCGGTTTTCGCGGCGGTCGAGAAGCTGCGGGCGGAATACTGCATCCGCATCGACGGAGAGGTGAAGGCGCGCGATCCCGAACTGGTGAACCCGAAGCTGCCCACCGGCGAGATCGAGGTCTTCATCCGCGACATGGAGGTGCTCGGCGGGGTCGAGGGCGAGTTGCCTCTGCAGGTTTTCGGAGATCAGGAATATCCCGAGGAAACGCGCCTGAAATACCGCTATCTCGACCTGCGCCGCGAGGCCATGCAGGAGAAGATGACCCTGCGCTCGGACGTGGTCGCATCGATCCGGCGGCGGATGTGGGACATCGGCTTTCGCGAGTACCAGACGCCGATCATCACCGCCTCGAGCCCCGAGGGCGCGCGCGA
>CAZGHJ010000041.1:0-15941 GCA_964525355.1 uncultured Roseicyclus sp.
GCACGATCGACGAGATCAAGGCCAACGAGCAGGTGATCGAGGCCTATCTCGGCACGGGGCTGAAGAACAAGGACAAGCTGGCGGAGGCGGGCGCGTGAGCGGCAGCGCGTATCAGGACGACCGTGGGAACAAGGACCGCTCGATCACCAAGGCGGGCGGCGGAACGCTGACCGCCTCCCCCGGCACCGGCGAGGCGGTCCACACGGGCGATGCCTTCCTGATCGGCGACACGATGTCGGGCGGCTACGGCGCGGGGCCGGATATCCTGCACGACTGCACCATCGCGGTGAACCCCGGCGAGATCGCGGTGATCGTGGGGCCGAACGGCGCGGGCAAGTCCACCGCGATGAAGGCCGTCTTCGGCATGCTCAACGTGCGCAAGGGCTCCGTCCGGCTCGACGGCGAGGACATCACCGACCTCACGCCACAGGCCCGCGTGCTGAAGGGGATGGGCTTCGTGCCGCAGACCTCGAACATCTTCCCCTCGCTCAGCGTCGAGGAGAACCTCGAGATGGGCGCCTACACGCGGGCCGACGATTTCCGCGAGACCATGGCGCAGGTCTTCGACCTTTTCCCGATCCTGAAGGACAAGCGCCGGCAGGCCGCGGGCGAGCTTTCGGGCGGTCAGCGTCAGCAGGTCGCCGTGGGCCGCGCGTTGATGACCCGGCCCAAGGTCCTGATGCTCGACGAACCGACAGCGGGCGTCTCGCCCATCGTCATGGACGAGCTGTTCGACCGGATCATCGAGGTAAGCCGCACCGGCATCCCGATCCTGATGGTGGAACAGAACGCGCGCCAGGCGCTGGAGATCGCCGACCGCGGCTATGTGCTCGTGCAGGGGCGGAACGCGCATACGGGCACGGGCAAGGACCTTCTGGCCGACCCGGACGTGCGGCGGAGCTTTCTCGGCGGATGATCCGTGCCGCGCTCATATCGCTCGGTCTGGCGACGCCCGCCGCTGCGCAACCCGTGGCTTGCGCCTTCACCATTGTCTGCGCCCCCGAGATCGAGTGCGAGGCGCACGAGGGCATCCCCTTCGAGCTCGCCTGGCGCGACGGGGCGCACTGGATCGAGATCGACGGTGCGCAGGTGGCCGGCACGCCGATCACGCCCCCGCCCGCCCTCGCGCTCAGCTTCGCGACCGAGGGCGAAACGCTTCTCTTCTCGATGACGGTCGACGGCGACGGCGCGCTCACGCGCCACCGTGTGGCGCCCGGCGGCCGGCTGACCGTGGCGAGCTTTCTCGGGCGCTGCGTGACCGCATGAGGGCGGCCCGTTCCATAAGCCTGCTCGGGGCGCTTGCCGGGCTGATCGCCCCGGGCCTTCTCGGCGCCGAGCCCTGGGGGTGCAGCTTCACCGTGGAATGCGTGGCGGGCGAGGCCTGCGGGGAAAGTGCCTTCGACGCGCAGGTCATCCCGGCCGATCACGCGGACGAGTTGTTCCTGTCCTCGGTCACGGGCGACAGCCTGCTGGTGCGCCTGACCGAAGCGGGCGCCCTGCCCGCCACCTATGCGAGCGCGGGCCGCGACGGTCTGGCCGAGCTTCTGACGATCGAGGCCGACCGGACCGCGCTCATGAGCGTGCATTTCTTCGACGGCGCCGCGCAGGCGGCCACGTATTTCGGAACCTGTGAGGAGTTGCGCTGAGCCATGGATGTCCTCAACGCCTTCGTGGCGCTCATGAATTTCGTCATCATCCCGGCCACCGCCTATGGCGCGCAGCTGGCGCTCGGGGCGCTCGGCGTCACGCTGATCTACGGGATCCTGCGGTTTTCCAACTTCGCCCATGGCGACACGATGGCCTTCGGCGCGATGGCGACGATCCTCGTGACCTGGGGGCTGCAAGGGCTTGGCATGGACGGGGTCGGGCCGCTGCCCACGGCGCTCCTGGCGCTGCCCGTGGGCATTGCCGCGACGGGGCTTCTGGTGCTGGGGACGGACCGCTTCGTCTACCGGTTCTACCGCCAGCAGAAGGCCAAGCCGATCATCTTCGTGATCGCCTCCATCGGGGTGATGTTCCTTCTGAACGGGATCGTGCGCTTCATCATCGGCACGGACGACCAGCGGTTTTCCGATGGCGAGCGTTTCATCATCTCGGCGCGCACCTTCCGCGAGATCACCGGGCTCGACGAGGGGCTCGCCTTCCGCACCACGCAGGGCCTGACCATCGTGATCGCGGTCATCGCCGTGACGCTTCTGTTCTGGTTTCTCAACCGCACCCGCACGGGCAAGGCCATGCGCGCCTTTTCCGACAACGAGGACCTGGCGCTTCTGTCCGGCATCAACCCCGAGCGGGTCGTGCTGATCACCTGGTTGATCGTGGCGGCGCTGGCGACCACGGCGGGCGTGCTTTACGGGCTCGACAAGAGCTTCCGGCCCTTCACCTATTTCCAGCTGCTCCTGCCGATCTTCGCCGCCGCCATCGTGGGCGGGCTGGGCAACCCGGTGGGCGCGATCCTGGGCGGTTTCCTGATCGCGTTTTCCGAGGTGGGCGTGACCTATGCCTTCCGGAAGGTCGTCACTTATCTGGCGCCGGGCGAGTGGCAGCCCGACGGGCTCCTGCAGCTTCTGTCGACCGATTACAAGTTCGCCGTCAGCTTCGGGATCCTGCTGATCGTGCTTCTGTTCAAGCCGACGGGCATCATGAAAGGCAAGTCTGTATGAGCGGTTCCTTCGACATGCGCGCGCTGGCGCTGTTCGGTCTCGTGGCGGTCCTCTTCATCGGGACGGGGTTCGCGCAATCGTGGAACACGACGCTGACGATCTTCAACATGGGGCTCGTCTCGGCGATCATGGCGCTCGGGGTGAACATGCAATGGGGCTATGCGGGCCTGTTCAACGTGGGTGTCATGGGCTTCGTGGCGCTTGGCGGGTTGGCCGCGGTGCTGGTGTCCATGCCGCCGGTCGAAGACGCATGGGCGGCGGGGGGCATTCGCGTGCTCCTCGGCCTCGTGCTGGGCGCCGCGACCATCGTGGCCGCCATCCTCGCCTGGTCGCGTCTGCCCAAGGGCCGGATGCGCACCCTGGTCATGCTGGTCATCCTGATCGGCGGTTTCTTCCTCTATCGCTGGGTCTTCGATGCCGGCGTGTCGGCGGTGGAAGCGATCGATCCGGCGGCCACGGGCTATCTCGGGGGCCTTGGTCTGCCCGTGATCTTCGCCTGGCCCGTGGGCGGCCTCCTCGCCGCCGGAGCGGCCTGGATCATCGGCAAGACGGCGCTTGGCCTGCGGTCGGACTATCTCGCGATCGCCACGCTCGGCATCGCCGAAATCATCATCGCGATCCTGAAGAACGAGGACTGGCTTGCACGTGGCGTGAAGAACGTCACCGGCATTCCGCGCCCGGTGCCCTACGAGGTCGACCTGCAGCAATCGGAAGGCTTCCTCGACCTGGCGACACGGCTGGGCGCCGACCCGGTCACCTTCTCGTCGATCACGGTGAAGTTGAGCTATGCGGCGCTGTTTCTCGCCGTGCTTCTGGCGCTGATCTGGTTCAGCGAGAAGGCGCTGAACTCGCCCTGGGGTCGGATGATGCGCGCGATCCGCGACAACGAGACGGCTGCCGAGGCCATGGGCAAGGACGTCAGGGCGCGGCACCTGCAGGTCTTCATTCTGGGCTCGGCGGTCTGCGGGGTGGCCGGCGCCATGATGACGACGCTCGACAGCCAGCTGGTACCCGGCACCTATCAACCGCTGCGCTTCACCTTCCTCGTCTGGGTGATGGTGATCGTGGGCGGGTCCGGGAACAACTGGGGCGCCGTTCTCGGCGGGTTCCTGGTCTGGTGGCTCTGGATCATGGTCGAGCCGCTGGGGCTTGGGCTGATGCAGGTGCTGACGGCAGGTCTGGCCGAGGGATCGTGGCTGAGGGAACATCTGCTCGATTCCGCGGCCTACATGCGGTTGTTCACCATGGGGCTGATCCTGCTTCTGGTGCTGCGCTTCAGCCCCCGGGGGCTGCTACCCGAGCGGTAAGTCGAAAATTCGTACGAATTTTCGCAGGCTGCGAATTTTCGTACGAAAATTCGGCTCAGCGGCCCTCGAACCGGGCGGGGCGCTTTTCGATGAAGGCCATGACGCCTTCCTTGAAGTCGCGGGTGCGCCCGCATTCGCCCTGCATCTGGCCCTCGAGCAGCAATTGGTCCTGAAGGCTGTTGCCGAAGCTCGCCTGCAGGGCTGCCTTGATGCGCCTGTAGGCCTCTGTCGGCCCCTCGGCGAGGTGGCGGGCACGCCCCCGCCACGTTGCCTCGAAAGCTTCGTCATCGACCGCTTCCCAGATCATGCCCCAGTTTGCGGCCTGATCGGCCGAGATCTTCTCGGCGAACAGGCTCGCTCCCATGGCGCGCGCAAGGCCGATCTGCCGAGGCAGGGCCCAGGTGCCACCCGCGTCCGGAATGAGGCCGATCCGGCTGAAGGCCTGTATGAAACTCGCCGACCGCGCGGCGATCACCACATCCGCGATCAGTGCGAGATTCGCCCCGGCACCGGCCGCGGTTCCGTTCACCGCGGCGATCACCGGAACCGGACAGTCGACGATCGCCATGAGCATGGGGATGTACTCGTCCCGCAACGTCCGCTCGAGGTTGATGTTGCCCACATTTGCCTGGCTGCCCAGATCCTGCCCCGAGCAGAAGGCACGTCCCGCGCCGGTCAGGACGACGACACGCGCTTCGCGGCCGGCCGCTTCGACGGCATGCGTGATCTCGGCCCGCATCTGCGTGTTGAGCGCGTTCATCACGTCGGGCCGGCGCATCGTGATGACCGCGACGCCGTCGTCGTCCTCGCGCGTGATGGTCTCGTACCGCATGTCGCCACCCTTCCCTTCCGGTCCAGCGCACCCTACCAGAGCGGCGCGGTTTGACCAGACGGCGGACGCGGCGTCACCGGCGCAGGATTTCCTCGAGCCGGGCCGTTTCCTCGGCGCTCAGGTCGGCTTCGGTTGGCGCGGCGGCCCGGGCGCGGCGACGCACATAGGCGACAGACAGGCCGAGGCCCAGGACAAGCAGGACCGGCGCGGCGAGCCAGAGCGCAATGGTGGACCCGGTCATCGGCGGGCGCAGGAGCACGAACTCGCCGTACCGGTCCACCACGTAAGACACGACCTCCGCGTCGCTGTCGCCGGCCACCAGCCGTTCCCGGACCAGCAGGCGCAGGTCACGGGCAAGCTCGGCATTCGACTCGTCGATGGATTCATTGCGGCAGACGATGCAACGCAGGCCGGCCGAGATATCCCGCGCACGCTCCTCGAGCGCCGGGTCGGGAAGGACCTCGTCAGGCTGCACGGCCGCCGCGGGCGATGACACCATCACGGCGAGAAGGATCACGGCGAAGACGCGTCTCATTCCGCCGGTACCTCAGTCCCACGATCCTCACGCGGCGCGCGGCCCGCGCCGGCCGCGAAGCGGTAGCGCCGGTCCGACAGGCTCAGGAGCCCGCCGAGCGCCATGATGATCGTCCCGCCCCAGATCCAGTTGGCGAAGGGCTTGATCCAGGTCCGAACGGCCCAGCCGCCATTGTCCTGCGGATCGCCCAGCGTCACGTAGACATCGCGGGTGAAGCCGTTGTTGATGCCCGCCTCGGTGGTCGGCATGCCGGCGACGGGATAGATCCGCCGCTCGGGGCGCAACTCCGAGAGGAGCTGCCCGGTTTCGCCATCGCGCACGGCGATGGTCGCCATGGTGGAGATGTAGTTCGGCCCTTGCACGTTTTCGTCCACGCGCAAAAGCTCGACTTCGTAGGCGCCGACCCGGTAGGGCTCACCTTCCTGTGCGACACGGATGTCCTCGACCTCGTAGCCGGTCAGCGTCACGACCCCGAACATGGTGATGCCGACGCCCGCATGGGCGATCGTCTTGCCCCAGTCGGCACGTGGCAGGCGGGTCAGCCGCCCGAGCCGGTGGGCCACGGTGTCACGGCCCGTGCGCGACCACAGATCGACGGCGGCCCCGGCCACCAGCCAGACCGACAGGCCCACCCCGATGGGACCGATGGCCGAGCGCCCTGTGAACATGGCCCAGGTCAGAAGCACGCTCGCCACCGCCAGCACGAAAGCCGGGATGAGTGCGCGCAGCGGCCGCGCGACGCTCGCGCGCTTCCAGGGCAGCATCGCACCGATCGGCAGCACCGCGGCGGCGGCGAAGACGAAGGGGGTGAATGCCGCGTCGAAGAAGGGCGGACCGACCGAGAGCGTGCGGTCGAAAAACATCTCGGCAATCAGCGGCCAGATCGTTCCGATGAAGACGACGAAGGTCGACACGGCCAGAAGCAGGTTGTTGAACACAAGGCCCGACTCCCGGCTCACGGTCGAGAAGACACCCTTCGCCTCCATCGCCCCCGCCCTGAACGCGAAAAGCAACAGCGCACCGCCCATGAACACCCCGAGGATCATCAGGATGAACACGCCCCGCTCGGGATCGTTGGCGAAGGCATGCACACTCGTCAGCACGCCCGAGCGAACGATGAATGTGCCGATCAGAGAGAAGCCGAAGGCCAGGATCGCGAGAAGGATCGTCCACGACTTCAATGCCTCGCGTTTCTCCACGACGATGGCCGAGTGCAGAAGCGCCGCCGAGATCAGCCATGGCATGAAGGAGGCGTTCTCGACCGGATCCCAGAACCAGAAGCCGCCCCAGCCAAGCTCGTAATAGGCCCACCACGACCCGATGCCGATCCCGATCGTCAGGAAAACCCACGCCGCCAGCGTCCAGGGCCGCACCCAGCGACCCCAGGCGGCGTCGACACGTCCTTCGATCAGGGCGGCAACGGCGAAGGAGAAGGCCATCGAGAGGCCCACGTATCCGAGGTAGAGAAACGGCGGGTGGAAGGCGAGCCCGGGATCCTGCAGCAGCGGGTTCAGGTCCTGCCCGTCGAAGGGCGGCACGGCGAGCCGCGTGAAGGGGTTCGACGTGAAGAGGATGAAGGCGAAGAACGCGACCGAAACCGAGGATTGCACCGCCAGCACGCGCGCCCTGAGCGTCGGCGGAAGGTTCTGTCCGAACCAGGCCGCACAGGCGCCGAAGAGGGTCAGGATCAGCACCCACAGAAGCAGCGAGCCCTCGTGATTGCCCCAGACGCCGGTGATCTTGTAGATCAGGGGCTTGAGCGTGTGCGAATTGGCGACCACGAGGTTCAGCGAGAAATCCGAGGTCACGAAGGCATATGTCAGCGCCGCGAAACTGAACGCGGTCAGCAGGAACTGCGTGGTTGCCGCAGGTTCTGCCACTGCCATCCAGCCGGGGCGGTTCTGATGCGCGCCGATGAGCGGCACGATCATCTGGAAGATCGCCACCATGAAGGCGAGGATCAGCGCGAAATGTCCGAGTTCTACGATCATGCTTCGCAGTGTAGGCGGGTCGCGGCCCCGCGCCAAGTGGATGCGTCAGTGCGGCGCATCGGATTATCCTAACGCGGGCCTTTGGCGCGACGCTCCCGTCTCTTGCCGCGAAGCCGTCATTTGCCGCGAAAAAGCCCTCCGAGCACGCCCCGCACGAGTGCCTGGCCGGAGCGGCTGCCCAACTGGCGCGCGAAGCTTTTGGCGAATGTGGTCGCGACACTGTCGGACCGAGACGCGCGGGTTCGTGTGCCCGAGCGGCTGACACGGCTGCCGGTATAGCGGCGCGCGGCGCGAAACTCGCGCTCGGACGCGGCCTCGGCTTCCGCTTCCGCGCGGGCGGCGTCTTCGGCCGCGCGGGCGGCGGCCTCGGCGCGGGCGGTCAGGATCTCGAAGGCGCTTTCGCGGTCGAGGGGCGTGTCGTATTTGCCAGCCAGCGGCGAGGCCGTCATCAACGCGGCGCGCGCCGCATCGTCGAGCGGGCCAAGCTGCGACGCGGGCGGGCGGATCAGCGTGCGCTCGGCCACGCCCGGCACGCCCTTCTTTTCCAGAAACGAGGTCACCGCCTCGCCCACACCCACCTCGCGGATCGCGTCCTCGATGTCGAAGGCGGGATTGTCGCGATAGGTTTGCGCCGCCTGCGCGAGATCGCGGCGGTCCTTCGCGGTGAAAGCGCGCAGCGCGTGCTGCACCCGGTTGCCAAGCTGGCCGAGAATGTCTTCGGGGATGTCGGAGGGGTGCTGCGTGACGAAGTAGACGCCCACGCCCTTGGACCGGATCAGCCGCGCCACCTGCTCCACCTTGTCGATCAGCGCCTTGGGGGCGTCGTCGAAAAGAAGATGCGCCTCGTCGAAGAAGAAGACGAGCCTGGGCTTGTCGGGATCGCCCACCTCGGGCAGCGTCTCGAAGAGTTCGGACAAGAGCCACAGGAGCGCGGTGGCATAAAGCCGCGGCGATTGCATGAGCGCGTCGGCGGCAAGGATGTTGATCCGCCCCAGCCCCGCGTCGTCGGTGAGGAAGAGATCCTCGAGGTCGAGCGCGGGCTCGCCGAAAAGCCGGTCACCGCCCTGCCCTTCCAGCACCATCAGCCGCCGCTGGATCGCGCCGATGGACGCGGGCGCGATGTTGCCGTAGCGCAAACCGATATCCTTGCGGTTCTCGCCGGTCCAGACCAGGAGCGCCTGCAGGTCCTTGAGGTCCAGAAGGCCCAGCCCCTGTTCGTCGGCGACGCGGAAGGCGATGTTCAGGACGCCCTCCTGCGCCTCGCTGAGGTCGAGCAGCCGCGACAGCAGAAGCGGCCCCATCTCGGAGACGGTCGTGCGCACGGGGTGGCCCTTTTCCCCGAAGAGATCCCAGAAGGTCACGGGAAAGGCGTGGTAGGCGTAATCCGAAAGGCCGATACGGGCGGCGCGCTCGGTGAAGGCGCCGTGAAGCTTCGACGCCGCGCTCCCGGCGGCCCCGAGCCCCGCAAGGTCCCCCTTCACGTCGGACAGGACCACCGGCACCCCGCGCGCCGAGAAGCTTTCGGCCAGGATCTGTAGCGTGACCGTCTTGCCAGTCCCGGTGGCACCCGCGATCAATCCGTGCCGGTTGGCGTAGTTGAGCTTCAGGTGTTGCGGCACGCCGTGATCCGCGCCGCCGCCGCCGATGAAGATGTCGCTGTCCATGCCGTGATCCTCGCGTCGCCGGGATTGTCTGTTTTCGGTGTGGCAACAATACCTTCTTAACCTTTTTGCGCCAGTCTCGGGACAGGTCCACGGCCATTCGGCCGACCGGACCGACTTCCTCCCTGTCGACTGGCCGCGCTCCGCACTCCCGAGCGCGGCCTTTTTTCATTGCGCCACCCCGCGATCCTTGTGCCGGCAAGGGCGCGGTCGGCGCGATCCGATGCCGCAAAATCTGCCCCGAAATTGTCCGTTGACGCACTCGTGAGACTGGCATAGCGTCCCCCTCAGAACGTCGGCCAGTCCGACAGGGAGAAAAAAGAAAAGGGTCCGCATTGCGGACCCTTTCGCTTTTTTTGCATCAGCGGCAGCCTGCGGATGGCGGATGCGGCGGGGTCGCGATCGGGCCTGACGGGATGGCGGGATGCGATCAGGACCCTGACGAATAGGATCCTGACACCGGGCCCGGTTCATGCTAGCGACGCCGCATCGCAAGAGGCACGGATATCAGGAAGAGATCCAGAACATGGCTATGAGTATTCAGATGGTGCGCTCCTTCATGGCGGCTGCGGTCGCGACGGGGCTTTGCGCTCTGGCGCCCGCGGCACTGGCGCAGTCGGAGGATGCCGGGCGGTCGGCGGGCGAAGCCTACGTGGCGGATGTGTTCACCGACTGGGAATTGCGCTGCATCACGGCGCAGCAGGCGGGCCAACCCGAGCAATGCGAGATGTTCCAGGTGCTGCTCGATGACCAGGATAACGCGGTGGCGGTCTTCCGGGTGTCCGTCCCGCTCGTGCTGGCCGAAGACCAGGTCGCCGCGGCCGTGATCGTGACACCTCTGGAGACGCTGCTCGCGCCCGGCATCCGCATCCGCATCGATGATGGCGAGCCGGCGGGCGTGCCGTTCACGCTCTGCGATACGGCGGGGTGTCTTGCGCGGATTCCGCTGGACGAGAACTCCATCAACGCCTTTCTCAACGGTGCCGACGCCTTCCTCGAGATCTTCGCGCTCGTCCGGTCGGACCTCGGTGAGGTGGGTGGCGTGCCGGTGCCGCTGACCGCGTCGCTGCGTGGATTCACCGCGGCCTACGAAGCCCTGCAGGAGCGCCACGCGGACTTCGCGGCCTTCGTCGAGGAGATGCAGGGGCGCGGTGCCGCCGGGAACGGCGCGGCGTCGGAATAAGCCGGCTGATGACGACAGACCCGCGGCCCGCCTACCGGGCCGCGGTCTTCATCAGGGCGCGCGCCGCAACGCCAGCACGGCATTCAGCCCGCCAAACGCGAAGGCGTTCGACAGCACGGCCGTGACACGCGCCTCGCGCGCCTCGTTCGGCACCACGTCGAGGGCGCATTCGGGGTCAGGCTCCTCGTAGCCGATGGTCGGTGCGATCACGCCGTCCTTCAGCGCCATGATGCAGGCCAGAAGTTCGACCGCGCCGGTGCCGCCGATCAGGTGGCCGTGCATGGATTTCGTGGACGAGATCATCAGCGCGTCGGCATGGTGGCCGAAGGCATTGGCCACGGCGGCGCACTCGACCTTGTCGTTGGCCGCGGTCCCCGTGCCGTGGGCGTTGATGTAGCCGATCTCGGACCGGTCGAGCCGCGCATCGGCCAGCGCGCCCGCGATGGCGCGGGCCGCGCCCTGCTGGCTGGGCATCACGATGTCGGCCGCATCGGAGGTCATGGCAAACCCCACCACTTCGGCCAGGATCTCGGCGCCCCTGGCACGGGCATGTTCGAATTCCTCGAAGACGAAGACCGCCGCGCCCTCGCCCTGAACCATGCCGTTGCGGTTGGCCGAGAACGGGCGGCAGGCATCCTTGGACATCACGCGCAGGCCCTCCCAGGCCTTGATGCCGCCGAAGGAGAGCATGGCTTCCGAGCCGCCCGTGACCATCACGTCCGCGCCGCCGCCCCGGATGAGCTGGAACGCGAGCCCCATCGCGTGATTCGACGAGGCGCAGGCCGTGGCCACGGAAAAGGATGGCCCCTTGAGGTTCCAGGTCATCGACACGTGGCTGGCGGCGGCGTTGTTCATCAGCTTCGGGACCACGAAGGGGTGCACGCGGTTCTTCCCCTCCTCGTAGACCGAGCGGTAGTTCTCGTCCCAGGTGTTCACGCCGCCGCCCGCCGTGCCGAGCACCACGCCCGAGCGGGCCGCGAGATCCCCCGCGAAGCTCAGGCCCGCGCCGTCCAGCGCCTGGCGCGCGGCGATCAGCGTGAACTGGGTGAAACGGTCGTAGAGCGCGATCTGCTGGCGGTTGAACAGCGCCTCGGGGTCGTAGCCGCGGACCTGCCCGCCGATCCGGATCGAGAGCCGTTCGACGTCGCGCAGCTGCAACTCGCCAATGCCGCAGGTGCCCGCGCGCATCGCCGCCAGCGTCTGAGGGACGTCATGGCCGAGGGCGTTGATCGTGCCCTGGCCGGTGATCACCACGCGTCTCATGCGGCCCGCGTCACTCCCGCGCCTGCGCCGCGACCAACCCCTCGACCGCGCCGACGATGGCCGCGACGGACGAGATGTCGAATTCGCTCGCCTCCGGTTCGTTGGCGTTGAACGGGATCTGGATGTCGAAGGCTTCCTCGATGGCGAAGATGGATTCCACCAGGCCGAGGCTGTCGATCCCGAGATCCTCCAGCGTGGCGTCGAGCGCGATGTCGCCCGGCTCCAGTACGGCCTGTTCGGCGATGATCGCGATCACCCGATCCTGAACGCTGTCTGCCATGCCGCCCCCCTTGTCGCCCGTCGAGGCGTCACTTAAGGGCTCCGGCCGGACTTGAAAACGGCTTTCTGCAGCTCTGCGACGGTACGTGCGAGGCGCGGAAGACGGCGCAGCGCCTTGTACATCTCCACATGGGTCTCGAGCTTGACGGCGGGGCTGCCCATCAGCATGCGGCCCGCCGGCACGTTGGAATAGATCTTGGTCGCGCCGGCCGCGACCACGTCCGAGCCGATCTCGATATTGTCGGAGACGCCGCATTGGCCACCGAGCACGACCCGGTCGCCCAGGGTGGCCGATCCCGCGAACCCCACCTGTCCGCACAGCAGGCAATCGCGCCCGATGCGGCAGTTGTGGCCGATATGCACGAGGTTGTCGATCTTGGTGCCGTCGCCGACCACGGTGTCGGCGATCGTGCCCCGGTCGATGGCGCTGTTGGCGCCGATTTCCACGTCATCGCCGATCCGAAGCCCGCCGAGCGAGTGGATGCGCGTCCAGCTTTGCGGCGCGGCGCGGGCATGGTCCTGGGTGCCGAGGCTTTCGCGGGCGGTCTCCACATGGGACTTTTCGGGTGTGACGAAGGAAAATCCGTCGCCTCCCAGGACCGCGCCGGGCTGGATGATCACGCGGTCGCCGATCACCACTCGCGCACCGATCCTTGCGCCCGCCAGCACGAGGGCATCATGCCCGATCCGGGCGCCCTCGGCGATGCTGGCATGGGACGCGACCCGGGCGTTGCGCCCGAGTGTCACGTCCGGTCCGATGCATACGAAGGGTCCGATCCGGGCGCCCTCGCCGATTTTCGCGGAATGGGCGATGACCGCCGAGGGATGGATCCCGGGCGCGATCGCGGGCCCCGGGTCCATCGCCTGGGTGACGGCGGCCATGGCGTAACGCGGACGCGGCGCCACGATGGCCGCGTCGAGCCCGAGGGCCCGCCAGTCCATTCCCGGTCCGATGATGGCTGCGCGTGCTGCGCCATCACCGAGTTGGGCGGCGTAGGTTTCGGACATGGCGAGGGCGAGGTGGCCGCGCCCTGCCGAGCGCGGTTCCGAAACGCCGGTTACCACGATGTCGGCGTCGCCCAGAACCTCGGCGCCGAGCGCTGCCGCGATATTCCTGATCGAATGGCCGTCCATGGCCGATGCCCCGCCTCTGCCGCGGGGAACCGTCTAGCTTGATGCGTCGGGCATGACCACCCCGCTGGCGCGCACGGCCTGGCCAAGACGCGCGTTTCGGCCATAGATGTCATCGCGGAAGTTCAGGCCGCCGTCGTCATCGACCCAGGCGGTCCAATAGGTGAGGTGCACGGGGACGTGTACTTCGAGGTTCACCTGCGTTTCCTGACCCGTGTCGAGAATGCGGTGGAACAGGCCGACGGGATCGTCCGTCTGCCGTTCCAGCAGGCGGTAGGCGAATTCGTGCGGATCGGCAAGACGGATGCAGCCCGAGGAAAAGGCCCGCACCTCGCGCTCCATCAGATACTGTTCAGGCGTATCATGCAGGTAGATGGCGTGCCGGTTCGGGAACATGAACTTGACCGACCCGAGGGCGTTGCGCGGCCCCGGCGGCTGGCGGAGATCGAAGGGGAAGCTCGACACCGAATACTGGCTCATGTTCACCGCTGCGGGGTTCACGACCCGTCCGTTCGCCAGAAGCTGCATGTAGGTGCTGCCGCCGGCGAGAATGTTGGGGATGTAGGAGCGCATGGCGATCGAGCGCGGCACGTACCAACTCGGGTTGATGACCATGTGCTCCATCCGGTCCGAGAACTCCGGCGTCTGGCGATCCCGCGCACCGATCACCGAGCGGGTGATGAATGTCGTCTCGCCATTGTCGATGATTCTTGTGTGGAAATCGACGAGGTTCACGAAGATCAGCCGATCATGGGCTTCGCCATCGTTCAGCCAGCGCTGCCGTTCCATGTGGAGCACGACCTGGTCCCAGTGATCCTCGACCGTCCGGTTGACGGCTGCGATCGTGCTGTTGCCGGCGATCCCGTCGGGCGTGATGCCGTGATCGAGCTGGAATTCCACAACGGCGGCCTGAAGCCGGGCGTCATATTCCGCGGTGATGGAGCGGTCGAGATAGCCCATCGCGATCAGCCGGTTGCGCAGCGCCACGACGGCCTCGCCCGTGTCGCCCGGTGCGAGACCTGAGGCTTGCACCCGCGGGCCGTATCCGCCCCGTGCGGCAAGCTCTTCAAGATGCAGCTTCTTGCGCAAGAGGCGCGCATAGGCCGGATCCTGTGGCGGCAGCGTCGCCATGAAGGCGTGCGGGTTCGAGGCCATGAAGGCGGTCAGAAGCTCGAACGGATCCTGCCGCGGCTGATCCTGGAAGATGTCCGGTATGATGTCGCCCGGATCGAGAAAGCCCGAATGCACGTCATTGGCGTAGCGCAGGAACATGCGCGTCGCCATCACGTCCGCCTGCCCGCGCGCCCAGGGCGTCGTCGCCTCGGCGAACACGGTGCGCAGGGCGTCGATGTCGTACCGATCGGTCGGAAGGCCGTGGACCGCCGCGCCTTCGATCGCCGTGATCAGTGCGCTGCGCCGCTCGATGGCTTCGGACGAAGTCCAGATCGGCTGAAAGTCCTGGGCGCGGTAGAAGGCGGCGAGGCTTTCGTCGGATGACGACGCCTCGGCCACGGCCTGTCGTACGGCCGAGAAGGTCTGCGCCTCGGACGAGGACGGCCCGAGATCGCCACCGGCCAGTGGGGCAACCAGAATGGCAAGGGCGGCAAGCGTCGTTCGGGCGAATCTCATTGTCATGGGGTCCTTTTTCCTGGCCACTGGTCACAATCCGGTTAACGCCGGAGCGGGAAGATCCGACCGCACTTCGCGCAGGCGCACCTTTGCATGATGCGGAGATTCGAATCTATTCACAATTTGGAAAGTCCTGCCATGTAGTTAGGAGCGTGGGTACGGGGCTTTGACGGCGAGATTGCCGGCGGGTCGCGGTCATTTGACCCGCATCGCGCGGGAAATGGCCAAGCATGTGGCGACCTGTTGGCGAAAACCCGCCGATTCTGCCCGGATCTGCATGCCGGGCAGTGACTTCGCTTCCCGAAAGATTTCGATTGTGACATCCCGAGCACGGGGTGGGAACATCGCGCGACAAGGCCGGAGAACGGTCGGCGCCAAGATAGGCTGGCAAAACTATGGGCAACGACTGATGGCCAACACTTCGATGACACGTCGCGGGGTTCTCAGGGCCTTCGTGGCGACGACCGTGGCGGCAGCACCGGTCATGGCCAACGCGACCGGGTTCCTCCGCGGCGCTGGCGACATCCGGCGGCTTCGTATGTATAACGGGCGCGCCGGCGAAAGCCTCGACATGATCTACTGGGTGGATGGCGATTACGTGCGCCCGGCTCTCGAGGAAATCCACTATTTCTTCCGCGACTGGCGTGACAACACGGTCCACCCGATCGATCAGCGCACAATCGACATCCTCACGGCCGCGCACCGGCTGATGGAAACCGACGAACCGTATACCCTGCTGTCGGGCTACCGCAGCCCTGCCACCAACACCATGCTGCGCAGCCGCTCGTCGGGCGTGGCGCGCAATTCGCTCCACCTGCGCGGAGAGGCTGCGGATGTGCAGATGCAGTCGCGCAGCGTGGGCCAGATGTACCAGGCCGCACGCGCCTGCGCGGCCGGCGGTGTCGGACGTTACTCGCGTTCGAATTTCGTACACATGGATTGCGGACCCGTTCGCACCTGGGGCGGTTGACCGGGCAGGACCCGACACTCACGGAACAGTTCCATCGCCCCCGACTGCCCCGGCTCCGGCCGGGGCATTTCGTTGCGGGGCGCGTCATCGCCCGCGGCGCGGTTGGACAACCGCCCTGCCCCTGCCCATATTCAGGTCAGGACAGACAGGAGGCGCACCCGTGCGAAGATACGAAAAGGATCCAGACGCCATCGCGAGCCTGACGCCCGAGCAGTTCCGGGTGACGCAGCAGGACGCGACCGAACGGCCCGGAACGGGCGAATATCTCTACAACAAGGAACCGGGCATCTACGTGGATGTCGTCTCGGGCGAGCCGCTTTTCGCCTCGTCGGACAAGTACGAATCCGGCTGCGGCTGGCCCAGCTTCGTCAAGCCCATCGAGCCCGCGCATGTGGTCGAGAAACGCGACCTGAGCCTGGGCATGATCCGCACCGAGGTACGTTCGGCCCATGGCGACAGCCATCTCGGCCACGTGTTCCCCGACGGACCGCGCGATC
>CAZGHJ010000042.1:0-3713 GCA_964525355.1 uncultured Roseicyclus sp.
CACCGGCTGATGCAGGAGGGGCGCGCGCTCGACTGGGCGATCCTCGGCGCGGGCGTCCGTCCCTATGACGCGGCCATGCGCGAGAAGCTTCTCGCGCAGGACTGCCTGACCACGCTGATCGAGCTTGCGCCCGACCGCCGCTCGGCCGAGGTGACGGGCGCGATGATCGACTACCTGCCCATCGAGGCGGGCAACGGCCCGCTGATCCGGGCCATGGCCGATCCGCGCATCCGCATCGTGGGCCTCACCGTGACGGAAGGCGGATACTACGTCGACGCGGCGACCGGCGGGCTCGACACGCGGCACCCGGATATCCTGCACGACGCCGAAACGCCGGATGCGCCCCGCACCGCCTTCGGCGCGATGGTGGCGGCGCTGCGCCTGAGGCGCGACGCGGGCCAGCCGCCCTTCACGGGGCTCAGCTGCGACAACCTGCGCGGCAACGGCGCGATCCTGCGGCAGAGCGTGGTGGGGCTGGCGCGGCTGGGCGATCCCGGCCTTGCCGACTGGATCGAGACCCATGGCGCCTTCCCCAACTCGATGGTCGACAGCATCGTGCCCGCCACGGGACCGGACGAGCTTGCCCTCGTGCGCGAGCTTGGCATCGACGATGCGGCCCCCGTCACCCACGAGGATTTCCGCCAATGGGTGATCGAGGACAGCTTCTGCGCGGGCCGGCCCGACTGGGACCGCGTGGGCGCGACCTTCACCACGGATGTCCACGCCTACGAGATGATGAAGATCCGCATCCTGAATGCGGGGCACCAGGTGCTTGCCAATGCGGGCGAGCTTCTGTCGGTGCCGACCATCGCCGGGTGCATGGCGCATCCCGCGATCTCGGCGATGTTCCGCAAGGTCCAGGTCGAGGGGATCCTGCCTTACGTCGAGCCGGTTCCGGGCACGTCGCCCTCCGCGTATCTCGCACTCATCGAAAGCCGGTTTTCCAATCCCGCGATCCGGGACACGACGCGGCGGGTGGCCTTCGACGGCTCGTCGCGTCATCCCGGCTTCCTGTTGCCGATCATCCGCGAGGCGCTCGCCGCCGGCGGCCGGGTCGAGGGGCTCGCGCTGGTCGAGGCGCTCTGGGCCCGGATGTGCGCGGGCCGGCGCGAGGACGGCACCTGCATCGAGCCCAACGACCCCGACTGGGCCGCGCTCACGGCGGCGGCCGAGGCCGCCCGGACGCGCCCGCGCGCCTGGCTGGAACAGGACAGGCTCTACGCCGGCGTCGCCACCGCCCCGGCCTTCGCCGAGGCCTTCGAGCGCTGGCTGTCGCTGATCTGGCGCGACGGCACCGAAAGGGCGCTCGCGGCTTTCGTCGAGGGCCGTTGAGGGCGCACCGGGACGGGGATCGGAACGGGGGCAGGAACGGGGACCCCACCGCCGCGATCCGGGGGAGGCCGCGCGGGCGTCAGAGCCGGTAACGGCGGTGCATCCCGGGCATCTCGACCCGCGTGCCGGCCAGCGCCTCGGCCAAAGCCTGCCGCGCCTTGTCCTCGCCATGGACGAGGAAGGTCACCTCCGGCCCGCCGGTGCGCGCGTGCCAGTCAAGAAGCCCGGAACGCCCGGCATGGGCGGAGAAGCCGTTGATCGTGTGGATGCGCGCCCGCACCGGGATCCGGTCGCCGAAGAGCTTGATGGATTTCGCCCCGTCGATGATGATCCGCGCCAGCGTGCCCTCGGCGGCGTACCCCACGAAGATCACGCTGCAATCGCTGTGGCCGAGGTTGTGGCGCAGGTGGTGGCGCACGCGCCCGCCCGTGCACATGCCCGAGCCGGCCATGATCACCGCGCCCGCGCGGACGCGGTTGAGCGCCATCGACTCCGACGCGTCGCGGGTGATGTGCAATTCGGGCAGGCGGAAGGGATCCTTGCCGCTCCGGATCATGCGTTCGATCCCGGCCTTCATCGCCTCGGGGTGGCGCCGGAAGATCTGCGTGGCCGAGATCGCCATGGGCGAGTCGAGAAAGACTTGGGTGGAGCGCCGGATCTCGCCGCGCTCCATGCCCTCGCGCAGGTGGAACAGAAGCTCCTGCGCCCGCTCCAGCGCGAAGGTGGGGATGATGACATTGCCGCCGCGCGCATCCGCGTCGCGGACCGCGTCGAGGAACTCGGCCACCGAGGCGTCGAGGGGGCGGTGGTCGCGGTCGCCATAGGTCGCCTCCATCACCACCACGTCGACGGGCGCGGGCGGGTCGGGGCCGTTCAGAAGCGGGCGGTTCTCGGGCCCGATATCGCCCGAGAACAGGATGCGCCGCGACCGTCCCGCCTCGGTCAGGTCCAGCAGGATGCTGGCCGAGCCGAGGATGTGGCCCGCGTCGTGAAAGGTGGCGCGCGCGCCCTCCCACAGGGGCACGGGCCGGCCGTAATCCGCCACGCGCCCGAAGCGGTCGAGGCTGTCGAGCGCATCGACCGTGTCATATAGCGGCGCGCGGTCCGCCCGGCCGTGATGCCTGCGCCGCCGCGCCTCCTCCTCGTGGAGATGGGCCGAATCGAGCAGCACCAGCCGCGACAGGTCGCGCGTGGCCGCGGTGCAGACGATCTCGCCGCGGAACCCGCGCTTGACCAGAAGCGGGATGCGCCCGCAATGGTCGAGATGGGCGTGCGTCAGCAGAAGCACGTCGATGGCGGCCGGGTCGAAGCCGAAATCGCTGGCGTTCTCCTCGTGCAGTTCGCGCCCGCCCTGGAACATGCCGCAATCCACCAGGATGCGCCGCCCCGCGCAGGTCACCAGGTGGCACGAGCCCGTGACGCTTCCCGCCGCGCCGTGAAAGGTGATCTCCATGGCCCCCCCCCGCCCCGTGCCCTCACCCGACCAGCGGCGTGCCGCTGCGCGCGTACCAGCGCAGGATGTCGTCCCAGATCTCCTGCGCCGTCTCGGCATACCAGAAGAGGTCACGATCCTCGGGGTCGATCACGCCCTCCTCCAGCAGGAAATCCGGGTCGAAGACACGCCGCCAATAGGCCTCGCCCACGAGGATCACGGGCACCGGCCTGAGCTTGCGCGTCTGGATCAGGGTGAGCGTCTCGAACAGCTCGTCCATCGTGCCGAACCCGCCCGGAAAGACCACGAGCGCGCGGGCGCGCAGCAGGAAATGCAGCTTGCGGATCGCGAAATAGCGGAACTGGAAACACAGGCTCGGCGTGAGGTAGGGGTTCGGATACTGCTCGTGCGGCAGCGCGATGTTCAGCCCCACCGTCCGCGCGCCGGCCTCGTGGGCGCCGCGATTGGCCGCCTCCATCATGCCGGGCCCGCCGCCGGTGACGACGACGAGGCGCTTGCCGAACGGCCCTTCCGCCTGCCCGACGATCTGTCCGAATTCCCGCGCGACCTCGTAGTAGCGGCTTTTCTTCAGCACGCGCACCGCGACCCGCAGCCGGGCGGCGAGCGCGGCATCGTCGGGCGCGTGGGAAAGCGCTTCCTCGAGCGCCTCCACGGCCCGGCGCGCGGCGAGGGGCTCGGGCACGCGGGTGCTGCCGAAGACGACGATGGAATGCGCCACGCCATGCTCCCGCAGCAGGGTCTCGGCCTTGGAATAGTCCAGCTGCAACCTCAGCCCGCGCGTGTCGGCCCGGTTCAGGAAGGCCACGTCGCTGTCGGCCGGGCGGTAGTTCGGCGCGCGCAGGATCGCGTCCACCAGCGCGGGCGCGTCGATATCCTCGCTGGCGGGCTTGGGCGTCTTCCACGGAAGGTCGGCGGCCCGCGCCTCGGG
>CAZGHJ010000042.1:3813-7208 GCA_964525355.1 uncultured Roseicyclus sp.
GTCATGGCATCCGGGACGACAGGCTCCGCACCGCCGGAGACCCCGAAACCGCGCCGCGCGACCGGCCCGCGGACGGCCAGGCTGACCGCCGGGGATATCGCCGCATCGCTCGGGGCGGGGGTCGCGGATTTTCGCGCGCGCCCGGTGATGAGCGGCTTTTTCGGCCTCTTCTACGCGGGGTTCGGCCTGCTGCTCGTCTGGGGGCTGATCCGGCTCGGACAGGTCTGGATGATCATTCCCGCCATCGTGGGCTTTCCGCTGGTCGCGCCTTTCGCCGCGGCCGGGCTTTACGAGATGTCCCGCAGACTTCAGGCGAACGAGCCCTTCGGCTGGACCGAGATCCTCACCGTCATGGCCGATCAGCGCAAGCGCGAGATGGGCTGGATGGCCTTCGTGACCCTGTTCATCCTGTGGGTCTGGTTCTACCAGGTCAGGCTGTGGCTGGCGGTCATTCTTCAGGATGCGTCCTTCTCGGATTTCGAGGGGTTCCTGACGGCCGTCTTCTTCACCGCCGAAGGCTGGACCTTCCTGGCCGTGGGCACGCTGGTGGGCGCGGGGCTGTCGGCGGTGCTGTTCTCGGTGACCGTCATCGCCATGCCGATGCTGCTCGACCGGGAGACGGACGTGGTGACGGCGATGCTGACCTCCCTGCGCGTGGTCGCGGAAAACCCGGTGGTCATGCTGGGCTGGGCGGCCATCGTCTCGGCCGGCATGGTCCTGTCGCTCCTGCCGGCCTTCCTGGGCCTGATCGTCACCCTGCCGATCCTGGGCCACACCACGTGGCACCTCTACCGCCGCGCCCTGCCGCCGGACGAGGCATAAGCGCCCCGCCTGCTCGCCCCTGCGGCGCGGGTCAGTCCAGCACGACGATCCCGGTCTGCTTGGACTTGTGTTCGGGCTCCACATGGATCGTGACCCGTGCGTCGGGCACCGCGCGGCCGATCCCGGCCTCGACCCTGTCGCAGATCTCGTGGGCCTCGTAGACGGTCATGGTGCCGGGCACGACCAGATGGAACTCCACGAAGGTCGCGCTGCCGGCATGGCGGGTCCTGAGGTCGTGCGCCTCGACCGCGCCGCGGGCTTCGGCCGAGATCGCGTCGCGGATGCGGCCCAGCACGTCCTCCGGCACGGCCTCGTCCATCAGCCCGCTGAGCGAGGCCTTCACCACCCGCGAGCCGGACCAGAGGATGTTGACGGCGACCAGCGCGGCCATGAGCGGGTCGAGCATCCACCATCCCGTCACCAGCGCCATGACGATCCCCGCCGCGACGCCGGCCGAGGTCAGCACATCGGTCCACAGATGCCTGCCATCCGCGACCAGCGCCGGCGACCTCAAGGCCCGGCCCCGGCGCACCAGCACGAAGGCCCAG
This sequence comes from uncultured Roseicyclus sp., assembly GCA_964525355.1. Taxonomy (GTDB): domain Bacteria; phylum Pseudomonadota; class Alphaproteobacteria; order Rhodobacterales; family Rhodobacteraceae; genus Roseibacterium. Next base: position 5,184 of record CAZGHJ010000042.1, read on the forward strand.
GCCGCGTTGAGCGCCGTCGCCGCCCCGTTCACCAGAAGGCCCGGCAGGGGCGCGTCGATCGCGCGCGGGGCCATGAGACCGTCATAGGCCTCGCGCAGGATGAAGATCGCCGCGACGATGATCATCACCCCTTCGAGGACGGCGCTGAAGAACTCGGCCTTGTGATGGCCGAAGGGGTGGCCCGCATCGGCCGGGCGCGCCGCGACGCGGATCGCCACGAGCGCCGCGAAGGCCGTGGCGAGGTTGACCGTGCTCTCCAGCGCGTCCGACAGAAGCGCGACCGAGCCCGTCATCCACCACGCCAGCAGCTTCAGGCCCAGGACGGCGCAACCGACCACGAGGCTTCCGAGGGCAAGTCTGAGGGGTGCGGACATGGCGCGTTCTCTCCGGGCACTTCGTGGCCTACCGGAGCGGGCCGCGCCGCTCAAGCCATCCGCGCCGCGCGCGACCCCGGCCCGCCGGCCGCAGGCGGCCGGTGCGGCCACGGCCTACGCGCGGCAGAACGGCAACGGACCGTCGCGGCGCTCCTGCTCCACCAGGGCTGCGATGGCCGCCTCGGAGATGGCGCCGACCACGACCGTGCGCCCCACCACCATGGCCGGCGTGCCGACGAAGCCGAAGACCCGCGCGACGGCGTCGGTGCTGCGCAACCGCTCCGAGACCGTGTCGCCCGCCATGTCCGACACGAGGCGGTCGGCATCCACGCCGATGTCGCGCGCCAGGAGGTCCAGGTACTCCGGGGTCGCCACGAAGCGCCCGCGCATCAATCGCCTGTGGAAGGCCGCGTAGGCGCCCTGCATGTCGGCGGCAAGCGCCGCGCGCGCCGCCGAAAGGGAGGTGGGCCCAAGCTGCGGCCATTCGTGCCAGGTGATGCGGATGCCGCCCTCCGCGCGGTCCTCGAGCGCGGACAGCCGCTCGGTCAGGACGCGGCAGAACGGGCAGTTGTAGTCCGAGAAGGCGGCGATGGGCACCACGCCCGCTTGCGGCGGCCCGCCGAAGAGGGCGCCGCACAGGTCGGCGCGCACGGCCGCTTCCGGCAGGGCGGTCTCGGCCGTGTCTGCCGCGCCGGACGCGCCGGGCACATCCAGCCCGATGAAGGGATTGGGCATGCCGCTGGTCTCGCCGGCGGCGGCGATGCGGCGGAAGCCGCCCGGCGGATCGGCCAGCGGCTGGAAGGCGAACCCGCCCGCAAGGCGCTCGGCCAGCCGCGGCCAGCCCCAGAGCGCGCCCGCCCCCAGCGCCGCCAGCGCCAGAAGCGCACCGCGCCGCGACGGGCTGCGCGGGGTCTCGGGCTGGCGGTCCGCGCTCACCGTGTCGCCTCGTCCTGCGCGGTGAGACGCGCCTGGTGGGCGCGCTCGCGCTCGGGCCATTGCGTCTTGATCCATTCCAGCACGTCGCGCAGCTCTTCCTCCGAGTAGATGCCGCCGAAGCCGGGCATGTCGCTTTCGTAGCCGCCGCCGACCACCGCCGCCGTCCCGCGCAGCGTGATCTCCATCAGAACCCGGTCGGGGTGATGCCAGGTGTGGCCCGTGGCGTCATGGGGCGGCGCGGGCAGGCGGCCGTCGGGCTTGCGCTCCCGCCAGTCGGGCTCCCCCTCCAGATCGGCGCCGTGGCAGGCGGCGCAGGCCTCGGCATAAAGCGCCGCGCCCCGCGCGAGGTCCGGCGTGTGATCGTCCCCGATGGACGCCCCGGGCCCGGCGGTCAGCACCAGCCAGCCAAGCGCGCCAACCGCGACGGCGGCGCCCGACAGAACGAGCCAGGTCTTCATTCCGCGGGCACCTCGCGCAGGGGGGCCGGGGCGGGCGCAGCCTCCGCGCGGGCCGTGCCGTGGCTCCAGCGCCGCAGCCGCAGCGCGTTGCCCAGCACGAAGACCGAACTCAGCGCCATGGCGCCCGCGGCAAAGACCGGCGACAGCAGGATGCCGAAGGCGGGATAGAGCACCCCCGCCGCCACCGGCACCAGCGCGGTGTTGTAGGCGAAGGCCCAGAACAGGTTCTGCCGGATGTTGCGGATCGTCGCGGCCGA
>CAZGHJ010000042.1:7308-15858 GCA_964525355.1 uncultured Roseicyclus sp.
CTCGTCGATGCCCAGACGCCGGGCGATCGCGTCGGCCGTGCGCCGGTTGTCGCCGGTGATCATGGCCACCTTCAGGCCGAGATCGTGCAGCGCCGCGATGGCCGCAGGCGTCGTCTCCTTGATGGGGTCGGCGACGGCGACGATGGCCGCGAGACGCCCGTCGATGGCGGCGTAGAGCGGGGACTTCCCCTCGTCCGCGAGGCGACGGGCCGTCTGCGCGAAGGCCTCCACGTCATGGCCGAGGCGGGTCATGTACCGATCCGCGCCGATCTCGACCGGGAGACCGTCCACATCCGCGCGGACCCCCATGCCGGTGAGGCTTTCGAAGCCCGCGGCCTGCGGCAGGTCGAGACCGTCCTCTTCGGCCGCGGCGACGATGGCGCGGCCCAAGGGATGTTCGGACTTCGCCTCCACGGCGGCGATCTGCGCCAGAACCTGCCGGCGGTCGAACCCCTCCGCCACCGTCAGGTCGGTCAGCCGGGGCGCGCCCTCGGTCAGCGTTCCGGTCTTGTCGAAGGCGACGACGCGCACATCGGACAGCGCCTGCAAGGCCTCGCCCTTGCGGAACAGCACGCCCATCTCCGCCCCGCGGCCTGTGCCGACCATGATCGAGGTGGGCGTGGCCAGCCCCATCGCGCAGGGGCAGGCGATGATCAGCACGGCGACCGCGTTCACCAGCCCGAAGGTCAGCGCGGGATCGGGGCCCAAGGCCAGCCAGACGCCGAAGGTCAGAACCGCCAGCGCGATCACGGCGGGCACGAAATACATCGTGACCCGGTCCACCATCGCCTGGATCGGCAGCTTGCCGCCCTGGGCCTCCTCGACCATGCGGATGATCCGGGCCAGCATCGTGTCGCCGCCCACCGCCGTCGCGCGGAAGGTGAAGCTGCCGGTCTGGTTCACCGTCCCGCCCACCACGGTCGCGCCGGCCTCCTTGGCGACGGGCACGGGCTCGCCGGTGACCATGCTCTCGTCCACGTAGCTGTGGCCTTCCAGCACGTCACCGTCCACCGGCAGGCGCTCGCCCGGGCGCACCTCCAGCACGTCGCCGGCGACCACCTCGGCCAGGTCGATCTCGACCGTCGCGCCGCCGCGCCGGACGCGCGCCGTCTTCGGCGCGAGGCCCACCAGCCGCCGGATCGCGTCCGAGGTCCGGCCCTTGGCCCGCGCCTCCATCCAGCGCCCCACCAGGATCAGCGTCACGATCACCGCGGCAGCCTCGAAATAGACGTTGACCGTGCCCTGCGGCAGCAGGCCCGGCGCGAAGGTGGCCACGACCGAGAAGAGGTAGGCCGCCGCCGTGCCCACCGCCACGAGGCTGTTCATGTCCGGCGCACCCCGCAGCAAGGCCGGGAGCCCGTCGACATAGAAGGCCCGCCCCGGCCCGGCGAGCACCGCCGTGGTCAGCGCGAACTGGATCAGCCAGCTGGCCTGCATCCCGATTGTGGACATGACCAGGTGGTGCATGCCGGGGATCAGGTGGCTGCCCATCTCCAGCACGAAGACCGGCAGGGTCAGCAGCCCGGCAATCGCCACGCGCCGCCTCAGTTGCCGCGCCTCCGCGTCCTTGCGCGCGCCCCGGTCGGCCGGCGGCGCATCGCCCGTGAGCGGCCGTGCCGACTTGCCCTTGGACGCGACCGCCGCCACGAGATCCTCGACCGGCGCGGCGCCCGTGACCACCGCCTTCTCCGTCGCCAGGTTCACGCTGGCCGAGGTGACGCCCGGCACGGCCGCAAGCGCACGTTCCACGCCGCCGACGCAGCCCGCGCATTTCATCCCCTCCACGGCAAGCGTCACGGTCCGCATGGGCACCCGATAGCCCAGCGCCTCGATCGCCTTCACCAGCGCGGCCGGGTCCGTTCCGACGCCCACCCTGACATCCGCCCGTTCCGCGGCAAGGTTCACATGCGCCTCCGTCACGCCGGGCACGTCGCGCAGCGCGCGCTCCACGCGCCCCACGCAGGAGGCGCAGTGCATGCCCTCCACCGGCAAGGTCAGCGATTTTTCAAATCCGGGCTCTGCGGTCATGGCGCGCCCTCACTTTCGTCATTGGCGTCTGTCCTGATCTTGCAGATAGGGTCTCCAGCAACTGGAAGGTCAAGGGGCAATCCGGTATGGTCCCGGCGGATCCGGGCGCCGCGCCCGGCCGAACCGGAGGATCTTGCCCATGAATATCGGAGAGGCGTCGCGCGCCAGCGGGCTGCCGGCCAAAACCATCAGGTACTACGAGGAGATCGGCCTCGTGCGGCCCGCGCGCGGCGACAACGGCTATCGCGATTTCACCGAGCAGGACGCGCACAAGCTCGCGTTTCTCGGGCGTTCCCGCTCGCTCGGCTTCTCGATCGAGGAGTGCCGCACGCTCCTGTCGCTCTACGAGGACCGCGACCGCGCCAGCGCCGACGTGAAGGCCGTGGCCGCCGAACATCTCGAGCGCATCGCCCACAAGATCGAGGAGCTTCACGCGCTGAAATCCACGCTCGAGACGCTTGTCACGCGCTGCCATGGCGACGACCGTCCCGACTGCCCCATCCTCGACGGTCTTGCAGGACGCGACGCGCTGGCGACCTGACGCCGCCTCGGCGCCCGGTCCGGCCCGTCTCACGCCGGGCCGAACACCGCCGCGCGCTCGGGGAACAGCGCCGCGAGGAACCGCATGGCGATCCTCAGGCCCGTGTCCGCGTCGCGCACGCCGCTGCCCAGATGCATCTGCAACCACAGCCCGTCGGTCAGCCCCTCGATCCCCGCCGCAAGCGCCTCCGCCTCGGCCGTGTCGCGGCCGAGATCGTGCAACAGCGCGCGCGTCGCCTCGGTCAGCGCCGCCGAGCGCGCGCTGTCGAAGCGATCGGCGATCTCGTTGTAAAGGGGGCGCGCGCGGGCCTCGCCCCAGAAGGCGTGCCAGATGATCTGCGCCTCGCGGGCGCAGACCTGCGGGTCGAAATCGGCCCGGACCAGCGCGGCAAGCCGGTCGGCCGGCGCCGCGCCCGCGCGCGCCAGCGCGTCGCGCCAGTTCGCCGCGTAGCGCGCGTAATGCAGCTCCAGTGCCGCGGCCAGCAGACCCTCCTTGGTCTTGAAGTAGAACACCGCCGAGCCCTGGCTCAGCCCCGCCTCGCGCGCCACCGTCGCCAGCGTCGTGCCCTGCAAGCCGTTCCGCACGATGGAGCGCAGCGCGGCCTCGGCCAGTTGCGCCCGCCGCCGCGCCGCGTTTTCCGCCCGCTCCCTGCGCGGCCGCGCTCCGGCCCGTGCCCCCTCCTCCGGCGTCTCCGCCATCGTTCCCTCCTGATCCCGCCCCCGCTGTGACAGCCGGCCTTGCCCTTGTCGACCGGCGCTGGATAATTATAATGAGCGCTCAAACAAAATTTCAACGGTCCCGTCATGCCCCATCCCGGCCCCCTCTCCAATGTCGATCCGGGCACGATCAGCGCCTGGGACGCCGCGCATGTGATCCATCCCTGGGACGCCATGAGCCACGAGGCCCCCGACCGGGTGATCGCCGCGCGGGCGGAGGGCATCCACCTCCATGACGCCGAGGGCCGCCGCTTCATCGACGGGCCGGGCGGCATGTGGTGCATGCAGATCGGCTACGGGCGGCAGGAAATGGCGCAGGCGATCGCGGACCAGGCCATGCGGCTGGCCTATCACAGCCCCTGGTCCTTCGCCTCCGAACCCGCCGCAAGGCTTGCGCGGAAGATCGCGGACATGACGCCGGGCGACCTGAACTCGGTCTTCTTCACCACCGGCGGCTCCTCGGCCGTCGACACCGCGCTGCGTTTCGCGCAGTTCTACAACAACCTGCGCGGCCGGCCGGAGAAAAAGCTCTTCCTCGCGCGCGAGCGGGGCTATCACGGCTCGACCTATCTGGCGGCCTCGGTCACCGGCAAGGACCGCTGGGACAGCCCCATGGACCTCGAGGATCGCCTGGTGCGCTTCCTGCCCGACATCAACCCGCTGCACCGCGCGCCCGGCCAGTCCGAGGCCGCGTGGTGCGACGCGAAAATCGAGGATCTCGCCCGCACGATCCGCAAGGAAGGCGCCGAGACCATCGCCGCCTTCATCGCCGAGCCGGTGCTGGCCTCGGGCGGCGTGATCGTCCCGCCCGAGGGCTACCTGCGCCGCGCCCGCGAGATCTGCCGCGAGAACGACATCCTCTTCATCGCCGACGAGGTCGTGACAGGCTTCGGACGGCTCGGCCACTGGTTCGCCTCCGAGGCGGTCTTCGGCATCACGCCCGACATCATCACCTGCGCCAAGGGCCTGACCTCGGGCTACCTGCCGCTGGGCGCCGCGATCATCTCCGACCGGCTGATCGCGGAGATCTCGCGCGACGCGGACGACGCGGTGATGTTCAAGAACGGCTTCACCTATTCCGGCCACCCGGTCTGCTGCGCCGCCGCGCTCAAAAGCATCGAGATCCTCGAGCGCGAGGATCTCCTCGCCCATGTCCGCCGCATCGCCCCGCATTTCCAGCGGCGCCTGCGCGCGCTGGGGCGGCACGAGATCGTGGGCGACGTGCGCGGCATGGGCCTTCTGGGCTGCGTCGAGGGCATCGCGCGGCCCGACCTGCCCGAGGACCGCCGCTTCGGGATCGACCAGCATTTCGGCGAGGCGGTCGATGCCGCCTGCGAGGCGCGCGGCCTGATCGTGCGGCCGCTTCTGAACATGTGCGTCTTCTCGCCCCCGCTCATCATCACCGAGGCCGAGATCGACGAGATGTTCGACATCCTCGACGCGGCCATCGCGGAGGTGCAGGTGGAGATGCTCTGACCCGCGCCGCCCGGCCCGGCGCGCGCCTCACCGGCAGATCGGCAGGTCGAGCGGCGGCTGCTGCGGAAGCGACGCGCGCCAGGAGTCGATCACCGGTTGCAGGCGCTCCTTGTGCCAGAAGCGCGGCGCGCCGATCGCGCCGAGGCAGGTGGCGTTCCAGTAAGGCCCGCCCTCCGACAGCGGCCGCCCGGCCTCCACGGCCTCCACGGCCTCCGCGACGGCCGCGATATCGCGGCTTTCGGGATAGATATAAAGCGTCGTGGGATCGTCTTCGACCATGGCGATGATCTCGTCCGAGACGTCCTCGGACCAGGTCGTGCAGCCATTGCTGCGCCCGCCCGTGTAGTTCACCAGCCGCCCGTACGGCACGAAGCCCGCGGCATCGGCATTGGGGCTCTCGGCGTTTTGGAACCGGCACTGCCAGCGCAGGAACATCGCCACATGCCCGCCGATCTCGCGCTCGCGCGCGTTTTCCGTCTCGCCCATCCCGTCGAACAGCAGGAAGGTCCGGTGGAACGGCACGCGCGCGCCGCCTTGCGTGAAATAGCCCTTGAACGAGGTGCGCGTCTCGGCCGTCAGGTAGGCGCCGCCCATGGTCAGGTTGGAACCTTCGGCATTGCTGAAGTTCCGCGCGCATTCCCGGTCGTTCGAGAAATCCGCCGCCGGCAGGCTGCGGCCGTTGCCATAGCCGGAATAGACCGCGCGGAAGGATCGCTCGGCCTCGCAGATGACGTAGAAACGCGCGTTGGGCGCGCCGTCCGACCCGGTGCTGGGCCGCGTCGCGTCCATGGCGAGGTAACAGGGGTTGGCGATCCCGGCCTCGCGGACCTGCCCGTGGTAAAGCGCCCGCGCCCGCTCCAGCACCACGGGCGCGATCTGGCCCTCGCCGGTGCCCACATGGGGCTGCAACCAGGCCGGGACGTCGGGGGCCGCGTGGCCCGCCATCGGCAGGGCCGCGGCCAGGATCATCGCGACAGCGCCCCCAAGGCGCAGCGACCGGCGTGTCATCAGGCGTCTCCCGTCCGTTCGTGCCCTGCCCCGATCCTAGCAAGAACCGAGGCGCAGGGGGTGTGTTTTTTTGCCCGCCCGCCGCGACCCGCGGGCCCCGGGCCCGGTTGCCAGCGCCGGCGAAACGACGCACGATCCGGGGCCACGCCGATGCGCAGGAGGCACGGGACGCCCACATGAGCAGGTCGACGCCCCCCGACGACACGGGCCCCGACGGAACAGGCCCCGACGATACGGGCCCCACCGGCACGGGCCCCGCCCGCCGCGAGCGCCGCTCCCGCCCGGTGCGCGTGGCCGAGGCCATCAAGGACTGGGTCGTGGAACAGAACCTGCGCCCCGGCGACCGGCTGCCCGGCGAGGCGGAGCTGATCGCGCGCTTCGGCATGGCCAAAAGCACGATCCGCGAGGCCATGCGCATCCTCGAGGCGCAGGGCCTCGTCGAGACGCGCACCGGCCCCGGCGGCGGCAGCTTCGTGGGCGAGGTCACCGCCGACCGCGCCAAGGCGCTGCTGGCCAACTACTTCTACTTCCGAAACCTTTCGGTCGCCGACATCTACCAGCTGCGCCGCGTGCTGGAGCCCGAGCTTGCCGCCTCGCTCGCCGGGCGGCTCGACGCGGCCCAGCTGGCCGAGCTGGAAAGCGTCGTCGCCAGCTACGACGCCCCCGCCGCCAGCGCCGAGGAGGAGCGCGACCAGCACGTCGCCTCGCTCGCCTTCCACCGCAAGCTCGCGAATTTCTCCGGCAACGCGCTCCTGGCCTTCGTGGTCAGCTTCATGGGCCGGATCCTGACCGACATGACGGTCTATCGCCGGCTCTACGATCCGCCCAACCGCGAGCTTTACGAAAAGGGCCGCGCCTACCAGACCGAGCTGATCGCCGCCCTGCGCGAGGGGCGCGCCGAGGATGCGCGCGCCATCATGCGCGACCACATGCAGACGGCCGAGGCCCTGATGCAGGCGCAGGAGGCGCAGGTCCTGCACCGCTTCATGGCGGAATGATCCGCGTCAGCGCCGGACGGCCGGCCCGTCCTCGACGATGGGCTCGGGCAGGTCGGGCACGTCCTCGGCGGCCGGCGCGCGCATGGGGTCGTCGAGCACCGGCACCACCTCGGTCCAGCCGCGATAGGGCTCGGTCTGCGACACGATGTAAAGATCGGCCAGCGCCGCGAGCGGGTTCACCGAATGGTCGATCCTCAGCGTGAGCGGCGCCATGTCGCGGCCCACCACCAGAAGGGCCGCCGAGACCAGGCCGCGCGCATCGCCGCCCGCCGCCGCCGCCGCCCCCAGCGCCCCCATCAGCCGTTCGGGAAACGGCATCGCGGCCGCCGCGCGATAGCCCTCGAGCGCGGCCGCGATCACCTCGGGGCCCGCCAGCATGTTGCCCGCCACCACGACGCCAGGGCCCTCCAGCGCACCCGCATGGGCCACGCTTTCGGCCCCGGTGAAGGCGCCCGTGCCGCCAGCCGGGTCCAGCGCGGCAAGCTGACGATGCGCCCGGCCCGTGTCGGGCGCGGTGACATCCGCCACGGCGTCCGCCGCGCTCCGGCCCGCGCGCATCCGCTCCAGCACCGCCTCGCCCCAGAGCGTCGAGGGCGCGGTGCCCTGGCTGGCCGAGAGGCCCGAATCGGGCCGGCCGCGCAGCACCCAGCCGCCCACGCACAGGCTTCCCGTGGCCGCCGCCCCGCCCATTCGGCCTGTTTTTTCATCGATCGCGAGGATGGAAATGGTCACGTGGGGAACCCGGTTGCCGCAAACTTGCAATTATCATGATAATTTGGCCTGATCGAATTCATAGTGAAAAATTCCGGGGCATCGCCGCATGCCCACCCGACAGGAGAGGACACCGACCCATGAAACTTCTCGACATGACCCGCCGCGCGGCGCTCGCCTCGGGCGCGGCGCTGGCGCTGGCGCTTGCCACGCCGGCCATGGCCCAGACCCCGCCCGGCGTCCTTGTCGTCGGCCAGGTGGCCGAGCCGCAGGCGCTCGATCCCCATGCGGTGACGGCGGTGAACGACTTCCGCATCCTGATGAACGTCTACGATGGCCTCGTCCGCTACGCCTCGGGCACGCTGGAGGTCGAGCCCGCGCTTGCCACCGACTGGACCATCTCCGAGGACGGCACCGTCTACACCTTCACCCTGCGCGAGGGCGTCAGCTTCCACGACGGCGCGCCCTTCGATGCCGAGGCCGTGGTCTTCAACTTCGAGCGGATGCTGAACGAGGATCACCCCTATCACGACACCGGCCCCTTCCCGCTGTCGTTCTTCTTCTCCTCCGTGGAAAGCGTCGAGGCGGTCGACCCCCTGACCGTGCGCTTCACGCTCAGCGAACCCTACGCGCCCTTCCTGTCGAACCTCGCCTATCCCACCGGCCTCATCGTCTCGCCCGCCGCGGTGATGGAGCATGGGGAAAACTTCGGCCGCAACCCCTCGGGCACCGGCGCCTTCACCTTCACCGAATGGCGCTCGAACGAGGCCGTGGTGATCGAGGGCAATCCCGATTACTGGGACGGCGCGCCGGAACTCGACGCGGTCATCTTCCGCCCCATCACCGATGCCAATACCCGCGTGGCCGAGATGCTGTCGGGCGGCATCGACCTGATGGTCGAGGTGCCGCCCGTGGCGCTTTCCGAGTTCCGGGGCGAGGGCTTCGAGATCGCCGAACAGGCGGGGCCGCACCTGTGGTTCCTGATCCTCAACATGCGCGAGGGGCCGTTTACCGAACAGGCCGTGCGCCAGGCCGCGAATTACGCGATCAACAAGACCGCGCTGGTCGAGGA
>CAZGHJ010000043.1:0-15543 GCA_964525355.1 uncultured Roseicyclus sp.
GCCCCGATCCGGGCGCAGGCGAGCATCGCGTAGGCCGCCTCGGGGATCATCGGCAGATAGATGATGACACGGTCGCCCTTGCGGACGCCCATGTCCTCGAGGATGTTGGCCATCTTGCAGACCTCGGCGTGAAGCTCGCGGTAGCTGATGTGCCGGGCGGCGTCGTTCGGGTCGTCCGGCTCCCAGATGATCGCGGTCTGGTCGGCGCGCGTGGCCAGGTGGCGGTCGACGCAATTGGCGCAGACGTTCAGCGTGCCGTCCTCGAACCACTTGATCGAGATGTCGCCGGGCGTGAAGCTGACGTTGCTGACCGTGGAGTAGGGCTTGATCCAGTCGATCCGGCGCCCGTGCTCGGCCCAGAACGCGTCGGGGTCGGAGATCGAGGCGGCGTACATAGCCTCGTAGCCGGAACTGTCGAGATGGGCCTTCGCGGCGAAGTCGGGCGATGGCGGGGTCATGTCGTTGGGCATCCTGGCTCTCTCCTCCCATGGATCGATGCACGTGGGCCGGGGCGGGGGCATCGGGCGGCCGCCGTCCGGGCGCTTTGTCCGCAACATTTCGCATCGCCGCGGTCATGGCAAGCGGGCGATGGTCGCAGCGGATATTTGACAGAATGCCGAGACCTGGCGGCCAAGCCTATGAAAAGACGGCGCGAGGCTGTAAAACGCACGTGTAAAGCCGCACCGGGAGAGCCGATGACCCTGACCGCAGATCGCCCCGCGCGGGCCCGGTTGACCGGCAGCCGCATCCGCGAGCGGCGGCTTTTGCTGGGCCTGAAACAGGCGAGCCTGGCGGAGCAGGCGGGGATTTCGCCCTCCTACCTGAACCTGATCGAGCACAATCGCAGGAAGATCGGCGGCAAGCTTCTGATCGAGCTGGCGCGCTGCCTCGGCGTGGAGCCGGGCTTTCTGGCCGACGGGGTGGACGCCACGGTGCACGACACGCTGCGGCTGGCGGCGCAGGATCTCGGGACCGGCGCGGGGGCGGGGCCCGAGACCGACCGGATCGACGATCTGGCGGCGCGGTTTCCGGGCTGGACCGACCTTCTGGTGCAGCAGCGAAAGCGCATTTCCGAGCTCGAGGCCGCGCTCGAGGGGCTGCGCGACCGGATCGGCCACGACCCGGTCCTGTCCGAGACCATGCACGACATCCTGTCGAGCGCCGCCGCGATCCGGTCGACCGCCGAGATCCTCGCCCGCGAGCGCGATCTCGACGCGGCCTGGCTCGGCCGGTTTCATCGCAACCTGCACGAAGAGGCCGAGCGGCTGTCGCTGAAGGCCACCGCGATGCTGGGCCAGTTCGAGGTGTCCGGGCCCGACATGGGCGGCGCCTCGCCGCTGTCGGCCACGCCCGTCGAGACGGCCGAGGCCATGTTCGAGGCCAACGACCACCATTTCGCCGAGATCGAGAGCTTCGGCGCGCGGGCGATCGGCCGGGTGCTGGACCGCAGCGCGGGCATGGACGACGCGGCCTGTCGGGCGCGGGGCCGGGCGATGCTGGAGGCTTATGCCGGGGATGCCGCGCGCCTGCCGTTGCGCGAGCTGATGCCGGCCGCCCGCGCGGCGGGGTTCCGGCCCGATGCGCTTGCCCATCTGGGGCAGGGCGACGTGGCACTGGTGCTTCGGCGGCTGGCGACCCTGCCGCGCGGAGAGGGGGTGCCGCCCCTGGGGCTTGCGGTCTGCGATGCCTCGGGCGCGCTGCTGTTCCGGCGGCGGCTGGCGGCGTTTTCCATTCCGCGTTTCGGGCCGGGCTGTCCGCTCTGGCCGCTCTACCGCGCCCTCTCGCGGCCGGGACAGCCCGACAGCGCGCTTCTGGAAATGCCGAACGGCGCGCGGTTTGTCAGCTGGGCCGTGGCGCAGAGCGTGGCGCCCGCGGGCTTCGGCCAGGCGCCGGTGATGCAGGCCACGATGCTGGTCACGCCCGCGCCCGACCCCGACGGCGCGGCCGCCACCGCCACCGCGAATGCCGCGGCGCCGGTTCCGGCCGGCCCCGGCTGTGCCGTCTGCCCGCGCGAGGCCTGCCCGGCGCGCCGCTAGGGGGCGCATTCACCGCGTTTTCAGTTCGTCGTTGCCTAACGCGCCGGCGACCTTCACATTGAACGGGACCCGAGGGAGGCGGGCGGCCGTGGCGAAACGCATTCTCCTTGTCGAGGACGAGGCCAACATTCTCGAGGCCATCGGTTTCATCCTGTCCCGCGACGGGTGGGACGTGCTGGGCCATGGCAAGGGCGAGACGGCGCTGTCGGAGATCGCGCGCGTGGCGCCGGATCTCGTGGTGCTGGACGTGATGCTGCCGGGCCGGTCGGGCTTCGACATCCTGCGCGACCTGCGCGCCCGGCCCGAGACGGCGGCGCTGCCGGTGCTGATGCTGACCGCCAAGGGGCAGGCGCGCGACCGCGAGCAGGCCATGGCGCTGGGGGCCGACGGTTTTCTCATCAAGCCCTTCTCCAACGGCGAGCTTCTGTCCGAGGTCCGCCGGCTGGCCGCGGGCGGGCGCCGGCCGCCCGAGCCGCTGCGCGCCGCCGGTCCGGGCGAGCGCGGCTGAGCGCGGGCGGGGGGAGGGCGCAGATGGCCCGGCGGCTGTTCCTGACGCGCAGGACCTATCGCAAGAACCGGCTTCAGGATGCCGCGCGGCTGCTGCCGGTGCTGGGCATGATCCTGTTCTTCGGGCCGGTCTTCATCACCGACAACACCAGCCGCGAGGCGGGCACGACCCTTGCCGACTGGCTGGTCTATTGTTTCGTGGTCTGGGTGGGGCTGATCGCGGTGGCGATGCTGGTCAGCCGCGCGCTGGCCGAGCCGGGCCCCGAGGGGGCCCCCGGCGCCGACGACGAGACCGGGGCCTGACATGCTGAGCTTCGACGGTCTCGTGGCGGTCTGCGTGCTGTATGTGGCGGGGCTGTTCGGGCTGGCGTTCCTGGCGGAAAAACGCGCCGGCGAGGGCAAGGCGCGCTGGCTGGGCTCGCCCATCACCTACACGCTGTCGCTGTCGATCTACACCACGGCCTGGACGTTTTACGGCGCGGTGGGCTCGGCGGCGCGCTCGGGGCTGGAATTCCTGACGATCTACCTCGGGCCGACGCTGATCTTCATCGGCTGGTACTGGCTTTTGCGCAAGATGGTGCGCATCGGGCGGGCGCAGCGGATCACCTCGATCGCCGACATGATCTCGAGCCGCTACGGCAAGTCGGGCGGGCTTGCGGCGCTTGTCACGGTGCTCGCGGTGATCGGCACGACGCCCTATATCGCGCTCCAGCTGCAATCGGTCACGGCGAGCTTCGAGGTCTTCGGCCGGCCCGGTGCGCTGGTGGCGCCCGACACGGGGCAGTCGGCGATCTGGGTGGCGGGGGGGCTGGCGCTGTTCACCATCGTCTTCGGCACCCGCTCGCTCGACGTGAACGAGCGGCATCCGGGCCTCGTGTCGGCCATCGCGCTGGAGGCCATCGTGAAGCTCTGCGCGATCCTCGCCGTGGGCGTCTTCGTGGTCTGGGGCGTGGCCGACGGACCGGCGGACATGCTGGCGCGGATCGAGGCGAGCCCGGTGGCCGAGGCCAACTGGAACGGCGCGCGCTGGGTGGGGCTGACGGCACTGTCGGCCATGGCGATCCTGTGCCTGCCGCGGATGTTCCAGATCCTGGTGGTGGAGAACTCGGACGAGCGCCACCTGGCGACCGCGGGCTGGGCCTTTCCGCTCTACCTGCTGCTGATCTCGCTGTTTGTGGTGCCCATCGCGGTGGTGGGCCTGTCGCTGCCGGAGGCGGGCGAGAACCCGGATCTCTTCGTGCTGACGGTGCCGCTGGCGATGGGGCAGGACGGGCTGGCGCTGCTGGTGTTTCTGGGCGGGTTCTCGGCGGCGACGTCGATGGTGATCGTGGCGGCGCTGGCGCTGTCGACGATGGTGTCGAACCACATCATCGTGCCGCTCTGGCTGCGCGCGACGCGCCACGAGGACCCGATGTCGGGGGACATGCGGCGCGTGGCGCTGATGGCGCGGCGGCTGTCCATCGGCGGCGTGCTGTTTCTGGGCCTGGGCTATTACCGCCTGTCGGGCGGGGCGGATGCGCTGGCCGAGATCGGGCTGATCGCGTTTCTGGGCGTGGCGCAGGTGCTGCCCGCGCTTCTGGGGGGCATCCTGTGGCGGGGGGCCACGCGGGTGGGCGCGGGCCTGGGCATCGGGGCGGGCTTCGCGATCTGGGCGTGGCTTCTGCTGCTGCCCAACATCGCCGAGACCGGGGGGCTGGTGCCCGCGATGTTGCAGACGGGGCCCTTCGGCCTGACCTGGCTCAGCCCCGCGACGCCCCTGGGGCTTCAGGCGACGGACCCGCTTCTGACGGCGATGATCCTGTCCCTGGGGCTGAACACGCTTCTGTTCATCCTGGGCTCGCTTTTTTCCTTCCCCAGCCCGCTGGAGCGGCTTCAGGGCGCGCAATTCGTCAATGTCTACGACCATTCGCGCGCGGCGCTGGGCTGGCGCGGCGCAGCGGGAACGGCGGACGACCTGCTGATCATGGCGCAGCGCATCCTAGGCTCGGGGCGGGCCGGGCGGCTTTTTCAGGACATGGCGCGCGCGCAGGGCCGCGACGGCGACCTGCCCGAGCCCACGCCCGATTTCCTCGAACGGCTGGAACGCGAATTGTCGGGTTCCGTGGGCGCGGCGACGGCGCACGCGATGGTCGCGCAGATCACTGGCGGCGCCAGCGTGTCGGTGCGCGACCTGCTGGCCGTGGCCGACGAGACGGCGCAGATCATGGAATATTCCAGCCAGCTCGAGGCGAAATCGGCCGAGCTTGCCCAGACCGCCCGCCGCCTGCGCGAGGTCAACGCGAAGCTGACCGAGCTCAGCGCGCAGAAGGACGCCTTTCTCAGCCAGATCAGCCACGAGTTGCGCACGCCGATGACCTCGATCCGGTCGTTTTCCGAGATTCTGATGCAGGCCGACCCGCTCGACGATGCGGCGCGCGCGCGATTTTCGCGGATCATCCACGACGAAAGCCTGCGGCTGACGCGGCTCTTGGACGACCTTCTGGATCTCAGCGTGCTGGAACACGGGCTGGTGACGCTGCACGAGGCACCGGCGGAGCTTGGCCCGGTGCTCGACCGCGCGATCCATGCCGCCGGCGCGCTGGCCGAGGGCGGGCGGATCGCCATCCGGCGCCAGCCCGAGACCGAGCGCGTGACGCTTCACACCGATGCCGACCGGCTGGCGCAGGTCTTCATCAACCTCATCTCCAACGCCCAAAAATACTGTGATGCCGAGACCCCGGAACTGCACGTCGAGGTCCGGCAGCGCGCGGGCGGCGTGGAGATCGCCTTTGTCGATAACGGGCGCGGCATCCCCGAGCGGCAGCGCGCGCTGATGTTCGAGAAATTCGCGCGCCTCGACACCGCGCGCGGCGCGCCCGGCGCGGGGCTGGGCCTGGCGATCAGCCGCGAGATCATGGCGCGGCTGGGCGGGAGCCTCGTCCATGAGCCGGGGGCCGGCGGGGTGCGCTTCGTCGTGCGCCTGCCGCTGCGCAGGGCGCAGGCGGCCTGATCCGGCGCGGCCGTCTTTCGGCCAAAACCCCTGGGCGGCTAGGACTTTGTTTACCGGCGGTGTGGCACAGAAGGCCTTGCGCGTCATCCGTTTCCGTCCCCGTTTCCTGTCCGTCCGGTTGCCCAACGACATGCCATGACTGACCCTTCCGGCCCAGAAAAGGCCCGTTCCGGCGGCGCTCTCGCCCGCATGGTCGCCGTTCACAAGCGGGAGGCCGAGGTGGCCCGTGACCGGACGCCGGCCTTGTCGCGCGCGTGGGACCGGACGCTGCGCCGCGCCGGTGCGGCCTTCAAGGGGCTGAACGTGGTCCCCGACACGGTCACCATCGCCGAGCGCGCGACGCTGGCGGCGGGGCTCGAGGCGCTGCCGGAAACGGGCCTTGTGGCGGCGCTGGAGGATCGCGACGGCCATCGCGGGCTGATCGGCCTGTCCCATGGCGTGGTCGACGCGCTGATCGAGGTGCAGACCACCGGCAAGGTCGAGGCGCGCGGCCTGCCGCCGCGGCCCGTCACCCGCATCGACGAGGCGTTGAGCCGCGATTTCCTCGATCTCGGCCTTGCGGCCTGGACCCACGAGACGACCGAGCACGAGGATCGCGACTGGCCCGAGCGGATGAGTTTCGGAAGCGCCGTGCCCGATCGCCGGCAATTGCCGCTCTTGATGCCCGAGCGGGCCTATCACCTTCTGTCGGCCACGGTCTCGCTGGGCGAGGACGTGCCGCGAGAGGGGCAGGTCGTGCTGATCCTGCCCTGCACCGGGCCCGCGCGCGCCCCCGATGCCGGCCCGCGGACGGCCGCGCCGCCGCCGGAGGCGCAGCCGGCCGAGTGGAAGGCGGCGATGGCGGCCGCGATGCAGGAGGCCGAACTGGAACTCGATGCCGTGCTCTTGCGGACCCGCCGCAGCCTTTGCGAGGTCGAGCGGCTGAAGCCCGGCGACCTGATCCATTTCGGCCCGGACGAGCTGGCCTCCGTGCGGCTGGAGACGCCCGCCGGGCGCCATGTGGTCACCGGGCGGCTGGGCCAGATCGGCGGAAACCGGGCCCTGCGCCTCGTCGCGCCGGTCGGCACCTCGCCGGTCAGGATGGTGCCGCCGGGCCCGGCCCGGGCCGGCGCCGGCGCGCAGGCCGCCGGGCTGCCCGCGCCGCCTCCGGGCGGGCCCGGCGCGGGGGGCTTCGATCCCAAGGGCGCCGCGATGGACGCGGCGCCGCACGGGCCGATGGGCGGGGGGGACGGTCCTTCGGGGGGCGCGCCCGGTGGCGATCTCCCCGGTGGTGCGCTGCCGGAGCCTGGGCCGCTTGGGGCACCGTCCGGCCCCGGCGATCTGCCGGAGCCGGGCTTTCCCGATCCGGGCCATCCGGGCCCCGGCGCCGGCATGGCGCCCGACCTGCCCGATCTTCCCGCGCCGGGGGGCTTCGAGCCTGCGCCCGCGCCGTTGGATTTCGCGCCGCAAACCGCGCCGATCGACTTCGACAACCTGCCGGAGTGATCCGCGCGCCCGCGCCGCGCGCCATTGCATTCGCCACGGGCCGGAGGCAGGCTCGGCGCGCCGCGATGCAGCGCGATGTCGCGCGCGCGAAGACCGGCCGCAGGAGGGGCAGCACATGGCACAGACGGACACCGGCGCCGGGCCGGGCGGAGCGGGCGGGTTCCGCGCGCGGGTGATGGCGGGCGCGCCGCTGGCCGGCACCTTCATGAAGACGCCCGCGGTCGACATCCTCGAGGTCCTGATCCTCGGCGGCCTCGATTTCGTCTGTTTCGACGCCGAGCACGCCCCGTTCGACCGGGCGTCGCTCAATGCTCTCTGCGCCGTGGCGCGGGCGGCGGATTTCCCGGTCCTCGTGCGCGTGCCCTCGGCCGCGCCCTCCGAGATCGGCATGGCGCTCGATGCCGGCGCGCACGGCGTCGTGGTGCCCCATGTCACCGACGCCGCGGTGGCGCAGGCCGTGGCGCGGGCCGCGCGCTTCGGGCCGGGCGGGCGCGGCTATGCCGGGTCCAGCCGCTGGGCGGGCTTCGCCACGCGCAGCATGCCGGAGGTTCTGGCCGCCTCGGCCGAGACGCTCGTCATCGCGCAGATCGAGGACCCCGAGGCGGTGGAGGCCGCCCCCGACATCGCCGCGACGCCGGGGATCGACGCGCTGTTCCTCGGGCCCGCGGACCTCAGCGTGGGCTACGGCCATGACCGGCAGGACAACGAAGACGTGGCGCGCGCCTATGCCGTCACCGGCGCGGCCGCGCGCGCGGCGGGCTGCGCCTTCATGACCTTCGTGCCGAATGCCGCGGCGGGCCGCGCGCTGGCCGAGGCGCACGGCGTCAGCGTCTTTTTCATCGCCTCGGAACATGCCTGGATGTTGCAGGGCGCGCGCGCCGCGGTCGCGGGGCTGCGCGAGGGCGGCTGACCCTTTCGCAAGCCGGTCCGCGCGCGTAAAGGAGCGTCATGGATACCGACGCTCTGCCCGTTCTGCGCCTGAAACCCAAGGCCGATGCCCGCCGCATCCGCCATGGCCACCCCTGGGCCTGGTCCGACGACCTGGTGCTCGACCGCCGCGCGCGGAAGCTGGCCCCCGGCGCGCTCGCGCTGCTGGAGGACGCCGGGCGCCAGCCGCTGGGGCTGGGCGTGGCGACGGTGGAGGCGCGGATCGGGCTGCGGCTTCTGGACCGTGACCCTGCCGCGCGGATCGACCGCGACTGGCTCGCGCGGCGGCTCGGCGCGGCGCTCGACCTGCGCAACCGGATCTACGCCGAACCCTTCTACCGGCTGGTTCATGCGGAAGGCGACGGGGTGCCGGGCCTGATCGTGGACCGGTTCGGCGACACGCTGGTGGTGCAGCCGAACGCGGTCTGGCTGGAGGATCGGCTGGAGGAGATCGCCGATGTTCTGGTCGAGCTGACCGGGGCCACGCGGATCGTCAAGAACGGCAGCGGGAGGGCGCGCGCGGCCGAGGGCCTGCCCGAGGAGATCGCGATGCTGCGCGGCGCGGCGCCCGAGGGGCCGCTCGACGTGCCCATGACCGGGGCCGTCTACAAGGCCGACGTGATGGGCGGGCAGAAGACGGGGCTGTTCTACGACCAGCGCCCGAACCATGCCTTTGCCGCGAGCGTGGCGCGGGGCGCGGGGGTGCTGGACGTGTTCTCCCACGTGGGCGGCTTCGCGCTGGCCTGCCTGGCCGCGGGGGCCTCGGGCGCGCTGGCGGTGGATGCCTCCGCCCCGGCGCTGGACCTGGCGCGGGCCGGGGCCGAGGCGAGCGGTGCGGCGGACCGGCTGGAGACGCGGACGGGCGACGCCTTCGACACGATGGCCGCGCTGGCCGCCGAGGGCGCGCGTTTCGATGTCGTGATCTGCGACCCGCCGGCCTTCGCGCCCTCGAAAACGGCGCTGACGCAGGGCTTGCGCGCCTATGAGCGCGTGGCGCGGATGGCGGCCGACCTGGTCGCGCCGGGTGGCGTCGTGATCCTGTGCTCGTGCAGTCATGCCGCCGATCTGGCGAAGTTCCGCGCGGCGTGCCTGCGCGGGCTGGGCCGGGCGGGCCGCGATCCGCGGCTGATCCATACCGGGTTCGCGGGGCCCGACCATCCGCAGCACCCCAGCCTGACGGAGACGGGCTATCTCAAGGCGCTGGGCTTCCGGCTGATGCCATGAGCGCGGGCGAGGGCCCGTGGGTGCTGGATGCCTGCGTGCTCTATCCCACGGTCCAGCGCGAGATCCTGCTGGGCGTGGCCGAGGCGGGGCTTTTCCGCCCGGTCTGGTCGCCGCGCATCCTGGAAGAATGGCGGCGCACCGCCCTGCGCCTTGGCGGGCCGGGCGATGCCGCTCTGGCCGAGGGAGAGATCGCGCGGCTCGCGGTCCGCTTCCCCGCCGCGCGCGTGGACCATGACCCGGGCGAGGAGGCGGCGCTCTGGCTGCCCGATCCGGCCGATATCCACGTGCTGGCGAGCGCGCGGGCCGCAGGTGCCGCGGGGATCGTCACGCTGAACCTGAGGGATTTCCCGCGCCGCGAGCTTTTGCCCCTGGGCCTTGCCGCGGTGCATCCCGACGCCTTTCTGCTGGGGCTTCTCGGAGGCGCGCCTCAGACCGTTGCGGCCTCTGTCCGCGCCATTCATGCCGAGGCGGAACGCCTGTCGGGCGAGACGCTTGAGATGCGCGGGCTGTTGAAACGCGCACGGCTGCCGCGGCTGGGCAAGGCGCTGTCGCGCTAGGCTCAGGGCTTGGGCAATTCCTTCGACCAGCGCGCCTCGAGCGCCTCGATGGCGGCGATGCGCTCGGCCGATTTGGGGTGGCTCATCAGCCAGACGGGCATGCCCGTGCCGCCCATGCCGGTCAGTTTCTCGAGCTTGGAAAACAGGCTTTTCTGCGGCCCCGTGCCGATGCCGGCCTTCACCAGCAGCGCCGAGGCATAGGCGTCGGCCTCGTATTCGTCCTGCCGGCTGAGGCGCGCGGCCAGAAGCGTGGTCAGCATGTTCGCGATCCAGATGCCGAAGCCGGGCAGGATCCGGCCGAGCACGCTGGCCAGCGCCACGCGGATCGCGTTCTGGCCGGAAAAGTCGATCATCCGCCGCCGCGTGTGCCCGAGCGCCACGTGACCCAGTTCATGCGCGATGACCGAGGCCAGTTCCTCGCCCGAAACTTCGCCGCGGCGGTATTTCTCGTAGAAGCCGCGGGTGAGAAAGATGCGCCCGTCAGGGGCCGCGAGGCCGTTGACCACGTCCACCTCGTAGAGATTGACGCGGATACGCTCCATCCCCAAGGCCTCGGCCATGCGGTCGGTCAGCTTGCGCAAGCTGGCATCGGCCAGTTCGGTCGAGCGCGCGTCCAGTTCCCGCCGCGTGCGCCACGAGGAGAACTGGTACATCGCAAGCGCGTAGAGGATCGCCAGGAGGAACGGTGTGAACTTGAGCATGGGCGGAATATGGGGCGTCGGACGGGGGCGGGCAATGGCCTGTCGGGTGTCGGGGATGTCGCGCCGCGGCGGTCCGGCCCCGGCCCCCGTGCGCGCAGACCCGCGCCCGCCTCAGCGCCCCAGCGCCCGCATGCCGCGGTCGATCCCTTCCAGCGTCATCGGCACCATCGCGCCCTCGAAGATCTGGCGGATCATGCCGATCGACCGGGTGTAGTCCCAGTAGCGCTCGGCCACGGGATTGATCCACAGATGGTTCGGCCATTGCGCCCGCGCGCGTTCCAGCCAGACCTGGCCGGCTTCGGCGTTCCAGTGTTCGTTCGCGCCGCCCGCGAAGGCGATCTCGTAGGGGCTCATCGAGGCGTCGCCAACGAAGATGCATTTGTAGTCCGACCCGTAGGTGTTCATCACCTCGTGGGTCGGGATCTGCTCGGACCACCGCCTGCGGTTGTCGCGCCAGACGGCCTCGTAGAGGCAGTTGTGGAAATAGTAGTATTCAAGATGCTTGAACTCGGCGCGGGCGGCGGAGAAGAGCTCTTCCACCACGCGGACATGGTCGTCCATCGACCCGCCCACGTCGAGAAACAGGATCACCTTCACCGCGTTGCGCCGCTCGGGGCGCGTCTTCACGTCGAGATAGCCGGCTTCCGCCGTGGCGCGGATCGTGCCGTCGAGGTCCAGCTCGTCCGCCGCACCGTCGCGGGCCCATTGGCGCAGGCGCTTCATCGCGACCTTGATGTTGCGCGTGCCCAGTTCCACGTCGCCGTCGAGGTTGCGGAATTCGCGCTTGTCCCAGACCTTGGCGGCGCGGCGGTGGCGCGAGCGGTCCTGGCCGATGCGCACGCCCTCGGGGTTGTAGCCGTGGGCGCCGAAGGGCGAGGTGCCCGCCGTCCCGATCCACTTGTTCCCGCCCTGGTGGCGGCCCTGCTGGTCGCGCAGGCGCGCGCGCAGGGTCTCCATCAGCTTGTCGAAGCCGCCCAACGCCTCGATCTCGGCGCGCTCCTCGGGGGTGAGGTGCTTCTCGGCGAGTTTCTCAAGCCAATCGGCCGGGATTTCGGCCGCCTCCAGCACCTGTTCGGGCGTGATCGCCTCGAGCCCGCCGAAGACATGGGCAAAGGCCTGGTCGAAACGGTCGAGATGGCGTTCGTCCTTCACCATCGCGGTGCGGGCGAGGTAGTAGAACCCGTCCACGTCATAAGTGACCAGTCCCGCCGAAACCCCTTCCAGAAAGGCGAGATATTCGCGCAGCGAGACGGGGATGCGGGCGGCGCGGAGGGTCTCGAAGAAGGGCAGGAACATGGGGCGAAGCTTAGGTCCGAAGCACGCGGATGCAAATGCGCGATGCGCGCGTGCGTCACGCCGGGGCAGGCAGAAGGAGCATCGCGAAGGTGCCGAGCAGGAAGCCCAGGATCGCGAAGACGGCGGCGTATTGCGCCAGATCCGCCCGGTTGCCGCCGCGCCGCCGCGCCACGACAAGGCCCAGGACAATGCCCACCACCGCTCCGATCACGTTCAGCATGTCAGTCCCGCCTCGCCTCAGGGCGACAGCGACGCGACCTCGCTCAGCCGCGCGCCCACCGCCGCGTTCGAGCCGAAGCCATAGCGGCCCCAGCCGAGGCTGTCGAGCCGCACCGCGCCCGCTTCGGCGGTGCGGCCCAGATCCTCCAGCGCCTCGGCGCGCACCATCTGAAGCGTGGCCAGAAGCGCCGCATTCTCCGCGCGCATCGCGGCCGGCAGGGCGCGGCCGGTCAGGTCCAGCGCCTCCTGCGGGCGGCCCGCCGAGAGCGAGAAGGCCGCCAGTTGCATGTCCACATGCGCAAGGTGGATGCCGCCGGGCGCGGTGCGCTCGAAGATCGCGGCCGCGCGCTGGAACGCCTCGATCGAGCGTTCCACGTCCCGCGACAGTGTCAGCCGCCCCAGCGCGAAATAGCTGAAGCCCGTGCGCGTGTCGTCCCAGCCGGCATTGCGCGAGATCGTCACGGCGCGCTCGGCGGCCTGGATGCGCACCGCCTCGGAGGTGCCGGGGCCGAGGGCGGTCTGGATGGCGTCGATCCAGGGCCGGGAGGTGGCGCGCACGGGGCGCGCGGGGGCGCGCTCGCCCGCGGGGTTCAGCCGCGCGAGGATCGCGGGCAGGCGCGCGGCGACCTCGGCGCGGGTCATGCCGTTGGAAAGCGACCCATCGTGGTAGACCCGCAGGATGAGCATGTCGAAGCCGGTCAGGACGGCATGGTAATTGTCGTCGTTGAAGACCGAGTCGGACAGGCGATAGAGATCGTTGAGCGGCCCCATCGCCTGGGCGACTTCCTCGTGCAGGCAGTCGCGGACCTCCTGCGGGGCCACGTCGGAGGGCACGAAGACCGTGACCCGCTCGCGCGTCTCGAGCGTGGTCCAGTCGAGCGTCCGCCCGCCGCGGGCCCGCCGGAACTCGGCCCAGGAGCCGACGCGGGGCACCACGAAACAGGCCGCGTGCGGCACGACACGCTGCATGCGCGCGCGCGGCAGGGTCTCGATGCGGATCTGCGCGTCGGCGGCCTCGGGGCCGGTCACGCGCGCCACGTCGATCCCCGCCTCGCGGCGCAGCCGGTCGATCAGCGCGTCGAGATCGGCGATCAGCGTGGGCGGCGGCGCGCCGTTCAGGGCGATCGCGATCGGCCCCTCGAAGCGCGTCATCCGCGCGATGGGCCGGCCCGATTCCATGGCGAAGGCGAGGTCGAGGAAATCGGCGGCGATCTCGGCATTGCCGCGGGCGGGCGCGGCGGGCCGTGCGGCGGGAAAGCGGTTCATCATCACCGCCTCGCCGGGCAGGGCGGCGATCCGGCGCTCGGCCACGGCGCTGGTGGACAGGCCCGCGCCCGGTCCCGAGGGGGTGCAGGCGACAAGCGCGGCAAGCGCGGCGGCCGGCAGCGCAAGGCGCGGGACCAGGCGGCGCGGGGCGGTCATGTGCGGGTATACTTCATGAAATCGCTGGCCACCCCGATCCGGTCGTAAAGCTGCCGCGCGGCCGCGTTGCCGGTCTGCGTCAGCCAGTAGACGTTCGGCCGCCCGGCGGCATCGGCATCTGCATAGACTGTCTCGATCAGCTTGCGGCCAAGGCCCTGCCCGCGCAGGGACGGCGCGACGAAGAGATCCTGAAGGTAGGTGACGGGCGCGACCTGCCAGCCATGGGAATGGACGATGACATGCGCGAGACCCACCGCCTGCCGACCCGTGCGCGCGATCCAGCCCAGCATGTCGGGGCGGCCGGGATCGGTGTAGCGGGCGAAGGTGGTGTCGAAGACCGTCTCGGGGCGCGCGGTGTCGTAAAACGCGAGATAGGCCCGCCAGAGCGTGCCCCAGTCATCCCGGTCCGCCGGGGACAGGGGAGAGATCCGGCATGTCTCGGTCACCGTCTGTCCTTGTGTCCCGGTCCTGCGCTCATCGGGCCTGTTTGCGGCCCGTTCCGTTTCGTGCCGCCCGCATCCGGCGTGCGGGTCCGTCGCAGCAATATCGCACCATTCGGTGAAGATCGCAGCGATTCCCGCGCGCCGCGTGGCGGAATGCCTCCGCAGGTGTGGCCGTGCCGCCAGACGCCGCGCTCAGCGGTGTCCCCGCGCCATGAAGGCCAGCCGCTCGAACAGCGCCACGTCCTGTTCGTTCTTCAGAAGCGCGCCATGCAGCTTCGGCAGTGCCGAGGCCCCGTCGCGGCGCAGGTCCTCGGGTGCGAGATCCTCGGCCAGAAGAAGCTTGAGCCAGTCGAGCACCTCGGAGGTCGAGGGTTTCTTCTTCAGCCCCTGCTGGTCGCGGATCTCGTAGAACTGCGTCAGCGCCGTGGTCAGAAGCTGCGGCTTGAGGCCCGGGAAATGCACCTCGACGATCCGCTTCATCGTCTCCATGTCGGGAAAGCGGATATAATGGAAGAAACAGCGCCGCAGGAAGGCGTCGGGCAGTTCCTTCTCGTTGTTGGAGGTGATGATGACGATGGGGCGCGTGCGGGCGCGCACGGTCTCTCCGGTCTCGTAGACGAAGAACTCCATCCGGTCGAGTTCCTGCAGGAGGTCGTTGGGGAACTCGATATCGGCCTTGTCGATCTCGTCGATCAGCAGGACGGACTTGCCCTCCGCGGCGAAGGCCTCCCAGAGCTTGCCGCGCTTGATGTAGTTGGCCACGTCATGGACGCGTTCCTCGCCCAGCTGGCTGTCGCGCAACCGGCTGACGGCGTCGTATTCGTAAAGCCCCTGCTGCGCGCGCGTCGTGGACTTGATGTGCCACTCGATGATCGGAAGGCCGAGGCTGCCGGCCACCTGGCGGGCAAGTTCGGTCTTGCCAGTCCCGGGCTCGCCCTTGACCAGAAGCGGGCGTTCCAGCGTCACGGCGGCATTCACGGCCACGGTCAGATCCTCGGTCGCGACATAGTCGGGCGTGCTTTCGAAACGCATGGGCGGCCTCTCGCGGGGTGACGGCGATGGTCGCGACCTAGGCCGCGCGCGGCGCGAAGTCCAGCACCCCGGACCGCCCCCCGCCACCCCGGGCGCAGGCAGCGCCGCGATTTTCTGCACCGCGGCGTTTTGGTCGCCCGAAATCAGGGCGACATCCTTAAAGAGAGGTGACAAGTGGGGTCCGGTCTTGTAATCGACCCCCGTGGGCCGGAGGGGAAGAGATGCCAGACCCATTTTTCGACGCCGGCCCCGGCGAGGGGAGCACGATGAAAGCCGAAGTCTTTCTGCCTGAAGACTACCGTCCCGCCGAGGACGAACCGTTCATGAACGAGCGCCAGCTCGAATATTTCCGCCGCAAACTCCTGACATGGAAGAACGATCTGCTTGAAGAGAGCCGTTCGACCGTGGAAACGCTGCAGGACGGGACGCGCAACATCCCCGACGTGGCAGACCGCGCCAGCGAGGAGACGGACCGCGCGCTGGAACTGCGCACGCGCGACCGCCAGCGCAAGCTGATCGCCAAGATCGACAGCGCGCTGCGCCGGATCGACGAGGGCGAATACGGCTATTGCGAGGTCACGGGCGACCCGATCTCGCTCAAGCGGCTCGACGCGCGGCCCATCGCCACGATGAGCCTCGAGGCGCAGGAACGTCACGAGCGGCGCGAGAAGGTCCATCGCGACGACTGACCGCGCGGGGCCTTTG
>CAZGHJ010000044.1:0-15409 GCA_964525355.1 uncultured Roseicyclus sp.
GTGAAGTCGATCTGCGCGAGATGAGCGGACATCGTCTCCAGATCCGCGCCGCTCGCCTGGATCAGGACACGCCCGCCGATCAGGGCGGACAGCTCGCCCTCCGCGTCGAGAAAGCTCTCGCCGCCGATGCGCGCGATGCGGCCCATGGTGGACATCAGCGCCGGGTTGCCCAGCATACCGGCCATCGCGCCCACCATCGGGTTGTCGGCGATCATCATGATCGTGAAGCTGCCGCCGGAGCCCGAGTAGGTCGCCTCCGCTGCGCTGCCGCCGCCCATGAAGCTCAGACCCTGGCCGGGATCGTCCGAGACCTCGCGCGTCCAGCCCTCGAGCGGTTCGGGCAGGAAGGCGGCGAGCCCCTCGGACTGAAGGTCGTTCAGAAGCTGGGTGGCATAGGCGATCTCGGCCAGCGCGTCCTCGGTCTCGCCCGCCTCATAGGCGGCGATGGCCGAGGTCAGGGCGTCGGTGATGTCGTCGGCGGATGCCGGGACGGGAAGAAGCGCCGCGGCAAGGGCGGCGGCGGGCGCGAAACGGGTCATGGTCGGACAAGCTCCTCTGTCACGGACGGGGTCATGGTAACCCGGCCGCGCGGCGGACAGAAGCGGAGGCTGTGCGCCCCCTGTTTCAGCCGAAGCGCGCGCGCCATGTGGACATGGGGTCGCCCGGCGCTGGGGTCGCGTGGTAGACGCCGCGCGCCACGGCACGGGACAGGCATAGCGCCGCCAGGTGCC
Organism: uncultured Roseicyclus sp.; assembly: GCA_964525355.1. Lineage (GTDB taxonomy): Bacteria > Pseudomonadota > Alphaproteobacteria > Rhodobacterales > Rhodobacteraceae > Roseibacterium. Next base: position 732 of record CAZGHJ010000044.1, read on the forward strand.
CGAGCCATGTCAGGTCGACCGCGCCCTCGTGGCCCGACGGGATCGGATGGGTGCCGGTCGAGACGGCGAAGACCACGTCCCCGTCGAGCGGCGCGTGGCTGGGCTGGATCGCGCGGGCGAGGCCGTCATGGGCCATGGTGGCCAGGCGCGCGCACTGCGCCTTGCCGAGGGCGGCGTCGGTGGCGACGATGGCGATGGCGGTGGCCTCGCGGTCCGAGCCGGTCAGTTTCGTCCGGGGCAGGGCGCCGGGGTCGAAGCGCGGCGCGGGGCCGAGGCCGCCGAACTCCTCCCCGAACTCGAAGGGCGCGGCCAGGAAATGCGGCCCGTCGCCCACCGTGACCTGCCCGATGGGGTTGGCCACGACAAGCGCGCCCACCGTCAGGCCGCGCCATGTGGCCGAGGCCGAGCCCAGCCCCCCCTTCAGATCGGCCAGCGTCGCGCCCGTGCCCGCGCCCGCGGTCCCCAGCGCGAAGTCCGGGCGCGCGGCCGCGAGCGCGGCGCGTCCCAGCGCGGGGTAGGGCGAGGCGTCCCAGCCCTTGTCGCCGCCATTGGCGAGGTCGAAGACGATGGCGGCCGGCACGATGGGCACGGTCAGGCCGCCCACGGCAAAGCCCCGCCCCTTTGCGCGCAGACCCTCCGCCACGCCCTGCGCCGCGTCGAGGCCGAAGGCCGATCCGCCCGAGAGGACCAGCGCGTCGACCTGCTCCACCGTGCGGTCGGGGGCCAGCAGGTCGGTCTCGCGCGTGCCGGGCGCGCCGCCCATGACGTTGACGGAGGCGGTGAAGGGCGCGTCCGCCGTCAGCACCGTCACGCCGGTCTTGATCGCGGCATCGGCGGCATTGCCCACGAGAAGGCCCGCCACATCGGTGATCAGGTTGCGCGGCCCAGGCCGGATCATGGGCCCGAGGCCGTCTGCAAGAGGTGCCGGACGGTGCCGCGATGGAGCCCGAGCGGGCGCAGCCGGTGTTCTGGCAGGGCGGGCGGCTCGAGCCCGGAAAAGGCGGCCGGCAGGATCAGCACGATCGCCTCGCCGGCCCCGGTCGCGGCCTCCAGCCTGTCGATCACGGGCGCCTCGAAATAGGCCTCGAGACGCGCGCGCGCGCCGCGCGCGGGGATCACCTCCACATGGTCGAGGTCGAGATCGGGCGCGATGTCCCACAGATGCGCGAAGACCAGCGGTTGTGCGCCGGGAAACGGCCCGAAATCGCCCGCGAGCACGGTGATCTCGGCCGGCACGCGGCGAAGCTGCCCCATCAGATGCAGCGCCCCCCGTCCACTTCGAGCGCGACGCCGGTGATCATCGAGGCGGCATCCGAGCACAGGAAGGCCGCCGCCTCGCCCATGTCCTGCGGCGTCGAGAACCGACCCAGCGGGATCGTGGCGAGGAATTTCGCGCGCATCTCGGGTGTGTCCTCGCCCATGAAACTTTTCAGAAGCGGCGTTTCCCCCGCCACCGGGCAGAGCGCGTTGACGCGGACACCGTGCGGCGCCAGTTCCACCGCCATCGCCTTGGTCGCGGTGATCATCCAGCCCTTGGAGGCGTTGTACCAGTTCAGCCGCGGCCGCGGGCTGAGCCCGGCGGTGGATGCGATGTTGAGGATCGCGCCCGCGCCCGCGGCCTTCATGCCGGGCACGATCTCGCGCGCGGTCAGGTAGACGGATTTCACGTTCACGGCGAGAACGCGGTCGAAATCTTCCTCGGTGACCTCTTCCATGGGGGCGGGCAGATGCGTGATGCCGGCGTTGTTCACAAGGATGTCGATGCGGCCCCAGGCCTCCAGCGCGGCCCGCGCCATGGCCCTGACGGAGGCGCCGTCGGAGACGTCGGCCTCCTGCGCCAGACCGCCGATTTCTCCGGCGACGGTCGCGGCGGCCCCGGCGTCGATATCGGCCACCATGACCCTCGCGCCCTCGCGCGCCATGACCCGCGCGATGCCCGCGCCAAAGCCCGAGCCGCCGCCGGTGACGATGGCCGTCCTGCCCTCAAGCGCCACGGCTGGCGCCCCCGTTTGCGCGGGCCATGTCGATCCGACGGCCGCGTCGCATCGGCCAGAACGCAAGCAGGAGCCCGAAGCCGCCCGCCACGTAGGCCGCCTCATGCATGAAGCCCGCGCGCAGGAAATCGGCCCGCACCGGGCCTTCGGGGATCGTCAGGAACCGGTCGAGAAGCCCCGTGGCGTCGGCCACGATGCCGCCGACAAGGCCAAGGAGCGCCGCGAAGGTGGCAAGCACCACGACAAGTCCGATGGCCCCGATCCCGGCGGCGAAAAAGGTCTGGGTCCGCGGCACGGCGACCAGCCCGTAGAGGAAGGCCGGCAGGCTGACCAGAAGGCCCATCCACCACGAGGCTTGCAGCCCCACCAGCGCCGCGCCCATCCGCGCCGACATGTCGTCCGGGATGCCGAATTGCGGGAATTTCAGCGCCTCGAAATAGCTGGGGCCGACGCTGTAGCTCAGCTGGTTGTGCACCGCGCCGAAAAGCGCGGCCGAGACCGCCGCCAGCGCGAGCAGGAGGAGGAAGACGGGCAGTTTGCCGAAGCGGGTCATGGTGCGGGGTGCCTTGGGCCTTGCGATTGCCTGTCAGCCTAGCGGGGCCAGCGCCCGTGCGAAAGCCCCGCGCGCCTGCGGCGGCGGGCCACAGGACGGGGCCTCAGCCGTGATGCGCCGCCACGGTCTTGAGGCTGGAAAAGCCGTAAAGCGCCTCGACCCCCTTCTCCCGCCCGTGCCCCGACAGCCCGGTGCCGCCGAAGGGCAGTTCGACACCGCCCGCAGCCCCGTAATTGTTGAGAAAGACCTGTCCCGCCCGCAGCCGCCGCGCCAGCCGCATCTGCCGCCCGCCATCGCGCGACCAGACGCCTGCGACAAGCCCGTAGGGCGTGCAGTTGGCGATCGCGGCGGCCGCCTCTTCGTCGTCGAAGGGGATCAGCACCTGCACGGGGCCGAAGATCTCTTCCTGCGCCAGACGATCCTCCGGGGCGATCCCGGCAAGGAGCAACGGGGCCACGTAATGCCCCGTCTCGGGGGCGTCGTGCGCAACCCGCCCCTCGGCCACGCGCTGGCCCTGGCCCGCGAGGTCGAGATAGCCCGTCACGATCTCCTTCTGGCCCGCGGAGATGAGCGGCCCCAGATCGCGGTCTTCCATGGCCGGGCCCGCGACCTTGGCGCGGTAGACATCGGCCATGCGCTCGGCGACCTCCTGGAACCGGGCGCGTTGCACCAGGATGCGGGAGGAGGCCGAACAGGTCTGGCCCGCGTTCTGGAGGCCCGCGTTCACGAGAAAAGGCAGCGCCGCGTCGAGATCGGCGTCGGCGAAGACAAGCTGCGGGGATTTCCCGCCCAGTTCCAGCGTGACCGGCACCACGTTCGCGCTTGCCGCCGCCTGCACCAGACGGCCCGTGGCGACCGAGCCGGTGAAGGAGATATGGCCGACATGCGGATGCGCCGTCAGCGCGGCGCCCGCTTCCGGCCCAAGGCCCGGCACGACGTTCACCGCGCCGGGCGGAAAGCCAGCCTGGCGCGCCAGGTCGGCGAAGGCGAGCGCGGTCAGGCAGGCTTCCTCGGCGGGTTTCAGGACACAGGCATTGCCCATGGCGAGCGCGGCGCCGAGCGAGCGGCCGATGATCTGCATCGGGTAGTTCCAGGGCACGATATGGCCCGTGACGCCGATGGGCTCGCGCAGGGTGTAGACCGTGAAGCCAGGCTGGAACGGGATGGTCTCGCCCATCACCTTGTCGGCGGCGCCGGCGTAGAACTCGCAGTAGCGCGCCAGCGCCGTGACGTCCGCGCGGGCCTGCGTCAGTGGTTTGCCCACGTCGGTGGCCTCCATCTCGGCCAGCGCGTCGGCATGCGCGAGGACGAGTTGGCCGAGACGCGCGAGGAGGCGCCCCCGCTCGACCGCCGGCGTCGCACCCCATGCGCCGCGAAGCGCCGCCGCTGCGGCCGCCACGGCGTCGTCGATATCCTCTGCCGTGCCGCGCGCGATGCGCCCGATCTCCCGCCCGGTGGAGGGATCGCTCATGGGCAGCGTTCCGCCCTGTCGGGGCGGCTGCCACGTGCCGTCGATGAACACGTGCTCGATATCGAACCAGGGGGTCACGTCAAGCCTCCTTCCTCGGTTTGCCTTTCGGCCTCGATGCGCGTCTCGGGGCCCAGATCGAGGCGCGGCGCGGCGTCGAGCAACAGGCGGGTATAGGGATGGGCGGGCGCCTCGAACACCTCTTCGGTCACGCCTTCTTCGACGATGCGGCCGTCCTTCATGACCATGACCCGGTCGGTGATCGCGCGCACCACCGTCAGGTCGTGTGACACGAACAGGTAGGACAGGCGCATCTCGTCCTGAAGCTCGGCCAGAAGGTCGAGGATGCGCGCGCGCACCGAGACGTCCAGTGCCGAAACGGCCTCGTCGAGGACGAGGATGCGGGGCCGCGTGATCACGGCGCGGGCAATGGCGATGCGTTGCCGCTGGCCACCGGAGAACTCGTGCGGGAACTTGTGCATGTCGTCGGGCGACAGATGCACCGCGCGCAGCGCCTCGGCCACCCGGTCGCGCCGCTCCGAGCCCTTCGGCGGCGTGTCGAGCAGGTGAAACGGCTCCGCGACGAGGCGTTCGACGCGCCAACGGGGATCGAAACTGCCATAGGGGTCCTGAAACACGACCTGGATGCCGGATCTCAGCCTGCGCGGCATCTGCGGGACAATGGAGGTGCCGAAGAGGCGGATATCGCCGCCCTGCACCGGGTCGAGGCCGAGGATCGCGCGGCTGAGCGTGGATTTGCCCGACCCGGACTCGCCCACGAGCCCCAGCGAGGCGCCTTCGGCAAGGCGGAAGGACACGTCGCGCACGGCCTCGACGGGCGGCCCGCGGCGAAACCCGGTGCGCCGCCCGGGATAAAGGCGGGTCACGCGATCCACCTCCAGCAAGACGGGGCCGTGCGACCGGGAGGTGCGCTCGGGTACATGCGACGAGGCCGCGAGGAGCGCCCGGGTATAGTCATGCGCGCGCGTCGCCAGCACCGTTTGCGTGGCGCCGTGTTCCACGATCTCGCCCCTGCGCATGACGGCGATGCGATCCGCCATGTCCGAGACCACGGCAAGATCGTGGGTGATGAGCAGCATCGACATGCCTTCCTCGGCGACGATGTCCCGCAGGAGCTCGAGGATCTGCGCCTGCGTGGTGACGTCGAGCGCGGTCGTCGGCTCATCGGCGATCAGCAGGCGCGGGTGCAGCGCGATGGCCATGGCGATGCAGACGCGCTGCCGCTGGCCGCCGGAGAGTTCGTGCGGATAGGTGTCGAGCCCGATCTGCCCGAGGCCGACCCGGTCGAGCCGGTCCCGCGCGATGTCGCGGGCCGCGGCGGCGTTTCGGGCCCCGTGGACCGTGAGAGCTTCGGCGACCTGATCGCCGATCGTGCGGACCGGGTTCAGGGCCGTCATCGGCTCCTGGAAGATCATCGAGGCGTCCTTGCCGCGAAACCTGCACCAGTCGTTTTCGGAAAGCGTCAGAAGCTCCCGGCCGTCGAAACGGATCGAGCCCGATGCGGACGCTCCCTCGGGCAGGAGGCCCATCAGGGCGAGGGCCGTCATGGACTTGCCCGACCCGCTTTCGCCGACGAGGCCGAAGATCTCTCCCGGCGCGATCCCGAGGGAGACCGACTTCAGGATCGGGTCGCTTCCGATCCGCACCGTCAGGTCCGTGAGGTTCAGCATGGGCGCGCGCCGAATTTTCGTACGAAAATTCGCACCGTGTGATTATTCGTACGAATAATCACGCTCTCCGCCGCCTCAGCCTCGGATCGAGCCGGTCTCGCAGACCGTCGCCCAGAAGGTTCAGCCCAAGCACCATCAGCACGATGGCAAGCCCCGGCAGGAGCGCGAGCGCCGGGTGGCTATAGATCATGGTCTGCGCTTCGGCCAGCATCCGGCCCCAGGACGGCACCGGCGGCTGGGCTCCGAGACCGACGTAGCTGAGGGCCGCCTCGGCCAGAATGCCAAGCGAGAACTGGATCGTCGCCTGCACGATCAGGAGGTTCAGGATATTCGGCAGGATGTGCTCGGCCGAGATCCGGACCCGTCCCTTCCCCGCCGTGCGGGCCGCCATCACGTAGTCGAGCGTCCAGAGCGGCAGCGCGCCGCCGCGCGCCACCCGTGCGAAGACGGGGATGTTGAAGATCCCGATGGCCAGGATGGCATTGGTCGCCGAGGGCCCGTAGCGCGCCGTGATCAGGATGGCGATCACCAGCGACGGGAAGGCGAAGACGAGGTCGTTGCCCCGCATGATGATCTCGTCGAGCAGGCTGCCCCGCGTTGCGGCCGCGGCCAGCCCCAGCGGCACGCCGAGACCGATCCCGATCCCCACCGCGATCAGCGCCACCGCGATCGAGGTCTGCGCGCCGACCATGAGCATCGACATCATGTCCCGTCCGAGGTGATCGGTTCCCAGGGGATGGGCCGCGCTCGGGGGCTGCAGCCGGTCTGGGACCGACACGCCGGTGACCTCGTAGGGTGTCCAGACGAGGCTGAGCGCGGCGACCGCCACGAAGAAGGCGGAGAGTATCGCGCCGATGACCAGCGCAGCGGGCAGGCGTCTCATCGGCGCCTCAGCCTCGGATCCACGCACGCGTAAGCGATGTCCACGAGAAACGTCACCACGATCACCGCGAAGACGAGCAGCATCGTCACCGATTCCACCACGATCAGATCCCTTTGCGTGATGCCCTGGAAGATCAGGCGTCCCAGGCCCGGCAGGAAGAACACGTTCTCGATGATGATCGTGCCCGCAAGCAGGAAGGAGAACTGAAGTCCGATGATCGTCAGCACCGGGATGAGCGCGTTTCGCAGCGCGTGGCGCAGCACCGCCTGCCGCCGCGAGAGCCCTTTCGCGCGGGCCGTGCGGATATAGTCCTGCCCGAGCGTCTCCAGCAGCGCCGAGCGCATCACCCGTGCGAGAATCGAGGCTTGCGGCAGGGCCAGCGCGATGGCCGGCAGGGTCAGGGACTTGAGCGCCGCGAGCGGGTCGTCCCAGCCGGCGAAGCCTCCAGCCGAGAACCACTGGAGCGTCACCGCGAACAGCACCACGAGCAGCATGGCGAACCAGAAATTCGGAATCGCGATGCCCAGCTGCGTCCCGCCCATCATGCCCAGATCGAGCCACCCGCCGCGATTGGCCGCCGCGATGACCCCGATCGGAAAGGCGATCAGCGTCGACAGCGTCAGCGCGTAGATCGCCAGCGGCAGCGACACCCAGAGCCGGTCCATCACCAGTTCGGACACGGGCACGCGGTAGGTGTAGGACGTGCCGAAATCGCCCGTCAGCATCCCGCCGACCCACGCCGCGTATCGTGCGACCGGCGATCCGTCGAGCCCGAGTTCCGCGCGCAGGGCGGCGAGGGTCTCTTCGGTCGCGTTCATGCCCAGCATGTAGCTTGCCGGGTCGCCGGGGATCACCCGGATCAGCGCGAAGATCACCACGCTGGCGACCGCGAGGCTGACGGCCAGGGACAGGGCGCGAAGAGCGATGAAGCGCAACATGGCCCGAGGTTAGTCGCCGGCCGGGGGCCTGGCCAGAGCGGACTTCCCGCGCCGGCCGGTGCCTGACCGGATCTCGGGCACTGCCGGTCTTCACGATGCACCTCGTCCCCTGCGGCCGGGCGAATCGGCGGCGGTCCCGTCGGAAGCGGACGGCCGGTCGGTATCGGGGATGCCGCAGGCCCTTCCGGCTGGACTGACGGGGTGTCCCACCGCGACAGGGCGCGTGTCCGTCCATGGCGTGCCGTTCGCCATCCGGTCGGTCGATGCGTGGGGCACCGGGATTTGCAGAGCGCAAGCGACCGAAGCGACTTCGGTACAAGATATGGATATCAGATGCTTTTGATGGCCCGGCACCGGTCTTTCGGTGGGCGCGATCATGTCGACCTCGTCCCAAACCCCGCCCGCGCGACCTGTCTGCAGCGCTTTTTCGCAGCCACCCATGCGGTTTTTCGTGACTGGCATTAACAATTCGTATACCTTTGAGCGTGGTGTTGGGGATGAGCCACTGCGGCGAATCCAAGTCAAATTCTCTGGCCTTCCGCCCGTTCGGGCGGGGTCATTTCGTGTCGAGGCGGCGTGTGCGGCCCGGCTCACGATCGATTTGAGCCATGTGATTTGAATGGTATCGGCCCCTGCGAGATCTTCGCAGGGGCCTTTTTCGTTCACCGGCGCGTTCCGGGCCCCAGCCGGCCGGGATCAGGTCGCAAGGCGCGGCGCTGGCGGTCACCTGAATGCCCTGGACCGGGCCGATCGCGCGCGCCCACGGAGCGGAGGTCGGCGCGGTGGCCCAAGGCCTGCGCGCCGATACGAGCCGGGCCCGCGCAGACAGGCCGTCATTCGGTCCAGCGCACCGCGGTCAGGTCGTTGGCCTGGGTGGGGGCGTTCTCCCACAGGCCTTCGATCGCGGCATTGGCCACGCCCGTCTTGGGCAGCTGGAAGAGGAAGGCGTTGACGTAATCCTCGGAAAGCTGCGTCTGCATCCTGGCCAGGATCTCCGAGCGTGCGGCGGGGTCGTTGGTGACCTCCAGCTCCGCGTTCATGGCTTGGAAATCGGCGCTGTCGTACCCGAAATAATACTCGGCATCGGCGTAGATGCCGATGTCGAAGGGCTCGGTGTGGCTGATCACGGTCAGGTCGAAATCGCCGCCCCTGAAGACGCGCTCCAGCCAGTCGGCCCATTCCATGTTGGTGATCTCGGTCTCGATGCCGACCTCGCGCAGCTGGGCGGCCATGATCTCGCCGCCGCGCCGGGCATAGGTCGGGGGCGGCAGCATCAGGCGCAGCGTCAGACCCTCGGCCCCGGCCTCTTCCAGAAGTGCGCGCGCCCGGTCGGGGTCGTGGGGCGAGTTGGCCGTCAGATCGACGTAATCGGGATTGTGTGGCGCGAAATGCGTCCCGATCGGCACGCCATAGCCGGACATCGCCCCGTCGATGATGTCCTGCCGGTTGATCGCGAAGGTGATCGCCTGCCGGATGCGGATATCGTTGAGCGGCTCGCCCGCATTGTTCATGGCGAGGATGGTCTCGCCTTCGGTCGAGCCGACGACGACCGTGAACCGCGGGTCGGCCTCGAACTGGGCCAGCGTCTCTTGCGCGGGGAAGTTCGGGAAGGCGTCCACATCGCCGGCCATCATCGCGGCGAAGGCGGCGTTGGGGTCCGAGATGAACCGGAAGGTCGCGGCCTCCAGCGCCACGGGCTCGCCCCAGTAGTCCGGGTTGCGCACCAGTTCCACCCGGTCGCCCTGGACCCATTCGGAGAAGCGGAAGGGCCCCGTGCCCACGGGGTTCGTCGCGTTGGTCGCGGCGCTTTCGGGCGCGACGATCACCGCGTCGCCCCAGGCCATCTTGAACGGAAACGCCCCGTCGGGCGCGCCCAGCGTCACGCGCACCGTGGTGTCGTCGATGGCCTCGACGCTTTCGATCCCGGCGAAGAGCGGCTTCTGGGCATTGGTCGAGTCCTCGGCCCGGGCGCGGTCGAAGCTGAAGACCACGTCGGCCGCGGTCATCGCGGTACCGTCATGGAAGGTGACGCCGTCATGCAGCGTGAAGGTATAGACCAGCCCGTCCTCCGAGATCTCCCAGCTTTCGGCAAGGGCGGGCGCGATCGACCCATCCGGGGCAAAGCGGGTCAGGCCCTCGAACACGTTGGCATAGACGACCTCGTCGATCGCCGCCGCCGCGCCGCCGGTGGGGTCGAGGTTGGGCGGCTCCAGGACCATGCCCAAGGAGATATCCGTCTGCTGCGCCAGGGCGGCGCTCGTGCCAAGAAACAGCGCGACCACGCCCGTGCCAAGCAGGGCTTTTCCCGGTTTTTCCCAGCGCATCATCGACGTCCTCACTCCCCTTGGTTTGGTTTTGCGGCCATCTTGGCCTGTCCCGTCGGAAAAATCGCGCCAAAAACGGCGTCGGCCCGAGAAATTCGTCGGGCCGTCCGGACCCGGGCTCGGTTTGTCTTGTGCCCGAAATCGCGGCGCCTTCGGAAAACTGCGCCGCCTTTTGTCGCAATCCCGTCATGTCCGGCTTCAGGAACTCCGCGAATCGCACCACGTTGTGAGCTCGACGCGGGCGATCGCCGGGCCCGCAATAAACGCCCAGCCGCGCCGGCCGGGGCATGTCGCATGCAACCGTGGGGGATTATGCATGACCACAACAGATCCCGAGGGAATCCTCGCGATACCGTCGGACCGTATCGGGGCCTTCATTCGGAAGCTGGCCGATGGGCGACGCCTGAGCCCTTTGATGAAGCGGCTCAACGCCGACCTTCTGGGCGATGATCCCTCTTCCAGCGCGCTGGCCGCACGCGCCTTGCGGCATCTGGGCTTCGTCGACACGCCCTGAAGGCTTGCCGACCGCGACATGCGATCCCGGCCTCGGGACGGCGGCGGCCCTGCCATTCCCCGGCCTCCTGCCCTATATGGAATTCATCGGGGCCGGTCGGGGCCCGTCAAGACGTTGGGGGCGACAGGCAAGATGCTTCTTTTCGGGCGAACGGTCCTGCTCCTGCTGGTCGGTCTGACGGTGGTTTACGCCAGCCTCTACTTCTACTGGCGGTCCGGTATCCGGATGCGGCTTGAGGAGGAGTGGGTGATGGAAGGCCGGCCCGGCGACCGCGACCGCTGGGTCGATGACCGCCTCGCCCCGCGTGCGGCCCGCCTGCGACGCTGGCTGGTGTTCCTCGTCTACGTTATACCTGTGGCCGGCTTGTCCGTCTTCGTCTACCTGACCAACTGAGGGTGCCCCATCATGCGCTGGCCGCGGATCGTCTTTCTCAGCCTGCTGATCCTGATCATCGGGGCGTTTCTGCACTATACGCTGCCGCAGCGCGACGTGGTGCGCATCGTGAACGCCGAATCGATCCTGACCGAGCTGGATGGCTGGAACCGGTTCTTCTACGCCAGTTCGGATGCCGGGACGGCCGGGACCGCGACGCAGCGGGACGTGCGCTTCATCAACACGGTGACGGGGGACGGCGGCACGCGCGTCTACCGCAACGAGGACACGTCCTTCCTCTGGCCTCCCTATTTCAAGTTCGACAGCCAGGACCTGCAGACCGAGGCGCAGAACCTCGCCTCGTCCGGGGATAACCCGCAATGGGTCTCGATCATGCATTACGGCTGGCGGATGAACCTGTTTTCCGTCTACCCCAACGCGGTCGCGATCACGCCCGTGGCCGGGCCGGACGTGCAGCAGTTCCCGTGGCTGAACATCGTGATCCTGCTGGGGATCGTGTTCGTGATCTTCACCGCCTGGCGCATCTGGGAGCGGTTCGAGGACCGGGTGATCGAGCCCTTCGTGGACAGCGTCGCCGTGCGCTGGGCCAAGATGAAGGACTGGGCCGCAGGCCGGCGCTGAGGTCTCGGCTCACTCGCCGTAGGGCACCCAGATCGTCTTGACCTCCGTCGCCGCCTCGAGAAAGCGCCGCCCGCCGCCTTGCGCGCTCAGCCAGTCGGGGGTCTCGGTCTGACTGACCCATGTGCGCTTGAGGTTGCCGGCCGATGCCGCCTCGAGCGCGCGCGCCTCCGCCCGGGTCGAGAAGGACCAGAGCGCGTCCACGTCGAGATGCGCGGCCAGCGTCTGGCCCAGCTCGCCCGGGTCGCCGGTGACGATGTTGACCACGCCGCCCGGCACGTCGGAGGTGTCGAGCACCTGGTAGAGATCCGTCGCGGCCAGCGGCGCGGGCCAGCTTGGCACCAGCACCACGCGGTTGCCCATGGCGATCGCGGGCGCCAGAAGCGACACCGCCCCCAGGAGCGGCGCGGCCTCGGGCGCAAGGATGCCGATGACGCCCACGGGCTCCCGCATGGCCAGCGCGACGCCCCGGATCGGGACGGATTTCGCCGTGCCGTCGAACTTGTCGGCCCAGGCGGCATAGGCGAAGAGCCGGTCGATGGAGGCCGCGACCTCGGCCTCGGCGGCCTTGGCGGAAACCGACGTCATGTCACCGATCCGCTTGGCGAACTCGGCCTCGCGGGCGGCGAGGTTCTCGGCCACGTAGTAGAGGACCTGCGCGCGCAGGTGCCCCGTGGCCTTCGTCCAGCTCTCGGCGCCCCGCGCGGCCTCCACGGCGTTGCGGATGTCCTTGCGGTTGCCGATGCCAACATGGCCCAGAAGCGCGCCGCGCCTGGAAAACACGGGCCGCGAATAGCCGCCATCGGGCCGGGCCTGCTTGCCGCCCACATACATCTTCGCCGTCCGGTCGAGGCCGGGCGCCTCGACGGTCTCGGGCGCGGCGACGATCTCCAGCGGCTTGGCGGGCTTGAGCGCCGCCTTCGGCGCCATGTAGGCCAGCAGGCCCTCCCATCCGCCTTCGCGCCCGAAGCCGCTCTCGCGCAGGCCGCCGAAGGGCGCGGCCGCGTCGAAGAGGTTGGTCGCGTTCACCCAGACGACGCCCGCGGCGAGCTTCGGCGCCACGTCGAGCGCGAGGTTCAGGTTCTCCGTCCACACCGTCGCGGCCAGCCCGTAGCGCGTGTTGTTGGCGAGTTGCACCGCCTCGGCCGGCGTGCGGAAGGTTCCCGAGACGAGGACGGGGCCGAAGATCTCCTCCTGCATCAGCGGGGCCGCGGGGCTGAGCCCGGTGATCAGCGTCGGCGGGTAGAAGCAGCCCGCCTCCGGCATGGCCACCGCGGCGTGGTAGACCTGCCCTTCGGTATTGGCGTCCACCAGCCGCGCGATGGTCTGGTGCTGCACCGGGTCCACGACCGCCCCCACGTCGATCGACTTGTCGAGCGGGTCGCCCACACGCAGCTTGTCCATGCGCGCCTTCAGCCGGGTGTGGAAATCCTCCGCGATGCCTTCCTGCACCAGAAGCCGCGAGCCTGCGCAGCAGACCTGGCCCGCGTTGAACCAGATCGCGTCCACCAGTCCCTCGATGGCGCTGTCGATGTCTGCGTCGTCGAAGACGATGTAGGGCGACTTGCCGCCCAGTTCGAGCGTGAGGGATTTCCCCGTCCCTGCCGTCGCCTCGCGGATGCGGCGGCCCACGGCGGTCGAGCCGGTGAAGGCGATCTTGGCGATGCCCGCGTGCTCCACGATGGCCTCGCCGGTCGCGCCGTCGCCCGTGACGATGTTCACGACACCCTTCGGCAGCCCCGCCTCGCGGCAGATATCCGCGAAGAGAAGCGCCGTGAGCGAGGTATATTCCGCCGGTTTCAGCACCACGGTGTTGCCCGCCGCAAGGGCCGGCGCGATCTTCCACGCCAGCATCAGGAGGGGGAAGTTCCACGGGATGATCTGCCCGCAGACGCCGAGCGGCCCATGGTCGGGCATCTCCTCGGACAGAAGCTGCGCCAGGCCCGCATGGTAGTAGAAATGCCGCTGCGCGAGGGGGATGTCGATGTCACGCGCCTCGCGGATCGGCTTGCCGTTGTCGAGACTTTCGAGCACCGCGAAAAGCCGCGCATGTTTCTGCAACAGCCGGGCGAGCGCGTAGAGATACCGGGCTCGCGCGTGATCCGAGAGCTTCGCCCATTTCGGGAAGGCGCGAGCCGCGGCCGCGACGGCCGTGTCGACGTCGGCCTGGGTGCCTTGCGTGATCCCGGCCAGCAATGACCCGTCGGCAGGGTTCTTCGAGGCGAAGGTCTCCCCGGGCTTCGTGAAGGCGCCGTCGATGAAATGCCCGAAGGCCGGCCCGCGCGACGCGATCCAGGCGCGCGCCTCGGCATCGCTCTCGGGGGCGGGGCCATACTCCATCGTGTCGAAGATCTCGCGGGTTGTCATGGGACGGGGCCTTTTCAGATCACGAAGAAGAGGAGGGTGACGGCGAAGATGATCGTCACCCCCGTTTTCGCGCCGCGCACCCGGTCGGCGGCGGCGGCGAGATCGTTGAACCTCGCGGGCATGTTCGCCCGGTCGGCGCGGGTCATGTATTTCTGGTAGAAGACCTGTCGGTCGTCCTTCGACAGTTTCGCGGCCACGGCCTCGGCCTTGCGCTGGTAGTGGATGGTGGCCAGCCCGCCCAGAAGGGCGAGCACGACGAGCGCGATCCATTGCCAGGCGAGGAACATCGCTCGCTCACCCCACCGGATGCCGGTAGCTGGCCGAGTAGGCGCCGGTCACGTGGTGTTCCAGTTGCCGTTCGATATCGCCCAGAAGCGACGATGCGCCGAAGCGGAAGAGGTCGGGGCGCAGCCAGGCATCGCCCAGTTCCTCCTTCATCATCGCCATGTAGACCAGCGCATCCTTGGCCTTGGAGATCCCGCCCGCGGGCTTGTAGCCGACCTTGAAGCCGGTCACGGCCTCATAGGCGCGGATCGCGCGGACCATGGTCAGCGTCACGGGCAGCGTTGCGTTGACGCTCTCCTTGCCCGTGCTCGTCTTGATGAAATCCGCGCCCGCCATCATGCACACCAGCGAGGCGCGCGCGACATTGCGCAGCGTTCCGAGCTCACCCGTCGCAAGGATCGCCTTGACGTGTGCCTGCCCGCAGGCCGCGCGGAACTCGGCCATCTCGTCGTAGAGCGCCTGCCAGTCGCCGGTCAGAACATGGCGGCGCGAGATGACGATGTCGATCTCCGCGGCGCCGGCCCTCACGCTTTCCTCGATTTCCCTGACCCGCAGGTGATAGGGCGAGAGCCCCGCCGGAAAGCCGGTGGAAACAGCCGCGACCGGGATGCCGGAGTCCTTCAGCGCATCGACGGCCGCCGGCACCATCT
>CAZGHJ010000045.1:0-15402 GCA_964525355.1 uncultured Roseicyclus sp.
CTCGTGTCGATCACCGCCGAGCCGCTGGCGCCCTCGCTGGGCCTCGCGCTCATCATCGGTGCGATCGGCGGCCTTATCGTGGTCCTGACCGTTCCGATGCTCGACAAGCTGAAGATCGACGACGTGGTGGGCGCCATCCCGGTGCACGGTTTCGCCGGCATCTGGGGCACCATCGCCGTCGTCCTGACCGGCGGCTACCACGGCGAGGCGGCGCTGGGGACGCAGCTCCTCGGGATCGTGGCCATCGTCGGCACCACCTTCGTGCTGTCGCTGATCGTGTGGTTCATCCTCAAGGCCGTCATGGGCATCCGCGTCTCCGAAGAGGCCGAACTCGAAGGCCTCGACGTGGCCGAACTGGGCATGGAAGCCTATCCCGACTTCAGCAAGGGCTGAGCGTCGCGCTTGCACCCGGACCATCCTCCCTTCGGTCCGGGGTCGAACGGAAAGGGGCGCCCCCAGCGGGCGCCCCTTTTTTGGTGGGACAAGGCGAGTTCGGGCGACAAGAAAAAGGGCGCCGGCAATCGGCGCCCTTTTCGACTGTCCAGGATCCGCGGGATCAGACCGCTTCGTCGATCCACTTCTGCAGCGCCGCCTTGGGGGCCGCGCCGACCTTGTTCGACACGACCTCGCCATCCTTGAACATGAAGAGCGCCGGAATGCCGCGCACGCCCAGCTGCATGGGCGAGTTCGGGTTCTCGTCGACATTGACCTTCACGATCTTGATCTTGCCGTCATACTCGGCCGACAGCTCTTCGAGCGCGGGGCCGATCTGCTTGCAGGGGCCGCACCATTCGGCCCAGAAATCCACGACGACGGGAATGGCGGACTGGCGCACTTCGCTGTCGAAGGTGGCGTCGGTGACGGAAACGGTAGCCATCGCGGTGGCCCTCCTGAGGTGATGTGACTTGACCGCGAAAGTATGAACGGGCCCCGACCACGTCAAGTCGCGGCGGCACGGGCAAGCGCGGCCATCACCAGGTCATGCGGCAGATCCATGAGCATGCCGCTGCGCGACCACAGGATCGCGGTGCGCACGCGCCGCTCGGGATAAATGGCGGCCAGCATCTCGGCATAGGCGCCCATCTGCCGCAAAAGTCCTTCCGGCACGGCGTCGGGCCCCTCGGGCACCAGCGCGTTCGTCTTGAAATCCACCGCCGTGACGCTGTCCTCGCGGACGATCAGCCGGTCGATGGTGCCGAGCACCGGCGCCCCCAGCGCCGCGCTCTGCCCCGTCAGGCCGACCTCGGCCAGCGTGTCCGGCGCGAACACATGGGCAAGCTGCGGCGCGGTCAGGACGCGCTCGGCCTCGCGAAAGGCGGCGTCGATCACGTCGCGGGGCAGGTCCGGGGCCTCGAGTGCGGCGATGTCCGGCGCGGCGTCGCGCCAGCCGGGCGCGGCAAGCTCGGGCAGATGCTCCAGCATCAGGTGCACGAGCCGGCCGTGGCGCAGCGCGTCCTCCTCCCCCGCCCCGGTTGCGGCCGGCCCCACCACCTTCTCCCCGCCGAGATCCGAGGGAGAGCGCGCCGCCACGTCGCGCGGGGCCGGGGCCGCGGGCTCGGCCGTCCAGGGCGGAAGGTCCGGCGCCGGGCGCGCGCGCGCCTGCCCCGGTTCGGCCGGACCCGCATGCGGAAAGGCCCCGGCTTCCAGACGCAGCCCCTCGGCCTCCAGTTCGGGAACCGCGAAGGGCCGGGCGCCCAGGCGCGTCAGTCCGGCCTCGATCATCCCGTACCAGGTCGACAGCCGGTCGCTCGGCAGGTCGCCCGCCGCGCCGACGATCAGCCAGCTTTCCGCCCGCGTCATCGCCACGTAGAGAAGCCGGTTGCGCTCGGCCTTCTCGCGCGCCTGCGCCGCCTCGAGCGCCGCGCGCACGGGCTCCGCCGCCTCGTCCCGGCCGGGCGGCCAGTAGACGGGGCCATCCCCCTCCCGCGCCAGCCGCACGCCGCGGTTGCCGCCGTGGAACGGGCCGCAATCGGGCAGGATCACCACCGGCGCCTCCAGCCCCTTGGCGCCATGCACCGTCATGACCCGGATCTCGCCCCTGGCCTGCGCCAGATCCCGCTTTACCGTGACCTCGCCGCTCTCCAGCCAGCCGATGAAGCCCGTGAGGCTGGGCACCTCCATCCGCTCGTAGGCCAGCGCCTGGGCCAGCATCGCGTCGATCCCGTCCTCGGCCTCGCCCCCAAGGCGCGCGATCAGCCGCAGGCGGGCGTCGTGGCGGATCAGGGCGCGTTCCAGCAGGTCGTAGGGCCGCATGAAATCGGCGGCGTCCCGCAAATCCGTCAGCATCGCAAGGGTCGCGGCCCAATCCGCGCGCTCCCCGGCGCGGGCGCGCAGCGCCGCCCAGAGATAGCCGCTCCGGCCATGGGCGAGGCGGAAGAGGTCATCCTCGCTCCAGCCGCCGATGGGCGAGCGCAGGACACAGGCCAGCGACAGGTCGTCCTCGGGCGTGGCGAGAAACTTCAGCAGCGCCAGAAGGTCCTGCACCGCCAGCGGATTGGTCAGTTCGGTCCGGTCCACCCCGGCGATGGGCAACTCGTGCGACTTGAGCGCCGCGATGATCTGCCGGAAAAGCGGCGAGCGCCGGCGCACCAGGATCAGGATGTCGCCGGCCTCGACGGGGCGCAGGTCGCGGTCCACCTCGATCACCGGGCGTTCGACATGGAGCATGGCACGAAGCCGCGCCGCCAACGCATCCGCGAGGACCGCATAGTGGTGATCGTCAGCGACGAGGTCCTGCGGATCGTACCAGGCGGGGTCTTCCCGCTTCTCCGGCCGCGGTACGACCGGCCACAGATCCACGCGGCCCGGACGCTCCGCAAAGAAGGCCTTGTGCTCGACCGCACCGCCCAGCGCGGCGGGCATGTCGGGTCCGCAGACCTCGTCCACCAGCCGCAGGAGCGGCGGTGCCGAACGGAAGGAATAAAGCAGATCGGCCGGCCTGAGCGGCTGTCCGATGCCCCTGAGACGCTCGGCGAAGAAGTCGCGCATCCGGTCGAACCCCTCGGGATCGGCGCCCTGGAAGGAATAGATCGACTGCTTCTTGTCGCCCACCACGAAGATCGTGCGCTGCACCTCGGCGCGCGCGCCCGCGCCGGAGGCGAAATCCTCGGCCAGCCGGCGCACGATGTCCCATTGCTCGGGGCTGGTGTCCTGCGCCTCGTCGACGAGGATGTGGTCGATCCCGCCGTCAAGGCGGAACAGCACCCATTGCGCGATGCCGGGCGTGGCCAGCAGCCGCCGCGTGCGCGTGATCAGGTCGTCGAAATCGAGCCAGCCACGGTCGGTCTTGGCCGCGGCATAGGCGGGCAGGAAAGCGGCCGCGAAAACGTGCAGCGCCTGGGTCTTGCGCGCGTTCATCAGGCCGATGCGCAGGGCGCGGGCGGCCTCCACGCGCTCGGTCAGGTCGGCGAAGGCGGCCATGACCTCGGGGCCGATCGCCTTGCGGATCGTGGCGTTGCCGATGGTCTCACCCTTCGCCGAGAACGGCGCCTTGGCCTTGGCGCCGCTGAGACAGACCTCCTCGAGCCGCGCGAGGTGTTCCAGCGTCATCGCCTCCCAGGGCATCCCGCGCAGGGTCCGGTGAAGCTTGCCTTCGTTCCGCTTTTCGGGGTCGAAATGCGGCCAGATCGCATCGCAGATGTCGCGCTCGTCGCCCGTGAGCGCGGTGGCGAGCACGGCCTCCTCCGTCAGGCCCGGATCGATCCCCATCTCGGCGCAGATCGCGTCCCAGCCAAGCGGTGTCTCCAGCGCCTCGGCCTTCCCGGCGACGGCGCGCGCCAGTTGGCCGATACCATCCTCGTCGCCCAGCCAGGGCACGACCGCGTCGATGGCGGCGCGGCGCGCGGGGTCTTCGGCCAGCGTATCCAGAAGCTCCGCGATCAGGCGGGCCTGCACGCGCTCGTCGATCTCTGTGAAACCGGGGCTCACGCCGGCCTCCAACGGAAAGCGGCGCAGGACCGAGGCGCAGAAGGAGTGGATCGTCTGGATCTTCAGCCCGCCCGGCGTCTCGATGGCCCGCGCGAACAGCGTGCGCGCACGGGCCAGCAGCTCGGGCGTCAGCCGGGCCGGGTCGACGCCGACAACCTCCAGCGCATCGCGCAGCGCGCCCTCCTCCATCATCGCCCAGCCGCCCAGCCGGTCGAACAACCGGTTCTGCATCTCCATCGCCGCGGCCTTGGTATAGGTCAGGCACAGGATGCGCTCGGGCGGCACCTCGTTCAGCAGAAGCCGCGCCACCCGGTCGGTCAGGACGCGCGTCTTGCCGCTGCCCGCATTGGCCGAAAGCCAGGTCGAGACCTCGGGCGCGGCGGCCGCGACCTGCGCGCGCGTGGCGTCGTCCATCGGCGGGCTCACGGGCGGCCCTCCCCGACCGGCTGCACCCGTGCAGGATCGGTCTCGTCCCACTCGCCGTAACGGGCCAGCTGGTCGAAATCGCCGCTCCAGGTCGTGTCACGGACGGCGCGGCGCGAGGGGAAGCCTGCGCGCGCATCCTCGAAATGGGCAAGCAGACGCCGGAACTCGGCCGCAAGGGCCGCGATATCCCGCGGTGTCGGTTGATGCTCCAGCGTGCCGGGCTGCGCCCCCAGCCCGATATAGGCGATCCGCGCGGTCTCGAGCGGGGTGCCCTCGGAGAAGGCGCCACCCGCGGCCATCGCCGCCTCGAGCCAGAGCTGCTTGGAAAAGGCGCGTTCCTCGTTTTCGGTGGGCACCCGGCCGGACTTGTAGTCGTAGATCGCGATCCGCCCGTCCGGCAGCCGGTCGATCCGGTCGGCCTTCGCGACAAGGCCCAGCGGACGGGCCGACGGCAGGCCGCCGACCTCCCAGACGCCACGCACCTCGCGCAGCCACGGGACGGCAACGGCGCGGCGCTCGGCCTCGGTCTGCAGGAACCACGGCACCACCCGCGCCAGCCGCGCGCGCCACAGGCGCCGTGCGGCGGGCCAGGGCGCGGCCTCTTCCAGCACGCTATCGGCCAGCGCCATCAACCGCTCGCCGGCATCGGGCGGCAACGTCCCGGGGCAGGCATCGACGAAGCGGTCCAGCACCTCGTGCAGCACCGAGCCGCGGAGCGCGGCATCGGGCTGCGCCCTGAGCGGGTCGAGCGGACGCAGCCCGAGCACCCGCCGCGCATAGACCTTGTAGGGATCGCGGATCAGGTCCTCCACCTCGGTGACGCTGATCCGGTGGGGCCGCGCGGAAACCGGTGGCGCGGGCGCGGGGCGCGCGGCGGCGGGCACGGGGGCGGAAGGGCGCATCATCGCATCGGCCATGGCCAGCCATCGCTCACCCCGGCCGCGCATCTCCGCCAGGGCGGCTTTCGAGGCCGGGCTGGCGCCCGCCAGCAGGTTCACGATCCGGTTCAGCCAGCGCGACGGCACCGTGTCGCTCTCGGCATCCCGCCGGGCGCGGCAGAGCCACACCTCGGGCGCGGCAACCGCCTGCTGGAAATCGTGGGCCGACAGCCCCACCACACGGTCCGGCAGCCGGAGGCCCGCCTGATCGCGCAATTGCCGGTTCAGCCACGGGTCGGGCGCCGGCGCGGCGGGCCAGACGCCCTCGTTCAGCCCGGCCAGAATCAGAAGCTCCGCCCCCTGCACCCGCGCCTCAAGCGTGCCCCAGATCTGGATGTCGGCATGCGGCCTGAGAACCGAGCGCACCTCGCGATCCGCCGCAAGCGCGGTGAAGAAATCCGCGTAGTCGCGCGCCGTCATGGCGCCGCCCGCCTCCGCCTCGCGCCGCAATTCGGCGACGAGCTCGGCCGCGGCCCTGCCGGCGTCTTCCTCGTAAAGCTCGCCCGGATCCGCCTGACCCGGTCCCGCGGCCAGGCGCTCGGCCGTCTCGACCTGAAGCGCCACGCGGTCGGCAAACGGCAGGGGGCCCGGATCCCGCGGCACCAGCAGCGCCTGGCCCAGCCACTCGGCCCAGGCCTGCGCGGCCTCCCGATCCCCGGCGGGGCGCGCGTCGGCCCAGGCGGCAAGGGTCCGCGGCGTCGGAAAGGCCACCTTGCCGCGCAGCGCGTCGAGTTCGAATTCCCGTGCGAAACGCAGATGCGGGCCGCGCTCCGCCCCGCTGTGGCAAAGCGGGTGCGCCATCAGCGCGACAAGGCCCTCCGCGCCGACCGGCCCGGAGAGCGCGCCGGCCACCATCCGCAGGAAGCGTCCCGGCGCGGACAGGCCGAGCGGCTGCCCGGCGCTGTCGTCGGGGGTGATGCGCCAGCGGTCGAGCGCGGCGGCGACCTGCCGGGTCAGCACCCGGTCGGGCGAGACCAGCGCCGCGCGCATGCCGCGCTCGGCCGCGTCGCGAAGGCCCAGCGCGATCGCCATGGCCTCGGCCTGCGGATTGGGCGCCTCGAGCAGGCTGACACCGGCCAGCGCCTCCTCGATGCCGGTCAGATACGGCCCCTCGCGCCGCCACTGGTCGGTGACCGGCGCCGGGCGCAGCGCCAGCGACACGATGCGGTTGCGCGCCGGACTGGCCGGTTCCTGGCCAGGCGCCCAGTCGGGGATCGCCTCGGGCGCGAGGCCCGCCGCCTCCGCCACGCGGGCGAGGCGATATTGCGGATGATCCTCACCGCCGAGGCCGGGGCTGCGCCGCACCTGCGCCAGCGTCTCCCAGATCGCGCCGGGCATGTCGCGGTCGAGCCCCGGCAGGATCACCGCGCCCTGCGGCAGGCGCGCCACCGCCTGCATCAGCCGCGCCGTCGCCCCGCGCGAGCCGGTGGAGCCGGCCACGAGAACCGGGTGCGCCGGGGGCATCGCGACCCAGCTCCGGGTCAGCCGATCCACCAGCCGCGCCTGCCGCGCCTCGGAGGTCAGCGCGGCGTCGGCGCCGAAGAAACGGTCGACGATGGCGAGAACGGCCTGGCTGCGCTCCCAGTGGCGCGACTGGGCGCCCATGTCGAGCGCCGCGATGGTCTCGGGCGTCACGCGCTCCTCGAACATTTCGCCCATCAGCGCGGCGAGGCTGTCGGCCAGCGGGTAGATGGCGGACCGGGGCGCGACGGCGGGATCGTTGTCGATGAGCTGGCGCACCAGATCGGCCAGTTGCAGGCGCAGTCGCAGGGGCGGCGCCGCGGGCGGCAGGCCGGACAGGACGCCGGCCCCCGACAGGGACGCGACCGTGCGCAGGCGCGGCAGGAACCCCGCGCCGCGCGCGAGATAGAGCGCCTGAAGCCGCCGCTGCATCCGGGCATTCGCCACGTAGACCTCCACCCGGGCGATCGCCTCGGGCGGCTGGCCCGCCAGCCGCGCGTCCAGGCCCGAGACCAGCGCCGCGCAGAAATCCACGCCCAGCGGCGTCGCGAAGACGCGCGCCGCGCCGCCGGGATCTGCCTCAAAGAGCGACGCCATGGCCCACCATCCGTTCCGCCTCGGCGATGCCGCCGGGATGGCCCACATCGGCCCAGCCACCGGGATGCATCATGCCGTGCAGCCGTCCTTCGTCCATCATCGCCTGCCAGATGTCGCGCAGGGAGAAGACGCGCTCGCCGCGGGCGGCGATTCGCTCGGTCCGGATCAGTTGCGCGCCCACATGGACCGCGCCGTCCGGGCCCTTGTCCCAGGTCAGGCGCCCATCCTCGGCCATGGCGAAATCCCCGCCCCCCTGCCGCCCGACGGCCCGGGCGCGGGGCACCAGCGCCAGAAGTCCGTCCATCCGACCGGGCGCCCAGGCCCGCACGAGGCCCCCAAGCGGTGCCGGCCCGGCCCAGACCGCGTCGGCGTTGAGCGTCAGCACCGGGCCGGGTCCAAGGATCCGCAATGCGTTCTTCACCGCGCCGCCGCTGTCCAGGATATCGGGCGTCTCATGCAGGAAGACCACGTCCGGCGCCTGCGCCGCCAGCCAGTCGCGCAGGGCTTCGGCGCGGTAATGACCGTTCACGGCGATGGGGCCGGCGCCGGCGGCGCGGGCGGCGGCCAGCGCATGCGCGATCAGCGGCCGCCCGGCCACCTCGATCAGCGGTTTGGGCCGGTCTCGCGTCAGCGCGCCCATCCGCGTGCCGAAGCCCGCGGCGAGGATCAGGCAGGGAAAGCTCACCGGACCGCCGCCTCCCAATGGGCCGTCGCATCGAGCAGCCGGCGCACCGGATCGCGCAACCCGCCCAGCCCGGGCCGCGCCACCGTGCGCGCGATCAAGGCCCGCACGCGGGGCTGGAACCGCGCGTAGCGGGGCCGGCCGCCGCCGGTCTCGAGGCGTCGGAAGATGCCGTGGATGCGAAGATTGCGCAGGAGCGACAGGAGATCGACGCGCGCCGCCATTGCGGCTGCCGGCATGCCGCGCGCCCCCGCGTAGCGGTCGATCAATGCCGCGCGCCAGGCCAGCGGCACCTCCCGCCGCGGATCGTCCAGAAGCGACGCGAGGTCGTAGCCGTCCGGCAGAAGAAGGGCGTCCTGGAAATCCAGAAGCCCGACGCGCGCAAGGCCGGTCCGGTCCGCCCGCCAGATCAGGTTTTCGGCATGGACGTCGCGCAGCGCGACGACGGGTGCGACGCCCGACAGGTCGGTCAGCGCCTCCGACAGGGCGGGCGCAAGCCCCGTGGCCTCCGCGACATCGCCGGGCAAGGCGGCGAGCGTCGGCGCGATCATCGCGGCAAGCGTCTCGGGCCCCGGCGCATCGAGACCGCAGGGCGCGTCGGCCCCGGCCACATGCGCGAGCACGTCGACGGAGCTGGCATAGGCGGTTTCGGCGGCGGGATCGCCCGCGTCGAGAAGCGCGGCGAAGGACAGGGGGCCGAGATCCTCGAGCAGCAGCAGGCCGCGCTCGGCATCCACCCAGATCTCCGCCGGTGCGCCGAGGCCGAGATCGCGCAGCCACAGGCCGATCCGGCGAAACGCGGCGAATTGCGCCGCCGCCTGCGCCGAGGCTGCGACGGGCGCCTGCATCAGGACCGCGCGCGCGCCGTCCGGGCGCGACAGGCGCGTGTAGCGCCGGTCGCCCGCATCCGCGGGAATGCGCTCGGCGGCCGCCTCGGTCCAGCCGGGTGGTTTCGGAAGGTCGAGCGCCGTCATGTGCCGGCTCGCACATCCGGACCGGCGCGGGCGGTCTCGAGGGCCGAGGCAAGTCGCTCGGCCAGCGCGCTTCGGTCGGGCGCGAGGATCCGCAGGTCGCGCAGCCCCTCGTCGCCGCCCGGCACAAGCTCCAGCCGGAGCAGGACGGCGCCGGGCGGCCAGTCCGGCGCCATGCGCTCGGGCCACTCCACGAGGCAGCGTGCCTCCTCCATTGCAAGGTCGAGGCCCAGTTCCACGATCTCGTCCGGCCCGCCGAGGCGATAGAGATCGGCATGCCAGATCTCGCCCCGGTCGGTCTCGTAGGTCTGCACCAGCGTGAAGGAGGGCGAGGGCACCTCGACATCCGGCCCCGTGGCATGGCGGATGAAGGCCCGCGCGAAATGGGTCTTGCCCGCGCCCAGCTCGCCCGACAGCAGAAGCGTATCGCCGGGGGAGGTGATCTCGGCCAGGCGCCGGGCGATGCGATCGGTCATGTCGGGGGTCCGTATCCGGATCGTGCCATAGGGCCGCCAGCCGGGCGGAGGCGCCCAGGGTTCGGTGGCTTCGCCGGTGACGTGGTCCTGGGACATCATGCGCCGATGATGACCGCCGCCGGCGCCGGCGGCAACCGCTTAGGCGACGCCCTCCTTGCGATCGTCGGGAAGCGTCCGCGTCTCGACCGCGGCGCGCGACGGGACGTCGGGCCAGACGCTGGTGGCGAACGGGTCCGATCGGTCGGCCTCGGAGGACAGGAACCAGATGATGGTCAGCCCCCCGGCCAGCGGCGCGACGCGGCAATGGACGCCCGGGCCGGAGGCGGCGGGCACCATCTCGGCCCAGGCCGCCCGGTCGACCTCGTGGCGCACGAACATCCGGATGTCCCCCCAGAGCCGCGCCGGCGCGACCTTCTCCTGCCAGCGCGCCGCCGCGTCCGTCAGCGTTTCGGTGATCTCGCCCTGTTCCGAGCTGCGCAACCCGAACATGCTGCGATAGCTTGCATTGGCGCGGGTCACGCGACCGTCCCGGTCGAACACGACGAAGGCGGCGCCGACGTCGTTCAGGATCGAGCGGTCGAGTTCCAGATCGCTGCGGAACTGGCGCGTCAGCACCATTTCCTGGCTGATGTCGTCGAAGAGAAACGCGATGGCCCCGTCGGGATGCGGATGGCCCGTCACGCGCAGGCTGTCGCCGCCCGGCAGGGTCCACAACTCGTGATAGCGCCCCTCGGCCGCGCCTTGTTCGAGGCGGGCGATTTCCTCCCGCCAGGTCCGGTAGTCGCGCGGCTCGGGCATGCGCTGACGGTCCCGCAGGCGGTCGAGAAACGCGCGCAGACTGGGTCGGTTGGAGAGGAACCCCGGCTCGAGGCCGGAAATCGCGACGAGCGCGGGATTGAACATGACAAGCTCGCGCTTGCGGTCGAACACGGCAAGGCCGGTGGGCAGCGTGGCGAATGTCTTGGACAGGGTCTGCACGAACTCGCGCAGCGCATCCTCCGCCGCGACAAGGCGATCGACGGGCTGCGCCGCGAACAGGCAGGCGCCGTCCCCCAGGCGGATGGCCGAAACCTCGTACCAGGCCCCGGAGGACGGCTGCGCCCCCTGCACCTGGCAGCGCCGCAGCGTCGCCTCGAGCGGCGGCGGTTCGAGCTGATCCCCGAAGACCGGCGGCACGTCCATGCCCCCCGGATCGCCCTCTGCCCCGGCAGCCGGCAGGTCGGCCAGCGCGCGGTAGGAGGCGTTGGCCCAGGTCACCCGCCCTTCCGGATCCTGTTGCCAGACGAGCGTTCCGACCAGTTCCGCGCCGTGGCGCAGCCGGTCCGCGTCCTGCTGAACGGCGGTCATCGGCCGCGGCTCCTCCGGGGCGGTTTGCGACAGGGCCGTCACCGGCACCACCGCAATGACGAGGCTGCCGGCATCGGCGCGGCCCTCCACCAGAAGGGCGCCGGACCAGTGCTGGCCGAAGACGAGGAAACTTTCGCACCGCTGCGCAAGCGCCGCGATGCGGTCCGGCAGGTCGGGATGCAGGGCGGCAAGCGCCTTGCCCAGGTCGCCGAAGGCCGCGTCCCGGTCGGTCTCGCGATGCAGGAACACGTCGTCCGGATCGATCGGTGAGACCAGTGCGCCGCCCCGGAACACGTAGCGATGCGGCCGGACGACGACGCCGCGCGTCGCACCCGCCATGGGCGCGTCCAGACGCCGGCCCGCGCGGCCGCGGCCCGGGACGCGTTGCAGCGCACCGACAAGGAGAACACCCAAGGCTGCGGACAGCAGGCTGATCGCCGCGAACAGCCCCAGGAGAACCCCGTCGGGTAATGTCATGTCCGGTCCCATTACGCCAAGGGCCTCATCCGCCTGCGGTGCCGACAGTTGGCCGGGAATGCGTTAATGGCGGGTTAACGTCGGCGGAGACCCGCCGGCGGGCCGGGGCGCGCGGCGCTCAGACGGCGATGGGCTGGTTCTCTCCCAGGGGCCCGAACGCCTCGTCCTCGAGAAGGCCGATCGCCTCGTGCGGCCAGATCACGTCGACCCGCGCGCCACCCTTCTCGCGCACGTCCCCCTGGACGAGGAACGGGTCGCTCGCGTTGCCGAAGGTGACCCTGGCCCCCGACCGTTCGAGCAGCGTCTTGGCGATGAAAAGACCCAGCCCCATGCCCTCGTAGCCCGGCCGCGACAGGCTCGACTCCCGGGACCGCCGGCGCAGGAAGGGATCGCCCAGCCTGCCCAGCATGTCGGTCGGAAAGCCCGGGCCGTCGTCGATGATCGTCAGGCGGATCACCCCGTTGCCCCAGGCGCCGTCGATCCAGACGCTGTTTTCCGAGAAATCGACCGCGTTCTGCACCAGGTTGCGCAGGCCGTGGATGATCTCGGGCTTGCGCCAGACGATGGGCTGGCCCTCCGGCGCGCCGGCCTCGGCCGCGAATTCCATGTGCAGCGCGACCCCGCGCTGGCTGTGCGGCTCGGCCGCCTCGCGGATCAGCGCGCCCAGCGGCGCGGAGCGCATGTGAAGATCGTCCTTCCCGGCCCGGCCCATGGACCGCAATATGTCGCGGCAGCGGTCGGCCTGGCTGCTGATGAGTTTCGCGTCCTCGGCCAGGTCGGGGTGGCCGTCCAGCTCCTCGGCCAGTTCGGTGGACACGAGCTTGATCGTGGCCAGCGGGGTGCCAAGCTCGTGGGCGGCCGCGGCCACCACACCGCCCAGATCCGTCAGCTTCTGCTCGCGCGCCAGCGCCATCTGCGTGGCCAGCAGCGCCTGGCTCATCGAATGGCTTTCGGAGGTGATCCGCCGCGCATAGGCCGACAGGAACACGATCCCGATGGTAATCGCGATCCAGAAGCCCAGGATGAACAGGTCCGGCAGCCGCAGGACCTCGCCGGTGGCGAGCGTCAGGGGCACGTGGAAATAGGCCAGAAGCGAGATCAGGAGGATCGCCAGCGCGCCGAGGATCATCGTCGAGCGCATCGTCAGCGCCGTGGCCGAGATCGTCACCGGGCCGAGGATCAGCAGCGCGAACGGGTTGTTCAGCCCCCCCGTCAGGAACAGCAGGAACGACAGCTGCGCAAGGTCGAACAGCAGCGTCAGCATCGCGTCCCGGTCGCTCAGCCGCTGGTTCTCGGGAAAGATCGACATGGCGATCATGTTGGAGATCACGCTCGCCCCGATGGCCAGGAAACACAGGCCCAGTTCGACGCGCAGCCCCAGGAACAGGCTCGCCACGACAAGCGTCAGTGTCTGCCCGAGGATCGCCAGCCAGCGCAACACGAGAAGCGTGCGCAACCTGACCCAGTCGCTGCGCGTGTCCTGCCGGACAAGGTCAAGCGCCGGGTCGGTCGCGGTCAGTCTGGCAGCGGCCATGAGGGGCGTTCCGTCGCAGTTGGGGCATCGTGAATTGATAGGTCGGCATGCCTAGGTAATCAACAATCGCAACGCCACAGACCGGAGCGCCCGCCGTGACCCGTGCCTACGCCCTCGCATCCGTCGCCCTGATTTCCGTCCTCGTCGCCGGCGTCGGCGTCGCGATCTGGACCGGCCAGCGCTCGGCGTCCGACGACATTTTCGCCCAGTGCCGCTCCACGTCGATCGCGGGCGGCGGCGCCGATCTGGGCGGGCCGTTCACGCTCGTGTCCGAAACGGGCGAAACGGTGACCGATGCCGACGTGATCACCGAACCCACGCTCCTCTATTTCGGGTATACCTTCTGCCCGGATGTCTGCCCGCTCGACACGGTGCGCAACGCCGAGGCCGTGGCGATGCTGGAAGAGGACGGGCTGATGGTCCAGCCGGTGATGATCTCGGTCGATCCCGAACGCGACACGCCCGAGGTGATGGA
The DNA here is from genome assembly GCA_964525355.1 of uncultured Roseicyclus sp. Lineage (GTDB taxonomy): Bacteria > Pseudomonadota > Alphaproteobacteria > Rhodobacterales > Rhodobacteraceae > Roseibacterium. The sequence continues at coordinate 13,312 of CAZGHJ010000045.1, forward strand.
CGATTTCACCGCCAACATCCATCCTCGGATGCTGGGCCTGACCGGCACGCCGGAACAGACCGATGCCGCCGCGCGCGCCTACCGCGTCTATTACCGGATCAACCGCGAGGGGGACGATCCCTACTACCTCGTGGACCATTCCGCCTTCTCCTACCTCGTCCTGCCCGAGCACGGCTTCGTGGAGTTCTTCAACCGCGACGTCTCCCCGGCCGATATCGCCGCCCGGACCTCCTGTTTCGTCGAGGCCGCCGACGCCGGGTCGTGACACGCCGCGCAGCGTGGGCGTCCGGTCGGTCAAGCGGCAAATTGACCCCCGCCGCCACCGGTCTATAGATTAACTTCCGAACGACCGGAGGAGAGACGCGTGACCCAGGACCGCTCGCTGAGAGATATCGGGCAGGACAAGTCCCTGCTGATCGTCGACGACGACGAGCCGTTCCTGCGCCGGCTGGAGCGCGCGATGGAAAAGCGCGGCTTCGAGGTCGAGGCGGCGGGCTCCGTCGCCGCCGGCAAGGCCATCGCGACGGCCCGCCCCCCGGCCTACGCGGTCGTCGACCTGCGCCTCGAGGACGGCAACGGGCTCGACGTGGTCGAGACCCTGCGCGAAAAGCGGCCCGACAGCCGGATCGTCGTCCTGACGGGCTATGGCGCGATCGCCACCGCGGTGGCCGCGGTGAAGATCGGGGCCACGGATTACCTGTCGAAGCCCGCGGACGCCAACGACATCACCGCGGCCCTCCTGGCCGAAGCGGAAGAGATGCCGCCCCCGCCCGAGAACCCGATGTCCGCCGACCGCGTGCGCTGGGAACACATCCAGCGCGTCTACGAATTGTGCGACCGCAACGTCTCGGAGACGGCGCGGCGGCTGAACATGCACCGTCGGACCTTGCAGCGCATCCTCGCCAAGCGCAGCCCGCGCTAGACGAGGCCGAGGATGCGTCTGACCCTCACGCTCGCCGCGGCGGCCATCGCGCTTGCCGGCTGTGTCTCCACCGAACCCGAGGTGCCGCCCTTCACGCTCGATGGCAACGGGATCGATCCGACCATTTCCGGCCTGCGGATCGATTTCGGCCGGGCGCAGGTGGGCGTTATCGACACCGTCTCGCGGCTGATGGGCGGCCCGCCCGGCGCGGTCACGACCGTGGCCGAATGCGGCGCGGGCCCGATGACGATCGCGCAATGGGACAGCGGTCTGACACTGAATTTCGTGGACGAGGACTTTCGCGGCTGGGTGACGTCCGACCCCGCCTTGCCCGTGGCGGGCGGCTTCGCGGCCGGGCAGGCGCGCGTCGAGATGCCCGCCGTGAGTTTTCAGGTCACCTCGCTCGGCGAAGAGTTCAGCATCGGCCCGATCAACGGCCTGCTCGATCCGACCGCGACCGAGATCCGGCAGATCTGGTCCGGCGCGACCTGTTTCTTCCGCTGAGTCCGGCCCGGGCCGGGTCGGGGCGCCTGTCGATGCGGTAGACACCCGCACGCCGCAGGATCGGCGGGGTCACAGGGCCGCCATCAGGTCGGCGTGGCGCGACGTGAAATCGGCGCGCACCTCCGCGGGCGGCCTGAGGCGCAAGGCCAGCCCCTCGATCACCGCGGCGTCCGGGCGTCCGAAGAACCTGTCCGCCTCGGCCTCGGAAAACCCCGCGAGTTGCACCGCCTCGAGCCAGGCGGACACGCGGTCGGCCCGCTTGATCGCCTGTTTCACCGCTTTCGGCAGAAGCGCGGGCAGCCCGAAACGCAGGTGGATCGCCGCCGCAAGCCGGGCGTCCAGTTCGCCATACCCCGGCCCGACGGCGGCCTTCACCGGCGAGATCATGTCGCCGATCACGTATTCCGGCGCATCGTGAAGAAGGGCCGCCAACCGCCATTTCACCGGGGCCGAGGGCTGTAGCCTTGCGTGGATTTCCTCGACCAGAAGCGAATGCTCGGCCACCGAATAGGGAAAATCCCCCCGCGTCTGCCCGTTCCAGCGCGCGACGAAGGCAAGACCGTGGGCGATATCCTCGATCTCGATATCGACCGGGGTGGGGTCGAGAAGGTCGAGACGGCGGCCCGACAGCATGCGCTGCCAGGCGCGGGGCGGGGGTCTGGGCA
>CAZGHJ010000046.1:0-15334 GCA_964525355.1 uncultured Roseicyclus sp.
TGTGGAACCTGCCGGTGATCTACGCCTGCGAGAACAACGGCTATTCGGAATACACGAAGACCGAGGAGATCGCCGCGGGCTCGATCATGGCGCGCGCCGAGGCCTTCGGCATCGAGAGCCACCGGGTGGACGGGCAGGACGTGATGGCCGTGAACGACCTGACGCGCAAGCTGGTGGAGCGGGCGCGCAAGGGCGAGGGGCCGTTCTTCATGGAACTGATGACCTATCGCTACCACGGCCACCACGTGGGCGACATCAACCGCGAATACTACCGCTCGAAGGACGAGGAGAGGGACTGGAAGGACAACAAGGATCCGATCATCCGCTTCCGCGCCTACCTGGTGTCGGAGGGCATCGCGACCGAGGAGGAGATCGAGGCGATGAATGCCGAGATCGAGAAGGACGCGACCGAGGCCGTGGCCTATGCCGAGAAGGCGCCCTATCCGCCGGCCCATGAGGTCGACATGCACGTTTACGCGGACTGAGGAGAGAGACATGCGAGAGATCACCCTGTCCCAGGCCGTGAACGAGGCGCTGGCCGAAGAGATGCGGCGCGACGAGACGGTCTTCATCCTGGGCGAGGACGTGGCCGAGGCGGGCACGCCCTTCAAGGTCCTGTCCGGTCTTGTAGAAGAATTCGGCACCCAGCGCGTGATCGACACGCCGATCTCCGAGCCCGGCTTCGTGGGTCTTGCCGTCGGCGCGGCGATGACGGGCGCGCGGCCCGTGGTCGACCTGATGTTCGGGGATTTCATCTACCTGGTGATGGACCAGCTGTGCAACCAGGCGGCCAAGCAGCATTACATGTCGGGCGGCAAGCTGACCGTGCCGATGGTCCTGCGCACCAATCTCGGGGCGACCCGGCGCTCGGCCGCGCAGCATTCGCAATCGCTTCAGGCGCTGGTGGCGCATATCCCCGGCCTGAAGGTCGCGCTGCCGTCCTCGGCCTACGAGGCGAAGGGGCTGATGAAGACCGCGATCCGCGACAACAACCCGGTCGTGATCTTCGAAGACAAGCTGATGTACCAGGACAAGGCGCCCGTGCCGGAGGAGGAATACCTGATCCCCTTCGGCGTGGCGAACGTGAAGCGCGAGGGGCGTGACATCACGCTGATCGCCACGTCGTCCATGGTGCAGGTGGCCGAGAAGGCCGCGGAACTTCTTGCACAAGAAGGCATCGAGGCGGAGGTCATCGACCCGCGCACCATCGTGCCGCTGGACGAGAAGACGCTGCTGGAAAGCGTGAAGAAGACCAGCCGCGCCATCGTCATCGACGAGGGCCACCAGAGCTATGGCGTGACGGCGGAAATCGCCTCGCGCCTGAACGAGAAGGCGTTCTACCATCTCGACGCGCCGGTTCTGCGGATGGGTGCGATGGACGTGCCGGTGCCCTTCAGCCCGGCGCTGGAAGACCTGACCGTGCCGACGCCCGAGGGCGTGGTGGAGAATGCCCGCAGGCTCTGCGCCGGGGAGATGATCCATGCCGCATGACGTGACCATGCCCCAGCTCGGCATGGCGCAGGACGCAGGCAAGATCGTGTCCTGGCTGAAAAGCCCCGGCGATCCGGTGTCCCGCGGGGATGCGCTGTTCGAGGTGGAGACCGACAAGGCCGTGATGGAGGTGGAAAGCCCCGCCGACGGCTTCCTGACCGGCGTGCGGGCGCAGGCCGGCGAGGACGTGCCGGTGGGCGATCTGATCGCGCGGATCACCGACACGGCCGACGAGGAGGAAGCGGCGGCGGAGGGCGGGACACCCCCGCCGACCGCCGATGGCGCGGAGGCCGATGCGGCGGGCGACAGCCTGCCCGAGGGGCATCCGGTGACCATGCCGCAGCTCGGCATGGCGCAGGATAGCGGCGTTCTGGTGGCCTGGGTCAAGGCGCCGGGCGATGCGGTGGCCGTGGGCGACATCCTCTTCGAGGTGGAGACCGACAAGAGCACCATGGAGGTCGAGGCCGCCCGCGACGGTTTCCTCGCCGCGACGCTGGCGGCCGAAGGCGAAGAAGTGCCGGTGGGCGAGGCGGTGGCGATCATCTCGGCCGAGAAGCCCGCGTCGCCCGTGGCGCGCTCGGTGAAGGACGGCGGAGCGGCCCCGCCGCCCGCACCCGCCCCGGCGAAGGCCGGGAACGCGCCGGCAAAGGCCGAGGCCCCCAGGCCGCAGAAGGCGGCCCCGGCCGCCCCCGCCGGGCGCATCCTCGCCTCGCCCAAGGCGCGGCGGCTGGCGCTGGAGCAGGGGCTGGACCTCGGGCGGCTGGTCGAGGCGGGCCATCCGCAACCCTTCCACGTGGCCGATCTCGAGGTTCTCCGCGCGATGCCGGCCCCGGCGCCCGCGACAGGCCCCTCGGAGACGCCCCGCAGCCTCGGCGCGGAGTGCGCGACCGACGGGCTTTCGGGTTTCGTGTCCTGGGCGGCGGAGCTGCACGGGCTCGGGCCCGACGCGGTGCTTGCGGGCCTTGCCGGGGCGAGCCTTGGCGCCGAGGGTCCGGTGGCCGTCGCCGTGGAGCGCTTCGGCCTGTCGCGCAGCTTTTCCGTGCCGCCCGGGCGCAGCCTGTCGGACATCGCCGAAACCGAGGAGGCGCCGGTGCTCGTGGTGCGCGACCTGCGCGGCACGCCGCTGACCTCGGTGTCGATGGGCGCCGAGGCCACGCCCGTGCTGAGCGTCACGTCGCGCGGCGCGGGCCTTCACATCACGCTGGAATGCGCGGCGGGCGCGCTCGACGCCCCGGCGGCGATCCGGCTTCTCACCGATTTCGCGGGCCGGATGGAACAGCCGCTCCGCCACCTGCTCTGACAACGGGAGTTCCCAAGATGGACTGCACCGACCTCTATATCGACGGCGCGTGGCACAAAGGCAGCGAGCGCTTCGACGTCATCAACCCGGCCACCGAGGAGGTGCTGGCCTCCGTCGCCTCGGCCGATATCGCGGACGCCGATGCCGCGCTGGATGCGGCGGAACGGGCCATGGCCGACTGGGCCGCGAGGAAGCCGCGCGAGCGGGCCGAGGTGCTGCGCAAGGCGTGGGAGCTGATGACCGCGCGGCTGGACCATTTCGCCCGTCTCATCACGCTGGAGAACGGCAAGGCGGGCGCCGACGCGATGGGCGAGGCCACCTACGCGGCCGAGTTCTTCCGCTGGTTCGCGGAAGAGGCCGTGCGCGCCGACGGGCTGATCACCCACGCGCCGTCTTCGGGCGCGCGCATCGTGGTGCAGCACAAGCCCGCGGGCCTTGCGGTGCTGATCACGCCCTGGAACTACCCCGCCGCGATGGGCACGCGAAAGATCGCGCCCGCGCTCGCGGCGGGCTGCGGCGTGATCATCAAGCCCGCCTCGGAGACGCCGCTGACGATGCTGGCGCTGATGCCCCTGTTGGAAGAGGCGGGGGTGCCCAAGGGCCTTGTCAACGTGCTGCCCTCGAAGCAGACGGGCGCGCTGGTGGATCACATGCTGCACGACCCGCGCGTGCGCGTGGTCAGTTTCACGGGCTCCACCGGGGTGGGGCGCAAGCTTCTGAAATCCGCGGCCGACCAGGTGCTGAAGCCGGCGATGGAGCTTGGCGGCAACGCGCCCGTGCTGGTCCTGAAGGATGCCGACATGGACACGGCCATCGACGGCACGATGCTGGCCAAGATGCGCAACCTGGGCGAGGCCTGCACGGCGGCCAACCGCATCTACGTGCACGAGAGCCTTGCCGATGAGTTCACCGGGCGGCTGACGGCGCGCATGTCCGCGCTGAAGGTGGGCGACGGCACGGACCCTTCGGTCGACGTGGGCCCGCTGGTGAACGCGCAGACCCGCGACAAGGTGGCGGAGTTCGTCTCGGACGCGCTGGCCAAGGGCGCGAAGCTCGAATGCGGCGGCAAGCTGCCCAATGGTCCGGGCTTCTTCTATCCGCCGACGGTGCTGACCAAGGTGCCGGCGGATGCGCGCTGCGTGCGCGAGGAGATCTTCGGCCCGGTCGCGGCGATCCAGACCTTCCGCGACGAGGCCGAGGTGATCGCGCGGGCCAACGACACCGAATACGGGCTGGTGGCCTATGTCTTCACCGAGAACATGAAGCGCGGGATGCGGGTCTGCGAGCGGCTCGACTACGGCATGGTCGGGCTGAACCGGGGCCTCGTCAGCGACCCCGCGGCGCCCTTCGGCGGCACCAAGCAGTCGGGCCTCGGGCGCGAGGGCGGGCATGAGGGGATGCTGGAGTTCATGGAAACCCAGTACATCTCGGCGGAATGGTGAGGGCGTCACGATGAGCGAGATCTCGGCAAGCCCCTCGACCCGCAGACTGGCGCTGCAGAAAGGCGTCGACCTCGAGGAGCACGCGAAGCGACTGGGCCGCACCACGATCGGGCCGGAGGACCTCGACGGGGGGGCCGCAGCGGTGCCGGCGGCTGCGGGCGATACCTCCTACTGGGACGTTGACCACGCGCAATACGGCCCCGTCACGGAAGAACCGATGAGCCGCTTTGCGCGGGTCGCGGCGCAGAACCTCGCCGCGGCGCAGGCGCTGATCCCGGCGGTGACCCATCACGACCGCGCCGATGTCAGCGCGATCGAGGGCCTGCGCGCCGCCTGGAAGGCGGAGGCACAGGCGCGCGGCGTCAAGCTGACCTCGCTGGCCTTCCACGTCGCGGCGCTGGCGCGGGTGTTGCGGGCCTTTCCGCGGTTCAACGCCTCGCTCACGCCCGATGGCGAGACGCTGGTGCTGAAGGATTACGTCCATATCGGCATCGCGGTCGACACGCCGCACGGGCTGATGGTGCCGGTCCTTCGCGACGCCGACCGCAAGGGTCTCTGGGCCATCGCGGAGGAGATCGGCAGCCTCGCCGCGCGCGCGCAGGCCCGCAAGATCGGTCCCGACGAGATGGGCGGCGCGTCCATGACGATCAGCAATCTCGGCGGGATCGGCGGGACGGCCTTCACGCCCATCGTGAACCCGCCCGAGCTTGCCATCCTCGGCATCACCCGGACCGAAACGATCACCGTCTGGGACGGGGACACGCCGCGGCCCGTGCCGATGGTGCCGCTCGATCTGTCCTACGATCACCGCGTCATCAACGGCGCCGATGCGGCGCGTTTCCTCGCGCGGTACGCCACGCTCATCGCCGACCCGCGCCACATGCTGATCTAGCCCGGAGGGGCGGGGCGGGGCGGAGGGCGCCGCGCTGCGTCCCGCGCGGGCGCTCGCCGACCGGGGCGCCCCGGGGCGCGCATGGATCGAAGGGCGTGCGCGGGCCGGACCGGGCAGGCGGTCAGGTGCCGAGGCGCTCGCTCCAGACCGCGCAGGCTTCCTCGACCGTCGGCGCGGCCAGCTTGCGCACGATCAGCGCCGCGGCGATGGCGGCGGCCTGCGGCCCCACGGACAGGCCCGCGGTCAGCGCCGTGGTGACCGCCGTGATCGCCACGTCCGAGCTCAGGCCGAGTGCGGCGCGGTCGTTCCTGTCCTGCTCGGACTGGCCGCAGATCAGGCCATGCGCCTCCCGTTCCAGACGTGCGAGGATCCGTGCCCCGAGCCCGCGCGCGCCGGCCTCGCTTTCGGCGACGGAGACGGCCATGCCGCCGGGGGCCCCGGCGGCCGCCTGGCGCCCCAGCTCGGCCATCAGCCAATCGTCCCCGGCGGTGGCGGTCCCCTCGCGGGCATCGCGTTGGGCCGCTTCGGCCATGAGGTTTTCGGCAAGCGCCGCGGAATCCGGATGAGGGGTCATTTGCGATTTCCTTTTCGGATAACGGAATCGACCCGATTTTAGCCGCTATCGGCCCCAACGCGGCAATGTTTTATTAACCTTGAAGGCGGAAAGCCGATTCGCAAGCCTTGGGGGTGTCCATGTTCGACCAGAGTTCGCTTGATCTCGTGGATCCCGGCTGGCCCGGCGCGGCCTCGCTGGTGCTGGCCGCCGAGCTTGCCTACCGCAGCGGCGGCGACCTGGCGCCCGTGGTCGAGGACGAGTGGGGCCTGCGCCTGCGCGCCATTTTCCGCGCCGGCGCCACCGAGGGGTTCGTGGCCGAGGGCGAGCGGGTCCTGCTTGTCGCCTTCGCCGGCACGAACCAGCTGGGCGACTGGATCGCGAACCTGCGCATCGTCGAGGACGAGACCCCCTATGGCCGCGTCCATCGCGGGTTCCTGCAGGCCTGGCGGGTGGCGGAGAAGACCGTCGAGGCCGAGGTCGCCCGCGCCGTCGCGGCGGGCAAGCGGATCTGGCTGACGGGACATTCGCTGGGCGGTGCGCTCGCCCATGTCGGCGCGCAGGAGATCGCGTCGCTCACCGGCAATGCGGGGTTGGTGACCTTCGGCCAGCCGCGCACGATGCAGGTGACGTCCGCGGCCGACATCTCGGCCCGTTTCGTCAGCGGCTATACCCGCTACGTGAACCACACCGATCTGGTGGCGCGCATCCCGCCGACCCTGCCCCATGCCGGGCGGCTGGTGCAGTTCGGGCCGGACGGCACGCCGCTTGCGCCTGGCGCCACGGAGGCCGAGGGCGCGACGGCCGGGCCGCCGCCGCTGCCGCAGCGGGATTTCGAGGATCTGCAGGCGCGCATCGCGTCGATGCAGCAGAGCCTTGCCGGAACCGAGGCCGCGGACGTGGCGCTCCAGGCCTCGCTCGAGGGCATGATCCCCGGCATCGCCGACCACCGGATGGGCAATTACCGCCGGGTGATCCTCGATCAGCTGGACCGGCCGGACGCGGAGCGCTCGGCGCGGTTCGAGGCGCTGCGTTCGCTGCATCTGACCGGCCCGGTCTTCGCCTCGGTCGAGACCGGGGCGCCGCTCGCCGCGTCCCCGAAGGTGGGCGACCAGGGGCCCGCCGACCGTTTCGCGGGGTATGGCGGCCCGGTCCGCTCGGCCGAGTTCGGCGCGGGCGCGGCGGAACGGCTGGGCTTCCCGGCCACGAACGTGCCGGGCGCGGCCGTGTCCCGGTCGGCCGCGCCCGCGCCGATGCGGCCCATGCTGATCCACGTGCCGTCGGAGTGGGAGCCGCCGTCCGGGGTGATCGTCCAGTCCCGCTTCGGGACCATCGCCACGGTGCTCGTGACCGATGCGGGGCTCGATGCGCTGCGTGCCGACCGGGCGGTGCGCGGCATCGAGGAAAGCCGCGAGGGCGGCATGGCCGACCTGGCCGACGAGATGGATTACGTGGGCGGCACGGCCGTGCATCGCCCGCCGCTGGAAGAACGCGGCGACGCCGCGCTGGTGGGCATCATCGACACGGGCGTCGACATCCTGCACGAGGCCTTCCGCGACGGCGCGGGCGGCACCCGCATCCTTGCGCTGTGGGACCAGCGCGACCCGACGGGGCCGAGCCCGCACGCGGTCGACCCGGCCTTCAGCCAGCGCTACGGCACCCTGCACCTGCCCGACGGCATCGACGCGGCCATTTCGGCCTATGCGGCCACGGGCGTGCAGCCTGCCATGCAGCTGCGCGACCCGGCGGCCCATGGCACCCATGTGGCGGGCATCGCGGCGGGCCGGGCCTGCGGCACGCTGCCCGACGGGATGGCGCCCGAGGCCGGCCTGATCGTCGTCGTGCCCAACATGAGCATCGCCGGGGACAACCCGCAGAGCCTGGGCTATTCCGTGTCGCATGTGGACGCGCTGGCCTTCCTCAAGCGCGCGGCCGCGGGCGGCACCCCGGTCTTGGACGACGCTCGGCCCATCGCGATCAACGTGAGCCTCGGCATGAACGCGGGCGCCCATGACGGCTCGACCCTGCTCGAGACGGCCTTCGACGCCATCACGGGCGGCGGGCGCGAGCCCGGCATCGCCGTGGTGAAATCCGCCGGCAACGAGCGCGGCCATGGCGGCCATGCCAGCATAAAGCCCTTCGGCATCATGCCGATCGCCTGGATGTCCTCGGCCATGCCGCGCCGCTTCGACTATTTCGAGGCGTGGTATGACGGGATGGACGACCTGGCCTTCATCCTGCGCGACCCGGCCGGAAACACGCCGCCGCCGGAGATGGAGGTGTCGTTCCAGCGCCGCGACGCGACCTACCTGCTGGGCGGAAACCTCGTGCAGGTGCGCCTGGTGCGGGGGCGCGACGGCGGCGACAACTGCCTGATGATGACGATCAAGCCCGTGGAGGACCCGATCCAGCCGGGCCGGTGGGAGCTGGAGGTGCGCGCGCGCCGGATCGGCCAGGGCAAGCCCCTGCATATCTGGGTGGAGCGGATGGACAGCCGCGCGGTGCGCTTCCAGCCCGAGGATCCGGAGATGACGCTCTCGATCCCCGGCACGGCCCATGCCGTCATCACGGTGGGCGCCTGCGACACGGGCGAGACGCCGCGGCTCCTGCCCGCGTCGTCCTGGGGGCTGACGCGCGACGGGCGCAGCGCGCCGGACATCGTGGCGCCGGGCGTCGATGTGCTCTCGGCCCATGCCTTCCAGACCGATACGGCCGCCCGCGTGGCGATGCCGGGCACCAGCATGGCCGCGCCCTTCGTCACCGGCGCGCTGGCGCTGGCCATGTCGCGCCGGGCGAAATCGGGCAAGCCGCAGTTCAGCCAGGAATTCCTGCGCAACCTGCTGCGCTATTACAACCGCGGCCAGAACGCCATTCACAACCCCGGTTTCGGCTTCGGCGTGCTCGACGCGGAGGCGTTCCTGACCGCGCTCGACGCCGAGCCCTGAGGGCGGTGCGGTCCCGCTGACAGGTGCGCGCCGCACCGGCACATCCCCGCGTCCGGTTTTCCGGCGCAAGGTAAACTCCCCTTTACCGGCATGCCCTATACGAGCCGTCGTCAAAGAGGGCTGCTGCGGGGTTTCGGCCATGGAAGAGATGCTGTGCGATTATCTCGCGCTGACGCCGGATCCGGTCGTCGTGGCGCGGGATGACGGCACCGCAGAGGGCCCGCGCATCGTCCACGCCAATCCCGCCTTCGGGGCCTATTTCGCCCGGCCGCCCGAGGCGGCGCGCGGCGGCGCCTTCGCCAACCTGTGGGAGGGCGAAACGCGCCGCAGGCTCGACCGGGCCATCGCCGAGGCCGCGCCGAGCGAGAGGACCGACCTGTTCATCGAGGGGCGCTGTCGCCGCGCGCCGGGCGAGGACCCCTGGGTCAGCGTGGCGCTGACGATCCTGCCGAGGGAGGCCGACGGATCGCGGCGCATCCTCGCCAGCCTTCGCGACATCTCGGCGCTGAAGGCCCGGGAACACACCGCCGCCGAGGCACTGCGCGAGCGCGACGCGGCGCAAAGGGCGCAGTCGGACGTCCTCATGGCCCTCAACGCCGCGCAGGAGCGGCTGGTCTCGGCCATGAACGCCTATCCCGATCCCTTCGTGCTTTATGACAGGAACTGGATCCTGATCAGCTGCAACGCGGCCTACCGGCGCCACATGGCCGGCGACCCCGAGACGATCCGGCCGGGGATGAGCTTTACCGAGATCATGCATTGCGCCTTCGACGCCGGAAAGCTTCCCGAGCCCGACGTGGGCAGGGAGGCCTTCATCGCCGAGATGATGGCCAGCGCGCGGGCCGGCGACCAGGTCCGCGACCTGCATCTGGGCGACGACATGCACCACCGCGTGATCCGTACGGTGACGCCGAGCGGGGATCTGGTGATCCTGCGGATCGACATCACCGAACTGGTCCGTCAGCGCCGGTCGGCGCAGGCGGCGCAGAAACGGCTTGCCGCGGCCATGGACGCCTATCCAGCCCCGTTCGTGATCTACGATCCTGACTTGAGGCTGGTGACCTGCAACCTGGCCTATCGCCGGCACATGTCGCGCGACCCCGATGCCATCCGCCCCGGCATCCGGTACCGGGAGGTGCTCGATCTGGCCATCGACAACGGGGTCATCGCCGAGCCCGCCGAAGGCAGGGACGCCTTCGCGGCGCGCGCGGCCGCGATGTGCCGGGCGGGCGCATCGGCCACGGACGTGGCCCTGCCCGGCGACAGGCATCACCGCCTGCTGCGCACCACGGCCGAGAACGGCGATTTCGTGATCCTGCGCATGGATGTCACCGAACTGGTGCGCCAGCGCCGCTCGGCGCAGGCCGCCCGGGAGCGGCTGACTGCTGCGCTGGACGCCTATCCCGACCCGTTCGTGATCTATGACCCGGACATGAACCTCGTGACCTGCAACACCGCCTATCGCCGGCGGGTCTCGCCCGATCCCGAAGCGGTCCGGGTCGGCATGGGGTTTCGCGAGGTCGTGGATATTGCGGTCACCAACGGGGTCATGGCCGAGCCCGCGGGCGGGCGGGACGCCTTCGTGGACGACATCGTGGAGGCGCTGCGCCATGGGCCCTTGGTGACCGAGGCGGAATTGCCGAACGACCTGCACAACCGCATCTTGCGCAACCGGACCCCGAACGGGGATTTCGTTTTCCTGTTCATGGACATAACCGAACCGGTGCGCCAGCGCCGCAACGCGGAGGCATCGCAGGCGCGGCTTCTGTCTGCGCTCGATGCCTATCCCGCGCCTTTCGCGATCTATGACGGGGACAACCGGCTGGTGGTCTGCAACACCGCCTATCGTGAAAGCGTGTCGGACGATCCCGAGCTTCTGCGGCCCGGAATGGAGCTGATGGAGGTGCAGCGCCTCGCCCTGCGCGGCGGCAACGTGATCGAGGCGGTGGGCCGCGAGGAGGAGTGGCTGCGGGACGTCATGCGGCAGGCCGAGGCGACGCAGCCCCAGTATGACGTGGCGCTTGCCAACGGCGCGCATCACCGCGTTCTGCGCTCGCGGGCGCCGAACGGCGATCTCATCCTGGTGCGCATCGACATGACCGAGGTGGTCAACCAGCAGCGCATCCTGGAGGAAAACGCGCGCAGCCTCGAGGAGGCCAATGCCGAGATCACCCGCAAGGCCTTCCATGACGAGTTGACCGGCCTCGGCAATCGCCGCTTCCTCGCCGATCAGTTCGACGGTTTGCGGCATCGCCGCGCAGTCGAGGGTGGCGAGCTGACGGCGCTGCACGTGGATCTCGACCGGTTCAAGGCGATCAACGACACGATCGGCCATGCCGCCGGGGACCATGTGCTGCGCGTCGTGGCCGACCGCATGCTGAGCCTCGCGGATCGCGACGATCTCGTGGCGCGCATCGGCGGCGACGAGTTCATCATCCTCTACTGGGAGCGGGCCGAGACGGGGCGCGCCTTCGAGCTGGGCCGCGCGCTGATCGAGGCCATGGCCGCGCCGGTGATGTTCGAGGGCCGCGAATGCCGCCTCGGGGCCTCGGTCGGCATCGCGCGCACGCCCAGTTCGCCGCCCGACGACCTGCTGATCAATTCCGACATCGCGCTTTACAAGGCCAAGCGCGCCGGGCGCGGCCAGATCAGCAATTTCGACCTGGACGACGTGGTGGAGATGCGGGACCGGAAGGCGCTGGCCGACGACATCGAGCGCGGCCTCGAGAACTCGGAATTCGAGCCGTTCTTCCAGCCGCAGATCGACGCGCGCACCGGGGCGCTGGTGGGCATCGAGGCGCTGGCGCGCTGGCAGCATCCCACGCGCGGCACGCTCGCGCCCGACGCCTTCCTTGCCATGGCCGAAGAGCTTGACGTGGTCGCCCGCATCGACCGGATGATCTTCGACAAGGCGCTGTCGGGGTGCAACGAGGCGTTTGCCGGTCACGGCACCTATCCGAGCCTTGCGCTGAATGTCGGCAGCAAGCGCATCGAGGACGACAGTTTCGAGGATATTTCCAGCCGCATCGCCGCCTATCCCGGCGAGATCGCGTTCGAGTTGCTGGAGACCATCTTCCTCGAGGAGGAGAGCGCGGGCTTCCATGTCAGGCTGGATCAGCTGCGCGAGATGGGCATCGCCATCGAGGTCGACGATTTCGGCTCGGGGCGCGCCTCGGTCGTGGCGCTTCAGCGGATCGCGCCGGATCGGCTCAAGATCGACCGGCGGCTGGTGCGTCCGATGACCGAGGGGGAGAACGCGATCCGGCTGGTCCGCTCGATCATCGAGATCGGCAATGCGCTCGATATCGGCGTGACCGCCGAAGGGGTCGAGACCGAGCAGCACGCGCGGCTTCTGGCGGAGATGGGTGTCGAACGCCTGCAGGGGTTCTTTTTCGCGCGGCCCATGGGGCTTCGGGACCTGAAGGCCTATCTCGACCCGATGGCGGCGCACCCCCGCTTCGGCGCGGGCGCGCGGCCCCGATGGGCCGCCGCGTCGGGGCGCGGATAGGCCGCCGCCCGGTTCGCCGTCCGGGGCGCGCCGCCGACCGTGGCGCCGCCACGCCCGCTGCGGTCAGGCCTGTCCGATCCGGGTGTCCGTGCTTTGGCGTGAGGGGCTTGCCCCCCGCCGGGTTGGCGTCGCCGGTATGTCGGCCCGACCGCGGCAGCCCGCCCGGAGCCTGCGCGGGCGGGGCCGGACAGGCGTGCGGCCGACCGGGCGCATCCCGGGGGTGGCGGACGGGTCGGGCGATGCGATCGGCCGCCTGCGGGCAAGGCCGCGGGCGCCTGCGCCCTTCAGATGATCTCGTCCTCGTCGAACATCGGGTCGTCGGCCAGCTGCGTCGAGTGGTCGTCCATCACCAGTTCCGCCCGTCGGAACGAACTGACCCGCGCCAGGTGGATGACCGCGTCGCCCTCGTTCACCACGGGCATGACCGCGCGCCCGACGATGACGCCCTCGAACGGGGCGGTCACCTCCGCCTCGCGTTCGCCGAAAGGATCGCTGACCGCGCCCAGCACTTCGCCGGCGCGCACCAGCGCCCCGTCCGCGCGCCAGCTTCGGAACAGGCCGCCCATGGGCGCCCGCAGCCACTTGCTCGCGGCGCAGAATTGCGGCGGCGATTTCGGCGCCGCGATGCCCCGGCCCGCGATCATGTCGAGCGCGTGCAGCACCCGCAGCGTGCCCGCCAGCCCCGCCCGCGCCGAGACCTCGTCGAAGCGCAGGCCCTCGCCGCCCTCGAACAGCAGGACGGGCGTGTCCATCGCCTCGGCCGCCGCGCGCAGCGAGCCGTCGCGGAGCGGCGATTTCATGATGATGGGCGCGCCGAAGACATCCGCGAGATCGCGCATCGGCCCGGTATCGGCCGAGATCCGGACCTGCGGATAATTGGTCCGGTGGATCGCCGCGGAATGCAGGTCGATCCCGCAATCGGCCTTGGCGACCACCTCGGTCAGGAACAGGTGCGCCAGCCGCGCCGCGAGCGAGCCGCCCTCGTTGCCCGGAAAGGAGCGGTTGAGGTCGCGGCGGTCCGGCAGGTAGCGCGACTTGTTGATGAAGCCGAAGGAGTTGATGATCGGCACCGCGATCAGCGTGCCCCTGAGCCGGCGCAGCGCGGGGGATTTCAGCAGCCGGCGGATGATCTCGATCCCGATCACCTCGTCGCCGTGGATGCCCGCGCTGACGAAGACCGTCGGGCCCGCGCCGCGCCCATGGATGACATGGGCCGACATGGTGACGGGCGTGTGGTCCGACAGGGTGCTGACCGGCAGGTCGATCGTGCGCCGCGTGCCCGGCGCGATCTCCTCGCCGCCGAACGCGAAGGGGGATCGCCGCGCCACCGGTCCTAGCCCTTGCCCTTGGTCCTTGTCTTCCACGGCTTCGCGTTCTTCTCGAGGAACTCGATCATCTTGCCGGCCACGTCGAGGCCGGTGGCCTTCTCGATCCCCTCGAGACCGGGCGAGGAGTTGACCTCCATCACCACGGCGCCGTGATTGGCGCGCAGCATGTCGACGCCGCAGGCGTTCAGCCCCAGCGATTTCGCGGCGCGCACCGCGGTCGAGCGCTCTTCGGGCGAGAGCTTCACCACTTGCGCCGAGCCGCCCCGGTGCAGGTTCGAGCGGAACTCGCCCTCGGCGCCCGTGCGCTTCATCGCGGCGATGACGCGCCCGCCGATCACGATGGCGCGGATGTCGGTGCCGCCCGCCTCCTTGATGAATTCCTGGATCAGGATGTTGGTGCCCGTGGCGCGGAACGCCTCGACCACGGATTTCGCCGAGCGGTCGGTATCGGCCAGAACGACGCCGAGGCCCTGCGTGCCCTCCAGCAGCTTGATCACCAGCGGGGCGGAGCCCGCAACCTGCAGCACCTCCTCGGTCTGCTTGGGGTCGTGGGCGAAGGTCGTCACCGGCAGGCCCACCCCGTCGCGCGCCAGAAGCTGCATCGAGCGCAGCTTGTCCCGCGACCGGCCGATGGCGACGCTTTCGTTCAGGGGATAGACGCCCATCATCTCGAACTGGCGCAGCACGGCGGTGCCGTAGAAGGTGACCGAGGCGCCGATGCGCGGGATCACCGCGTCGAAGCCCTTCAGCTTCTCGCCGTTGTAGTAGATCTCGGGCCGCCGCGAGGCGATGTTCATGTAGCAGCGCAGCGTGTTGATGATCTCGAGCGTGTGCCCGCGTGCCTCGGCCGCCTCCTTCAGACGCTGGTGCGAATAGAGATTGGGGTTTCGGGCCAGCATGGCGATCTTCATGGCTTGCTCCTTTTGGGGCTTGTGCCTTTGGTCGTCGGGGTCGTGAGGTAGCGTTTGCCGGGATGCACGACGATCGGGTGGCGCCTGAGCGCGCTGCGGCCGACGATCATGCGGAACTTCATCTCGGTGCGTTCGGTCAGCGACAGGTCGATCCGCCACAGGAAATGCGCGATGCGGAACTTCGTGCGGATGATGATGCGGTCCTCGGGGATGCCGCTGGTGTTCTTCACCGCGCGGCGGTCGTGGACCGGCGTTTCCACGTCGGTGTCGCGGGCGTCGTCGTCGAACCGGGTATGGAAGCGCACCCAGTCCTGCCCGTCCCGCCGGAAGGTGACGATCTCGGTCGCGTGCAGCGCCGAGGTCCGGGCGCCGGTGTCGATCTTGGCCTTGAGGTTGGTAAGCCCCAGGAGCGGCAGGTCCACCCGCTCCTGCCAGCCGATGATGAGCATGTGCGTGTCACGTCCCGACGTCGTCGCCTCGGGCGACCATAGCAGGGTGACCGCGCGGCGCCAGAGTTGCGCTGCGGGCACCGCGGCCCGGCTCAGCCCGTCCCGGGCCCCGTGGGCGGAACGGGTGTTCGTGCGAGCCCGATGGTGGAGCCCTCCAGCATCCGGACCTCCCGCTGCGGGAACGGGATGGAGATGCCGTGTTCCTTGAAGGCGTCCCAGAGCGCGAGATAGACGTTGCCGCGGATATTGGTCAGCCCGCCCGTGGGATCGGTGATCCAGAAGCGCAGGATGTAGTCGACCGAACTGTCGCCGAAGCCCGTGATGTGGCAGACGGGCCGCCGCTCGGACAGGACGCGGTCGACGGCCGCCGCGGCCTCGACCGCCACGCGCCGGACCAGATGCGGATCGTCCGCGTAGGCGGTGCCGAAATGGATGTCGAGCCGCACGAACCGGTCGGTGTGGGACCAGTTCACCACCTGTCCGGTGATCAGGTCCTCGTTCGGGATCAGGTATTC
>CAZGHJ010000047.1:0-15260 GCA_964525355.1 uncultured Roseicyclus sp.
ATCGCCTCGGACATGATGCCGAATCCGGAATATCACGCGATGGATCGCGGCTAGGCGCCCCGGGCGCTACTGCGCCGCCAGCGCGCGGGCGGCGCCGAGCGTGCCGGGCCCCACCTGCGCGTCGAGCGCGCCGCGATAGAGCCCGCGCGCCTGCAGGATCCGCTGGAAGGCGAGCGCCGTCTCCCGATCCCAGGGCGGAACGGCACCGTTCACCACCCCGCGCATCGCGCCCGGATCGATCTCCCCCGTCTCGAGCGCGCGGACATATTCCGCGGCGGCGCGCTCGGGGTCGTACTCGGTGCCGATGCCCCGCTCGATCAGGAAGGCGCGCTGCGCCATCGCCGGCGCATCGCCCTTGTCGGCAAGGAAGCTCACCCAGCGGAACTGGCGAAACGGGTTCGGGGTCAGGCCCGGAGCGCCGGTGGCGTAAAGCGCGGCGATCTCGCGCGCAGCATCGTCATTGCCCGCGCGGGCGGCCGCGGCCAGGTGCGGGATGGCGCGCACGGGATCGGGCAGGCCGAGCGCCTCTTGCGCCTCTGCGGGGATGCCCTCGCCCGAGAGGTAGCTGCGCGCCAGCCGGTACTGGGCAAAGTGATACCCCGCCTCGGCCGCCTCGGTCATCAGCGCCATCTGGCGCGCCGCGTCGCGCGGCACGCCGCGGCCGAGCCGGTGCATCATGGCCAGCGTCGCGGCGGCGGCCGCATCGCCACCGGCCACGGCCTGCTCGTAATAGTCGACGGCGCGCTGCACGTCCTCGCGGATCGGGCGGATGCCGAAATTGTAGTAATCCCCGAGCCGGGTGAGCGCGGCCGCCTCGCCCGCCTCGGCGGCGCGTTCGTAAAGGCGCACGGCCTGGCGATGGTCGCCGGTGGCCTGGGCGATCGTGGCGAGGTGGAACAGCGCTCCGCCCGCCTCGGGCAAGTCCCGCACGGCTGCGGCGCAGTCGGCACGGGCCCGGGCGAGCGCCTGGAACGCGGCACGCTGCGCGGCCTCGGAGATCGGCGCCTCGGCCGAAGGCGCGCCGGCGATGTCGAGACAGGACTGCAATGACGCTTCTGCCGCGGCGATCCGCGCGGCCTCCGCCTCCTCGGCGGCAATGCGCGCCGCTTCCTCCTCCGCGGCAACCCGGGCGGCCTCCTCCTCGGCAGCCACCCTGGCGGCTTCTTCCTCCGCGGCGATCCGAGCCGCCGCTTCCTCGGCGACAATGCGCGCCGCCTCCTCCTCCGCGGCAACCCGGGCGGCCTCTTCTTCGGCGGCAATGCGCGCGGCCTCGGCCTGTGCGGCAATCCTGGCTCGCTCTTGCTCGGCGGCGATCTGCGCGGCGTCTTCTTCGGCGGCGACCGCGGCCTGCGCCTCACCCGTCTCGGCCACCTCATCGGCCTCCGCCGCCTGGCGGTCGGCGCGGACGGCCGCGAGGGCCGCACGGGCGGCCTCCTCGGCGGCGCGCAGGGCGGTCGCCTCGGCGGTCAGACGGTCGAGTTCGGCCGCGGCCGCGTCGCGCGCCGCTTCGGCCGCCTCGGCCGCCGCCGTGGCATCCTCGAGGGCAAGCCGCGCCCGCGCTTCCGCTGCGGCGAACCGGTCGGGCGCCACGTCAGGCGCGTCGCCCTTGTCATCCGCGCCGCTCTCCGGGGCCGGGGCCATGTCCGACGCAGCGTCATCCGACATCGGTGCCGCCTCCTGCGCGATCGCCGGGGCGTGGGCGAGGACGGTCGCCACGACAGCGAGGGCGGATACGGCACGCAGGATCCCGGACACGGCTTTTCCCTTTTGAAGTCACGGTTCTGACCAAAACGATAGCGATGGCAAAAAGGGCTGTCGATAGGACATCGCCATGCCGATTGACGGTGGGCGGACGCTGGTAAAGCGGCGCGGCTTGGGGCACAGTCGGGCGGATCGACACGAGGGACCTGGACGAGAACGCCGGCGCGGACGCATGACGCAAGCATCGCACGAGATACACCACGCGCCGCCGAAGGGGCAGGCCGCCGCGGAGCCGGGCGTGCTCGCCGTCGACCTCGACGGCACGCTGCTGCGGTCGGACATGCTGCACGAAACGCTCTGGGCGACGCTCTCCGGCGGCGGCGGAGCGGCGTGGAAAAGCCTCGCCGCCCTGTCACGGGGTCGTGCCGCGCTGAAGGCCGCGCTGACCGACCGGAGCGAGATCGACCCGGCCACGCTGCCCTATGACGCGCGCGTGCTGCAGCGGATCGAGGCCTGGCGCGCGAAGGGTGGCCGCGCCTACCTCGTGACCGCCACCGACACGCGGATCGCCGAGCGCATCGCCGCACATCTCGGGGTTTTCGACGGTGTTTTCGGCTCGACGCCGGAGCGCAATCTCAAGGGTCCGGAAAAGGCCGCGCTTCTGGCCCGCGAATTCGGCGAGGGCGGCTTTGTCTATGCGGGCGACAGCCGTGCGGATCTGCCGGTCTGGTCCGTGGCAGGCGGTGCGTTGACCGTGGGCGCCGGATCGGGCGTGCGGCGGGCGGTGGACGCGATGGGGCGCCCGGCCGAGCATCTCGAGGCCGAAAACCGGAGCCTTGGCGCGCTGCTGCGCACGCTGCGGCCGCATCAGTGGATGAAGAACATCCTGGTCTTCGTGCCGATCCTGACCGATCCCGGCTATAACGGGCTGGAATGGATCAGCGCGATCGCGGCCTTCGTCTGCATGTCGCTGGTGGCCTCGGCGGGCTACGTGATCAACGACCTGCTCGACCTCGCCGACGACCGCAGCCATCCGCGCAAGAGCCGCCGGCCCTTCGCCTCCGGCGCGCTCTCGGCGGCCACGGGGACGCTGCTCGCGCCGGTGCTGCTGCTGCTGGGGCTGGGGATCGCGCTGAGCGTCTCGCCGGCGCTGGCGCTGGTCATCATGGGCTATTTCATCCTGACCATGGCCTATTCGATCCGGCTCAAGCAGCATGCCATCATCGACATCTGCACGCTCGCGGGCCTTTACACGGTGCGGATCATCGCCGGCGGCATCGCCATCGGGGTGGGCCTTTCGGTCTGGCTGCTGGCGTTTTCCATGTTCACCTTCTTCGCGCTGGCCGCCGCCAAACGGCTGGGCGAGTTGTCCGACGCGGACGCGGCGGGCCGCACCGTCAGCCGCCGCGGCTACACGGCCGAGGATCGCCGCATCCTCAGCCAGATGGCCATCGCGGCGGGCTATGTGGGCGTCCTGGTCCTCGCGCTTTATATCGACGAGCCTTGGGTGCAGGCCCGCTATGGCGAGCACCGCATGTTCTGGGGCATCTGCGCGCTGCTGATCTTCTGGATCAGCCGCCTCGTGCTGGTGGCGAACCGGGGCGACATGGACGACGACCCGATGGTCTGGGCGGTGCGCGACCGGGTGAGCCTTATGACGATTTCGACCATAAGCGTCCTTATGGCATTGGCGATCATGCTGTGACACGAACCGAACTGATCCTCCGATACGCCGGTTTCGCGGTGCTGGCCGTTCTGGCGAACCTCGCCACGCAGCGTCTCGTGCTGGCCGGCGCCGATCCGGTGTCGACCGTGCGCTTCGTCGCGGCGATGGGCGCGGGCACGCTGGTGGGCCTTGTCGTGAAATACCTTCTCGACAAGCGCTGGATCTTCTACGACCGCACCAGCGGCGCGAAGGCGCAGGGCCGGCAATTCGCGCTCTACTCGCTGATGGGCGTGGCCACGACCGTGATCTTCTGGGTCACCGAGACGAGCTTCTGGCTGATCTGGGGCACGGATCTCGCGCGCGAGGCGGGCGCGGTCCTGGGCCTCACGGTCGGCTACGTCACCAAATACGCGCTGGACCGGCGCTTCGTCTTCACCGCCGAGGGGAGGCCCGCGTGACGGAACTGTCGGGATGGGGACGCGCGCCGCGGGCGACATGCCGGGTGCGCGGCGCACGCAGCGAGGCGGACGTGGCGCGCGCCATTGCCGAGGGGCCGCTGATCGCGCGCGGCAACGGGCGGTCCTACGGCGATCCGGCGATGAGCCCGGGGCTTACCCTCGACATGCGGGGCATGGACCGGATGCTGTCCTTCGACGAGGGGCGCGGCGTGCTGGTGGCCGAGGCGGGCGTGCTTCTGGCCGACATCATCGAGACCTTCCTGCCGCGCGGCTGGTTTCCTTTCGTCACCCCGGGCACCAAGTTCGTCACGCTGGGTGGCGCCATCGCGGCCGACGTCCATGGCAAGAACCACCACGGCGAGGGCAGCTTCCGCGCCTTCGTCGATTGGGTGGACGTGTTGGACGGCAGCGGCGAGACCCGGCGCATCGCCGCCGGCGAGCCGGATTTCGAGACGGTCTGCGGGGCCATGGGCCTCTCGGGCGTGATCCTGCGCGCGGCCCTGCGCCTGCGCCCCGTCACCAGCGCCTGGATCGCGCAGGAGACGATCCCCACCGACAATGTCGAGGCCGCCATCGACGCCTTCGAGGCCAATCTCGACGCGCCCTATTCGGTCGCCTGGATCGATTGCCTGAACTTCCCGCCCGCCCTGGGGCGCAGCATCGTCATGCTGGGACGCCACGCCGAGGCGGACGAGTTGCCGAAGAAGCTGCGCCGCGCGCCCTACGAGGTGCCCGGCCGCCTGCGCCTGTCGGTGCCCATCGACCTGCCGCGCCTGGCGCTCAACCCCGTCACCTTGCGCATCTTCAATGCCGTCTACTACCGCGCGGGCAAGCGCAAGGCAGGCCAAAGCCTCGTCGACTGGGACCGCTACTTCTACCCGCTCGACGCGATCGGAGACTGGAACCGCATCTACGGACGCGGCGGCTTCTACCAGTTCCAATGCGTGCTGCCGATCGAAAGCTCCAAACCGGGGCTGACCCTGATGCTGCACGAGATCTCCGAATCCGGCCTCGGCTCCTTCCTCTCCGTCCTCAAGCGCTTCGGCCCCGACGAAAGCCGCATCTCCTTCCCGCAGGCGGGCTATACGCTGGCGCTGGATTTCCCCGCGACCGACCGCTGCCGCGCGCTGATCGAGCGGCTGGATGCCATCACGCTCGACCATGGCGGGCGCTTCTACCTTGCCAAGGACGCGCGGATGCGTCCCGAAACCGCCGCCGCCGCCGACCCGCGGCTGGGCGCGTTCCGCGACCTGCGCGCCGCGCGCGGCTGGTCGGAGCGTTTCGTATCGCATCAATCCCGGAGGCTTGGCCTGTGAGCAAGACCGTCCTGATCCTCGGCGCCGCCTCCGACATGGCCCGCGCCATCGCCCGCGCCTTCGCCGCCGAGGGCCACGCCATCCAGCTGGCCGCGCGCAATCCCGAGCGGCTGGAACGCGACCGCGCCGATCTCGAGACGCGCTACGGCGTCGCGGTCAGCCTGCACGCCTTCGACGCGGTCGATCTCGGCAGCCATGCGGGGTTTCTGGACAGCCTGCCCGCCCTGCCCGACATCGCCGTCTGCGCCGTGGGCGCCATGGGCACGCAGGCGGAAAACGCCGCGAACCCGGAGATCGGCGCCGAGGTCATGCGCGCGAATTTCGAAGGCCCGGCCGCAATCCTGGGGCATCTCGCCAACGCGATGGAGGCGCGCGGCTCCGGCACGCTGGTCGGGATTTCCTCGGTGGCGGGCGAGCGGGGGCGGGCCTCGAACTACGTCTACGGCGCGGCCAAGGCCGGGTTCACCGCGTATCTCTCGGGCCTGCGCAACCGGCTGGCGACGCGCGGCGTGCATGTCGTCACGGTGCTGCCGGGCTTCGTGGCCACGGCGATGACCGAGGGCATGGACCTGCCCGACGCGCTGACGGCCCAACCGGCCGAGGTCGGCCGCGCGGTCGTGGCCGCCGTGCGCAAGGGCCGCGACGTGATCTACGTGCGGCCCGTGTGGCGGATCGTCATGGCCGTGATCCGCGCGATCCCCGAACGCATCTTCAAGAAAACCAGCCTCTGAGCCTCGCCGGCGGCATCGGCGTGATTCCACGGATGCCACGGGCCTGACAGGCGGATTTCCGCCAAGCCCGCAACAGTATTGGGATTTCTCCCGGTGTGTTGTTGCGGATTTAACACTTGAAGCGTATCCGACAGGAAATGGCTAAGGACGCTTAACGCTGGCTGCGGCCGGCGTGTCAGGGGCATGATCAGGATACCGCTCAATCCGGTGGACACCGTCATCGCGGCGGTGACGGCATCTTCGCTCGCGACCGCGATCGCGGGCATGGTCGTCGTGACGCAGGTCCATGACGCGCTTCATGCACGCTCCCCGGCCGATCCGATGACCGCGGAGGCTGCGGCGGCGCGCGACATGCCGCCGCCGACCGAGGCCATCGCGCGACGCTATCCCATCGCGCACGAGATGCCCGCCCTGACGGCCCCCCTCACCTTCAGCGACAGCATCATCGCGCTTCTGCGCGACCCGCCGCGCCCCGCCGACGCCGCGCGGGACATGGCGCTTGGGCCCGCGGTCTTCGGCACGCTCGGGCGTGGCGAGGTCGAGGCGGCGCCGAACGGTGCGCTGGTGGTCGCGGCCCGCAACGCCTCGCCCGAGGCGGCGCTGGGCTGGCGCACACCGCTTGCGCGGCCCGGCTTTGCCATCGGCACGCCGCCGGTGGAGGCCGCGCCGGCGGCGGAGCCGCCCAGCCCGGTGCTTGTCGCCACCAGCCCGCGTCCGCTCGAACGGCCCGCGGAGGCACGCCTGCCCGTTCGCGTCACCGCGCGCGCAGCGGCCCCGTCCGACAGGGCGACGGTCGAGGTCGCACGGGCCGAACCGCCCGGCGCGTCGCTGGCCCCGCCGCGGATGGGCGACGGGACCAACCGCGCCCGGCTCTTCCCGCCGCGCGACGGCGCCAATCCCTGCTCCGGCCGGCTGGCCAACGGCATCCCGCGCCGCCCGGGCCGTGCGGCCGCGGGCTCGACGGTGCTGGCCGCCATCGGCAACGGCTCGGGCTCGGACCGCGACAGCGCCCTGATCGGCGAAGCCATGGCGGGCAACGTGCCGTCCTACCTGCGCAACCTTCAGCCGGTGCGCTTCGAGGGCATCGCCGGCGGGCGGCAGACCGAGATCGTGATCTGCGTCACGCCCGACTACCTTGCCGTGGGCTCGGACGGCGATCATGTGCGCGTGCCGCTGGGCCTGCCCGCCGCGCTGCGGGTGGCCGACGCCTTCGAGATGATGCTGCCCACGACGCGCATGGTCGACGCGATCTACGCGCAGGCCGACCTGCGCCTGTCGCCGCGGCCTATGTCGCCAGGTCCGCAGATGTCCTCGACCGACTATTTCCGGCGCCACGACCGCACCGTGGACGGTCAGTTCGCCGAGGCCGGCGGCCGCCACGGCATGCTTGTGGCGGGCCACAAGAAGGACCTCGTGATCGCAAACCGGCTGGCGCGCAATCGCGGCCGGGTCGCGATCTACGGCTGGCACCGGAGCCATGGCGACCCGATCCAGCCGCTCTCGACCGTGCATGGCGCCTATTACGCCGATTACAGCCACGGCATCCGGCTGGTGAGCCGCACGGCCTATGTGGACGGGCGCCCGATGGACCTGCGCGCGCTTCTGACGAGCGGCACCTACGCGGCGATGCTCAACAGCGACGGGCCGCTCTCGTCGGCGACGGTGCAACTGGCCTCTCTCTGAGGGGTGGGCAGGCGCATGGCGCGCTGCCGCGCTCTTTCCGCGCACAGGCTGCTCCGGCCCCGACCTGCGGACCGATGATCGAGCGCCATCCTGTCGCGCAGACCTTTCCATGCACCCTGGGCGAGGGGTCTTGCCCGGACCCGATCGACAGACCGCGCAAGAGCCGCCCGCGTCCACGACAGGGCAAGGGCGCTCACCCTCGGGCTTGGCGCGGACGCTTGCGAAGGTGGAACAGGTCGGCGGCACTCCCCGCGACGGGACCGCCGGCATTCGAGCACACCGAGCGTTCCACGAAAAGACACGGCGCGGGCAGAGGACCCGCGCCGTTTTTCATGTCAGGCCTCTGCACCGGTCAGCGGATGTCGCGGAAGCAGCGGAAGCCCAGGTGGTAGTTCCGGTGGCTTGCCTCGGACATCACGGGGCTGCCGTGCCAGTAGGGCGCGCGCCAGCGCGACCAGTGCTCGTGCGCGCGGATCGTGTCCCAGATGAACCACGACCCCTTCATCTCGGTCACGCCCAGCGTGGTCGAGCCGCGGCTTGCCATCTGGTCCTCGCGCAAGGGCAGGTTCATGTGCTCGGCCGCATTGCCGTCGATGTCGTAGACGCCGAGCGGGCTGCGGCATTCGGGGAAGGAGCCGGCGGGATAGGTGTTCGAGCCGCATCCCGTGAAGCTGCCGCCGTTGCAGGAGGCGGTCTTGGAGCTGCCCGTGGCGCAGACGCCCGCGCGCCAGGCGCCGATCGAATAGGTCCCGCGCGTCGAGGCGTAGTGGTTGTTGTGCCAGGAGCGGATCGCGTTCACCGCCGGCGAGCCGTTCATGCCGCGCACGCGCTCGAACGGGTAGTCGGGCGGCAGGAGCTGACCGGCCGAGGCGCCCTCCCATTCATGCGCGTCGCCCATGCGCTTGCCCTCGGCGGCGCAAAGCTGCGCGGCCTCGTTGGCGCGGACCCAGACGACGGGGTAGACCATGGGGATGTTGGGCCATTCGAACATGTCGGCGCAGACCGTGGCATCCGAGGGCTGTTGCGTCGCGGGGTCATAAAGCGGGACCATGTAGCGCTCGCCGCAGATCCGCTCGAACTGGCGGTTGCGGTAGCTTTCCTGCACCTGCGAGACGGAGCCACCGAGGCGCTGCGCGGCCTGCTCGGGGGTCATGGGATGGCGGGTGACGGCCGGGTTGCCCTGCCCGATCCAGCCATTGGGCGAACGGGCGAAGATCTCGCGGATGCGGGTCATCTCGGGCCCCGAGACGCCGCGGATCTCCTGCATCTGCCGGAACATGGCCTCGTTGTTCTCGGCCAGCGACTGCGCCGCCGCGCCGCCTGCCGCCATCAGCCCGAGAAAGCCCGCGCCAAGCGCCGCGAGGCCGAGGCGGCGCACCCTTCCCGTCCGGTCGTTGCCCATCAGTTCCTCCGTGTCAGGTAGAAGAAATCGCGATTGTCCGGCGCGTTGACGAAGCGCGGGATGCGCGCGCCGCGGCCGTCGCGCGGGTCCACATCGGCCATGCCCGCGACCAGGTGCTGCGCCTCAAGCGTGTCCCCCTCGTGCAGGTAGAGCGCCATGTAGGTCAGCTCCTGGCTGTTCATGTCCAGAAGCATCGCGTAGTCGCACCGGTAGGCCTGGAAGGTGCGCGCCATGGCCGAGGGGGTTCCCGAGCTGAAATAGGCGTAGATCAGGAACTGCCGGCCCTCGACCTCGCGCATGCAGGCGCCGGCGCGCAGCGTGCGCAGGTTCGCCTCGGCCGAGCCCGACCAGTTGCCGCCGCCCCAGGAGGTGACCTGGCTGCCCGGAACGCCGTTCTCGATCAGGGGCACTCCGTTCTGCCGGGCCGTCACGACGCGGGGCAGAAGCTCGGCATGGGCCTCGGACCAACTTTCCATCCGCACCTCGCCCTCGGTCGTGACATAGAGCGTGGCGAGGTTCGGCCAGAGCCGCGAGAGCATCACGCCCTGCTGCAGGAAGCCGTAATGATTGCCATAGTTGAACGTGGCCCAGTTGCCGAAGCGCCAGGCGCCGTGGTCGCGCTTGAAGCCGCCGGTGAAGACGGCGGCGACATCCTCGACGAGGCTCGGCGAGAGCGTGCCGTTCAGCACCAGCGGGTCGGGCCGCGAGAACCCGTCGGGCCCCGGCGCGCGATGGCGGTGGGAGGGGCGCGAGGACCAGCCCAGATCGGGGTGGTCGGTCCCAAGCTCGTAGCCCAGGTCGAACTGATCCATGTCGAAGGCCACGAGATAGACATCCGCGCCGCTCTCGACCCCGTCGAGCCGGTTCGCGCCGGGCACCTGCAGGACCGATCGTGCGATCATGCCCGGCTGCATGACGCTGGCATAGATGCCCGGCGCGCCGTCCACCTCGTACCAGCTGCCCGCCTGCATGCCGGCCTCGGCCCCCACGAGGTCGAAGCCCATGGCGGGCCGCATCACCGGCGCCCGATCCAGAAGCGCGGTGCCCAGAAGCTCCACCCCGCTGACGGCCGCCTCGGTCTCGAGTTCCTCGGAAGAGACCATGAAGGCATCCTCGTAGAAGGCGCCCTTGATGAGATTCACGAGACTGTCGCCGAAGACGATGTTGTCGCGCAGGAAATCCGAGACCGCCTCGCGCGTGGTGCGGTTGCCCTGCACGGGATTGCGCAGGAAAAGGCTCCAGTCGCAGAGCGGCGCGTAGGGCAGGCCCGTGGCGGCGGCCTCGGACAGCTCGCCCGACCAGGGCGCGCAACTCACCACGTCGCCGAGATCGTCCTCGAGCCGGATGCGCGGCGCACCGCCCGCATCGTCGAGCGAAACCTGCCAGAGCGCGCGGTCGGCGTTTTCCAGGTGCCAGGAGCTCCGCCGCCCGTCGCCCGTGTCGATCTCGAGCACGAACCATGAATTCACGTGCGGGTTCATGGAGGTCAGCCGGTAGACCGTGCCGTCGGGCCCGGTGACCTCCTGCGCGTTGCGCCAGGGCTGAAGCGCCTCGACCGAGCCGGGGACGGAGGCGTTGAACATCTCGAGCTGCGCGGAGACGACCTCCGGTGCGGGCGGGCCGATCCCCTCGGCAAGGGCGCCGGAGGAGAAGCCGGGTGTCGCAAGCACCGCCGCCAGCGCGACGGAGCGGGTCACCCGGGTGCGAAACAGGGAACTCTTGGCTATGGACAACGCAACATTCCAATCAGAACTGGACCGGCACGACCCTGGGCGGCGCACCGATGGGGACAGGCTTTGGCGCAAGTGTTGCAACAAGCGGGCGTATGACGCAACGCCGCTGCACCCTGAAGTTGCATTCAGGTCCACCCGCAAGATGTCGCGGCCGAAGCCGCCGGGCGACCCTGGGGCAAGGTGATGAAGAACACGTCAACATGGTTACTTTCGGAATCTGGATTATTTCGAGTTAACGAAGTTTTAACTGCAAAAGACCCTAAGTATGTCCTAACGGCCGCCTCGACCTGCGCGCCCCGCGAGACGCCTTTCCGCCCATCCGGCGGCCCGTCTCGTATGGACGCAGGTCGCGGAAGAGCCGATGGGTAGCAGAACTGGGGACCTTTCCGATGGATGGCCAAGCCGTGCGGGCAGACGACCCGCGGGACACCTCTGTGTCCGGATCGCTGGCAGCACCTGATTTCGACATCGCCGCAGGCCTGGCCCGCCAGACCCTCGCGCTCGATCCGGACAATCCCGACCTCCTGCGCACGCTGCTGCTCGCACAGCTCGGCCTGCGGGACGTGGCCGGCGCGCGCGCGACCGCGGACCGGCTGACGGAGACGGGCTGGTCGGCGGCCACGCTCGACGCGGTGATCTCGGCGCGGCTGGCGGCCGAGGGCGCCGTGGCCGCGGCGCGCGACGATGTCGCGGCCGCCGTGCGCGCGCAGACCTGCCCGCCCTGGGCGCTCGAGGCCGCGCGGGCGCGCATCGCGATCCATGTGGGCGATTACAGCGCGGCGCGGGCGATCCTCGTGCGCGGGATCGAGCGCGAACCCGAGGTGTCGGCCCTGCGCGCGCTGATGACCGAGGTGCTCCTCGCAGACGGCAGCGCGGCGCAGGCCCGGGCGGTGATCGCGCATCTGGGCCAGCCGCCGACCGCTCCCGGCCCCGAGGTCGCGATCCCCGGCGCCGCAGGGGCCGACCGGTTGCGGCGACAGGCCGAGGACGGGTAGCCGGGGACGGCCCCGAGCGTCCGGTCTGATGGCAAGAGACCGGGCCGCAGGGCGGAAGCGGACGGAGCCTGCAGGAATGCACGACCGTCTCGCCAGACCACCGGAGGTTCCGGGCCGGCGCTTCGCCACAGGCGGCGGTCGATCGTGGGCGCCATGGGGTTGGACGCGGCGCACGGCCGCGCGGGCGCCGGCAGGCCACGGACGGCACCCGTCCGTCCGGTCGGCGACCGATGCCACCGCGCCAGACAGGGGCGTCGCCTGTCCCGCGGTTCATAAGGATACCCAAGGCACTCCCGGCCCCCATGGCGAAAGACCGCTCGGCACGTTTGCGCCCGTCCGCCGCCGGACGGCTTGGGCCGTCGCCCGTCACGATCGGCCACCACCGCAACCACGGCCACCGGAGGCGCCGGGGCACGGTGCCCTCTCACGTGTGAAGCATCATCGCCATCGGCCACGCGGGACTGGCCCCGGTCCTCACCACGGCCAGAGACCGTGGGCAGGCGCCCGTGCCCGAAGGGTCGCGCGGACCTCGACACGGTCGACCGGCGCGACCTTGCGCGCGGCGTCCACAGCGACGTGTCAGATCCTCTCTTCATGCCGCGCGCGCCTCCGCGCCGCGCTCCACGAAAGCCCCGCCGAGGCCAAATCCTTCCGGCGCAGACCCTTCCGGCATTGCGCGTGGGCGACCACATCCCGACCGCGATGGCGATCCCGTGGCCACCCCCCTTGCCGGCCCTGCCACGGCGCTGCCCGAACCCACAGGGCGCCCAAGCGGCGCCGGGGGCTCGATGCCCCCGGCGCCGCTTCCCCCGCGCGCCTCAGGCCACGCGCGCGCCGGCCGACCAGACGCCGCGCAGAACGGGCACGCCCTCCACCATGCGGAACCGCACCAGGTCGGCGCGCAGCCCTTCCGCCAGCCGGCCCCGGTCGAAAAGCCCCGCGGCGCGCGCGGGCACCGCGCTCACCGCCGCGATCGCGCGCGGCCAGTCGCGCCAGATCTCCGCCAGCCGGACCGCCGAACAAAGAAGCGCCGAGGGCACGTAATCGGACGAAAGCACGTCGAGGCACCCCGCCTCTGCCAGCGCGCCCGCCGAGACGTTGCCCGCGTGCGATCCGCCGCGGATCAGGTTGGGCGCGCCCATCATCACCGCGATCCCGTGCCGGCGGCAGGCGTGCGCCGCCTCCTCGGTCGTCGGGAACTCCGCCAGGGCCACACCATGGCCCGCCGAGCGCGTCACATGGGCCACGGTGGTGTCGTCATGGCTCGCCAGCGTCGCGCCCAGCCGTTGCGCGGCGTCGACGGCGGCGCGCTCATGGGCGTCGCGCACCCGCGCGCCCAGCGCCGTGCGCGTCTCGACATGCTCCTCGAACGCCGCCTCGGTCAGCGCGTGCTTGCCCATCATGTAGCTGCGGTACTGGCCGATATCCGCGAACTGGCGCTGGCCCGGCGTATGGTCCATCAGGCTGAGGATGCCCACGCGGTCGTCCGGCCCGAACTCCGCCAGTTCCTCGATCAGCGAGGTGGAGCAGATCTCGGCGCGCAGATGCAGGTGGTGGCTGATCTTCAGCGCCCCGGCCGCGCGCAGGGCCAGAAGCTCGTGCGCCACCTGCCGGGCATAGCGCGACCAGCCGACGCCGCCCCTGCCCTCGATCGATCCCACGCGGATCGCGTCGAAGACGGTCGTGATCCCGCAGGCCGCGAGCTCCGCGTCATGGGCGACGATGGCGGGACCATGGGGCCAGTGGGCGCCGGGGCGCGGACGCAGATGCCGCTCGAGATTGTCGGTGTGCAGCTCCACCAGCCCGGGCGCGAGGATGTCGCCCTCGCAATCGACCGCCCCCGGCCCCACGTCGCGCCCCCGCGCGATCTCCACGATCTCGCCGCCACGAAAGGTCAGCCGCCCCGCCATCTCGCCGCCCGGCAGCATCAGCCGGGCATTGGCAAGGGTCTCGGGCTGAGGCAGAGGGGTCGGGTCACGGGGCATGGAGAACTCGATGGGTGAGACGGGAGAAAGAGGGCTCGCGGGCTATCGGCGCTACGCCATCTATGTCGTGCCGGAAGGCGGCTTCCACGACGCGGGCACGGCGTGGCTCGGCTGGGACGCCCTGGCGGGACGGGCGGTTGCGCAGCCGCACCTGTCCGGGTTGCCGGGCCCGCCCGAACCCCTGACCGCCACACCGAGGAAATACGGCTTCCATGGCACGGTCAAGCCGCCTTTCCGGCTGGCCGATGGTATGGATGCGCAGGGGCTCCACGCCGCGCTGCAAGCCTTCTGCGCGGAAAGCGCGGCGGTCACCCTGCCCGGCCTCGCGGTGCGCCGCCTCGGCGGTTTCGTCGCCGTGGTGCCCGAGGCGCCCAGCGCGGCCCTGGCCGACCTGGCCGGCGCCACCGTCGCCGCCCTCGACCGTTTTCGCGCCCCACCGACCGAGGCCGACCTGGCCCGACGGCGCAAGGCCGGCCTGACCGCACGGCAGAACGACCTCCTGGCCCGCTGGGGCTATCCCTACGTCATGGAGGAGTTCCGCTTTCACCTGACGCTCACCGGCCGCCTGCCGGGCGCCCAGGCGGACCGGGCGCGCGCCGCGCTTGCCGACTACCTCGATCCGGTCCTGCCGCGCCCCTGGAGCATCGACAGCCTGTGCCTTCTCGGCGAAGCGGAAGACGGGCGATTTCACGTGCTGCGGCGCTGTCCGCTGACCGGGTAGAGCGGGCGAGGCGCCGCGTCGAAGGCCCGGTCGCACGGCCCGCACCTGTCGATCCCGCCCAGCCTCTGATCCTGCGGAAAGGCCGGCGCCGGGCTTGCCCCACTCCAGCCGCTCAAGAGCCGCGTCGATCCCGGACATGTGGCGGATGAGCGCCAGACACGCCGCGATGCCGCTGGCCTTCGGAGCCACATGCGCCACCCACACCGACCCAGCCTGCGACGGCACACAGACCGCCCGTCAGGACCGGCCTTGCGTGACGCGGCACCGGGAAACGAGGGTCAGCCCGCGCTGGCAGGCTCGTCCTTTTTGCGCTCGGCGTAGATCATCAGCGGCTGCACGTCGGAGGTCACCGATTCCTCGTTCACCACGACCTCTTCGACATTCTGCGCGCCGGGCAGTTCGAACATCGTGTCGAGCAGGATATCTTCCATGATCGACCGCAGACCGCGCGCGCCGGTCTTGCGCGCGATCGCGCGCTTGGCGATCGCGGTCAGGGCGTCGTCGGTGAACTTCAGCGTGACGTCCTCGAGCTCGAACAGACGCTGGTACTGCTTGACGAGCGCGTTCTTCGGCTGCGTCAGGATCTGCACCAGCGCCACCTCGTCGAGGTCGGTAAGCGTCGCGATGACAGGCAGACGGCCGACGAATTCCGGGATCAGGCCGAATTTCAGCAGATCTTCCGGTTCCAGCTCGGCGAACATCTCGCCGACCCCGCGCGAATCCGGGTCCTTCACATCGGCGCCAAAGCCCATGGCCGAGCCCTTGCCGCGCTGCGCGATGATCTTCTCGAGCCCCGCGAAGGCGCCGCCGCAGATGAACAGGATGTTGGTCGTGTCCACCTGCAGGAATTCCTGCTGCGGATGCTTGCG
>CAZGHJ010000048.1:0-15224 GCA_964525355.1 uncultured Roseicyclus sp.
GAGCAGTTGACTTTTAATCAATTGGTCGAAGGTTCGAATCCTTCCGGGCTCACCACAGACACCGAAAATCCACGGCAGGTCGCCAAGGCGGCGAGGCGTTCCGGCCCGGCGCGCGGCCCCCACCGGGCGCCGCAGATCGGCGACCGTCCCCGATGACGACGAGCGCAGCTTCTTTCGGCGCGGGCGATGCGCTTTTCCTGTTTCCGGTTCCGCGGCGAACGTGATACCCCTCGATCAACAAAGAGAGGGCGGAAACCTTGGGCGGTTCAATCTTCGGCGATCTGCGGATCTTCTTCGGCGCGGCGCTTGTCGCGGGCCTTGCGGCGGTGTCGCCCGCGGCCGGCCAATCCCTCGAGTTCGGGCTGACCGGCGATATCAAGGACGACTCGATCGGCGTGAGCCTGTCCTACCATGCCGCGCCGGTCTTCACGACGCAGGGCGGCCTCTCCGGCGGCTGGGGCGCATCCGCGCGGGTCAACAGCGGCGAGAACGCCTGGGCGGGCGCGGGGTTCATCCTGAACTTCCCGCTTTCGGATAACGCCTTCGTCGAAACCAGCTTCATGCCCGGCTACTACCACGAGGGCGACCGCGATCTCGGCGGCAACCTGCATTTCCGCTCGCTGATCGGCGTCGGCTGGTCGGTATCGCCCGGCGGGACGGTCGTGCTGAGCCTCGATCACATCTCCAACGGCGGCCTCGAAGACCGCAACCCCGGGACCGAGACGGTGACGCTGGGCTATCGGATGGCCTTCTAGTCGCCGCCCCACGTCGCCCCACGCCGCTCCGCTCCGGCAGGGCCGGGCCCGCGTCCCGCGATGCGGGGCCGCGCCGAAATCCGCAGGGTCACGAGATGCTTCCTTTGAGCAAGAAGACCGTTTCGGGCACGCTCGTCGAGATGAAGGCGGCGCTCGACCGGCAGGACCCTGCGCGGGCCGCCGAGATCTACAGGCAGGCCGGGCTGGCGCGCCACGGGATCGTCGAGGCGGAAATCCTCGCCGTCCGCGCCGCCTTCGCGCGGCCTGACCGGGCCGCCTGCCTCGGGCATCTCGACCGGCTCCACGCCCTTGCTCCGACGACACCGAAAGTCGCGCTGTTCTGCGCGCGGACCTACGAGCGGCTCAACCGCATCGACGATGCCTTGCGGGTGCTGAAAGCGGCCGCGGCGGCCAACCCCGCGTCGGTTGCCCTGAGCGCCGAGATCGGTCGCTGCCTGCAGGTGACCGGCGCGTTCGACGAGGCCGCGCGCCTCTTTGCGCGCCTCATGCGCAAGCCGCCGGTGGACCCGCAACTCTATCGCATCGCGCTGGCCACGCAGACGGTGACCTCGCGCAAGGCCCCGCTGCTCAAGGCGATGAAGACGGCCTGGAGCAGGAAGGACCTGCCCGATGCGGGGCGCGTGCAACTGGGCTTCGCGCTTGGCAAGGCGCTGCACGATCTGGGCGACATCGACGGGGCGTGGTCGTATCTGACGGTCGCCAACAGGCGGCAGGCCGGGCTTCACCCCTACGATGCGGCGGCGAGCACGCAGGAGGCGGAGGCGTTTCTGGCCGCACAGGACCGGGTGCGGCCGGACCTGATGGGCAGCTCGGATTTCGCGCCGGTCTTCGTGTCGGGCATGGCGCGCTCGGGCACCACGCTGATCGAAAGCCGCCTGTCCGGGCATGGCGAGATCGACAGCGCCGGAGAGCTTTCCGCCAGTCTCGCCGAGGCCTACCGCCTTCTGGCGCGCGATGGCAATCCGACCTCCATGGGCGATCTCGACCCCGAGACGGTGCAGGCCTACGCGGCCCGCTACGAGGCGCTCGGCCGCCGCGGCTTCGACGCCGCGGCACCGCATGTGATCGACAAGTCGATCAAGAGCTTTCTGGTCTTCGGCTACCTGTTCCACGCTTTTCCGCGCGCCCGCGCCATCGTGGTGCAGCGGGACGCGCGCGACATCGCGATCAGCCTTTATCGCAACTATTTCGAGCTTGGCACCCATCGCTACGCCAACGACTTCGCCAGCATCGCCGCCGAGATCCGCATCTTCCGGCAGGCGATCGCGCACTGGACGCGGCTTTTCCCCGACAGGATCCTGCAGGTCCGCTACGAGGATTTCGCCACCGATCCCGAGGCCGAGGCGCGGCGGATGCTGGACTTTCTCGGGCTGCCCTGGCAGGACGCGGTCCTGGCCCCGCCGGCCATCGGCGCGGCGATCCGCACGCTCAGCGTGTCGCAGGCCCGCGAGACGGTGCATCGGGGCCGCGTCGAGGCCTGGCGGCGCTACGAGCATCATCTGGGACCGTTCCACGAAGCCTGGGGCGACCATCCGTTCTGAGACGACCGGGGGCACAGGGGGGCGCGCGGGGATCGCCCTTGTGCTCGGGGCCCCGATGGCGTTTTCATGGCGGCCCCGACACCTCCCAGCATAGCAGGGTTCCATGCCTCTTTCGGATATCCAGGATCGTCTGACCGCCGCGCTCGAGGCCGCGGGCCGGCCGGCGGACGACGCGACGCTGATCGCGGTCTCCAAGGTGCAGCCGCCCGAGCGCGTGGCCGCCGTGCTGGAGCAGGGGCACCGCGTCTTCGGCGAGAACCGCGTGCAGGAGGCGCAGGGCCGCTGGCCGGATTTCCAGGCGCGCTACGACGGCATCGAGCTGCACCTGATCGGGCCGCTTCAGACCAACAAGGCCCGCGCGGCGGTGGAGATGTTCCATGCCATCCACACCGTCGATCGGCCCAAGCTGGCGAAGACGCTGGCGCGGCTGGCGCAGGAGCGGGGGGCAAGCCCCGAGGTCTTCATCCAGGTCAACACCGGGGAGGAGCCGCAGAAGGCGGGCTGCCTGCCGGCGGACGTGGACGCCTTCGTGGCGGAGGTGCGCGCGCTCGACCTGCCGCTTGCGGGGCTGATGTGCATCCCGCCCGTCGAG
Organism: uncultured Roseicyclus sp.; assembly: GCA_964525355.1. Lineage (GTDB taxonomy): Bacteria > Pseudomonadota > Alphaproteobacteria > Rhodobacterales > Rhodobacteraceae > Roseibacterium. Next base: position 2,910 of record CAZGHJ010000048.1, read on the forward strand.
GAGGAGGCGTCGTTGCATTTCGCGCTTCTGGCGAAGATGGCCGAACGCAACGGGCTCAAGGGACTGTCCATGGGCATGAGCGCCGATTTCGAGAAGGCGATCGCCTTCGGCGCGACCCATGTGCGCGTGGGCTCCGCCATTTTCGGAGAGCGGGTTCACGACTGACCCCGGGGCCTGGCGTAGGGCGGGACTTGTCCCGCCGCCCCCCTTACCCGCGGGCGAGGGTCTCGGGCACGATCAGCCGTGTGCCGTATCCGATCCGCGCCACGATCCGGTGCAAGTCCTCGGGCGCCAGCGCGACACATCCCTCGGTCGGCCGGCCCGGCCTGCGCCAGCGATGCACGAAGATCGCCGAGCCGCGCCCGCGCTCGGCGCGGGGCCAGTTCCAGTCGGTCAGAAGCACGAGGTCATAGAGCCTGTCGCCCCGCCGGAGCCGCTCGGCCGAGGCCGGGTAGGGCGCGCGCACCATCAGGTTGTAATCCTCGTGGCCGGGGTCGTCGGACCACAGGTCGGACGGCCCGATCGGCACCGCCCAGTCGCAGGGCCGCGCCATCCGGTCGGGGCGGTAGAGGCAGCCGACGATCCGGTGGATGCCCGCGGGCGTGGCCCCGTCCCCCTCGCGCTTGTCGCGCGTCACACCGCCCCGGCCCAGGGCGAAAGGACAGGTCTCGCCGCGAAAGCGCAGGCCCGTGGGCGTCAGGACCATGTCATCGGGTGTCACAGCAGGTGCCCCGACTTGGATTTCTTGACCTCGAGGTAATGCGCGTTGTGCCGGTTCGTTCCGGTGATCAGCGGCACGCGCTCGACCACCGCGATGCCCTCGGCCTCCATCATCGCGACCTTGCGCGGGTTGTTCGTCATCAGCCGCACCGCGGAAAAGCCCATGCGCCGCAGGATGTCCGAGCCGATGCGGAAATCGCGTTCGTCATCCTCGAAGCCCAGCCGGTGATTGGCCTCGACCGTGTCGAAACCCTGGTCCTGCAGCGAATAGGCCCGCATCTTGTTGGCGAGCCCGATGCCGCGCCCCTCCTGGTTGAGATAGAGGAGCACCCCCGCGCCGACCTGTCCGATCTCGTGAAGCGCCGTGTGAAGCTGCGGGCCGCAATCGCATTTCAGGCTGCCCAGAACGTCGCCGGTGAAACAGGCGGAATGCAGCCGCGCCAGCACCGGGGACGCGCGGTCGGGCTGTCCGATCTCGATGGCGAAATGCTCGATCCCGCCGTTCTCGGGCCGGAAGATGTGCAGCCGCCCGGCCTCGGAGGCCTCCATGGGCAGGCGCGCGGCGGCCACGGGCAGAAGGTCGTGATGGCGCGCGAGATCTTCGGCGGCGGTCGCGGCGTCCAGCAGCGTGAGGTCGCGCAGGCCCGCGAGGGTAGTCCCGTCGATCTCCACGGCCATGACGCCGGGCAGAAGCTGCGCCGATTTCGCGAGCGTCAGCGCAAGACGATGCAGCGTCGCGTCGCCCTCGCGAAGGCTGCGCAGCGGTCCCTTCATCGGCGCCATCAGGTCGCGCGCGGGATCGGCGAGATCGCGCAGCCACGCGTGGTCGGCGTCGGGCGGGATCACGACGCGGGCCAGGTCGCCGTCATAGGCGCGCGCCTTCAGCGTCTCGGCGCGCCAGGCGGTGATCGCGGCGATCGGCGAGCCGAAGGTGCGCAAGGCCCGTACCCGCGCCGCCTGCGCGGTCTCGGCGGCCAGCACCATCAGGCCGGTCTGCCCGCGATGCAGCACCACCGGCAGACCCATGCGCAGATCCGCGCGCGCGCGACCGACCCGTTCGGACGGGCTGGGCAGAAGCGGCTGGCGCGGATCGGGCATCATGGGAGGGTCAGTAGCAGCCCCCGCGGTGAAATTGAAACATTCCCTCGCACGCCCACACGGCTGCGTGAGTTTCTCCTACAGAAGCTTGCCAGCCTGGGCCTTCCCGCGCATCTCGGGGCGATCGAGACCGCCGGAGGAGCCCTGGCATGGCAAACCTGAAACGAATCCTGCTCGTGGATGACGACGACGATCTGCGCGAGGCGCTGAGCGAGCAACTGGTGATGACCGAGGATTTCGACGTGTTCGAGGCGGGCTCGGGCGCGCAGGCCAACGAGCGGGTGAAGGAGGGTATCTACGACCTTGTCATCCTCGACGTGGGCCTGCCCGACACGGACGGGCGCGAGCTGTGCCGGCTGATGCGCAAGCAGGGCGTCAAGTGTCCGATCCTGATGCTGACGGGCCACGATACCGATGCCGACACGATTCTGGGCCTCGACGCGGGCGCGAACGATTACGTGACCAAGCCGTTCCGTTTTCCCGTGCTGCTTGCCCGTATCCGCGCGCAGCTGCGCCAGCACGAGCAATCCGAGGACGCGGTCTTCCAGCTGGGGCCCTACACGTTCAAGCCCGCGATGAAGCTGCTGGAAACCGAGGACCAGAAGAAGATCCGCCTGACCGAGAAGGAAACCAACATCCTGAAGTTCCTCTACCGCGCGCAATCGGGCGTCGTGGCGCGCGACGTGCTGCTGCACGAGGTCTGGGGCTACAATGCCGGTGTCACCACGCACACGCTGGAGACCCACATCTACCGCCTGCGCCAGAAGATCGAGCCCGACCCCTCGAACGCGCGGCTGCTGGTCACGGAATCCGGGGGCTATCGGCTGGTCGACTGACGGCTGGCTTCGTTCAAGTGGTTGACCTGGATCAAAGTGCAACCACAGGTTGCTAACGTATACCGTCTTCATTACCTCCCTGTTGGACTAGGCCTGAACTTCGGTTCAGGCCTTTCTTTTTGTTCACATCGCGCCCGCGTGCCGATACCTTCGCCGCCATGGCGCAGACGCATGATCCCCAGACTGTTCTGGATTTCTGGTTCCCCGAGGACGGGCATTGGAAAACCGTCGAGACCCATGCCGAATTCTGGAACCAGCGGATGCAGGGCGGCATGGACGAGGCGATCCTGCGCGATTTCGGCGCGATCACCGTGGCCGCGGCGCGGGGTGAGCTGGATCACTGGGCCGAGACGCCGCGCGGGCGTCTGGCGCTGATCATCGCGCTCGATCAGTTCCCGCGCTCCTTCTGGCGGGGGATGCCCGCGGCCTATGCGCAGGACATCAAGGCCAATCTCGTGATCGCCGAAGGGCTCAGGAACGGGCATTACGAGGCGCTTCGCGAGGCATGGGAGCGGCAGTTCTACATCATCGCCCTGACCCATTGCGAAGGCCCCGACCACATGGCGCGGATGGACCTTGCCGTCGATCTGGCCAGGGGGCTGGTCGATGTGCTGCGGCCCGAACTCATGCCGCTTGCCGACAGCTTCGGCCAGCAGGAAGAGCGCGTGCGCGACGTCATCCGGCGGTTCGGCCGGCATCCGCATCGCAACGCGATCTTCGGCCGCCTGTCGACCCGCGCGGAGGAGGCCTACATCGCCACCGGCGACTTCCCGCACGAACGCAGGATCGATCCCGGCGACGCCAAGGCCGGTTGAGGCCGGGGCGGCGCGGCACTAGGGTCGCGCGACCCCTCGGACGGAGCCGCCCATGCCCTTCACGCTTGCCACCTGGAACATCAACTCGGTCCGCCTGCGCGCCGATCTGGTCGCGAAACTCCTGACCGAGGAGGCGCCGGACGTCCTGTGCCTTCAGGAATGCAAGAGCCCGGTGGACAAGATCCCGGCCGAGGTCTTCGCCGGGATCGGCTATCCCCACATGGTCGCCCGCGGGCAGAAGGGCTACAACGGCGTGGCGATCCTGTCGAAGCTGCCGCTGGAGGATGTCGGCCACCGGGATTTCTGCGGCAAGGGCGATGCCCGCCACGTGGCGGCACGGCTGGAGGACGGGACGGTGATCCACAATGTCTACGTGCCCGCCGGCGGCGACGAGCCCGACCGGGAGAAGAACCCGAAATTCGGCCACAAGCTCGATTTCCTGACCGAGATGCGCGACTGGTTCCGCGACAGCCGGCCGGAGCGGTCGATCCTCGTCGGAGACCTCAACATCGCCCCGCGCGAGGACGACGTCTGGAGCCACAAGCAGCTTCTGAAGGTGGTCAGCCACACGCCGATCGAGGTGGAGCACATGGGCCAGACCCAGGAGGCCGGCGGCTGGGTCGACGTCACGCGCGCCGACATTCCCGAGGGGCTGCTCTACAGCTGGTGGTCGTACCGCGCGCGGGACTGGGACGCGGCCGACAAGGGCCGGCGGCTCGACCACATCTGGGCCTCGCCCGACATCGCCTCGGCCGCCCATTCCAGCCGGGTGCTCCGCGCGGCCCGCGGCTGGGAGAAGCCGTCGGACCATGCGCCGGTCTTCGCGAGCTTCGATCTGTGACGTCACCCCCCTTGGCGGATGGGGTCCCGGCGCGCATATAGGAGACAACGCAAAATGACGGAGACAAGCGATGCTTGAGCTGGGGCAGTCTCAACCCGACACCGCCGCCGCGGGCGACCTGATCAAGGACGGGACCGAGGCCACCTTCATGGCCGACGTGATCGAGGGCAGCCGCGAGGTGCCCGTGATCGTCGATTTCTGGGCCACGTGGTGCGGCCCGTGCAAGACGCTGGGCCCGATGCTGGAGGCCGCGGTCACCGCCGCCAAGGGCAAGGTCCGCATGGTCAAGATCGACGTGGACCGCGAACAGCGGCTGGCCGGCGCGCTGGCGCAGCAGGGTCTGCCGCTGCAGTCGATCCCCACGGTCGTCGCCTTCTACCAGGGCCAGCCGGTGGACATGTTCCAGGGCGCGATCCCGCAAGGCCAGCTGAACGAGTTCGTCTCCAAGCTGGCCGCCATGGCCGGCGATGGCGGGCTTGGCGAGGCGGTCGCGGCGGCCGAGGAAATGCTGGAGGCGGGCGCGCTCCCGGATGCGGCGCAGACCTTCGCGGCGATCCTCGGCGAGGATCCGGAGAATGCCGCCGCCATGGCGGGGCTGGCACGCGCGCATATCGCGATGGAGCAGGTCGACGAGGCCGAGGCGCTCCTGAACACGGCGCCGGACAAGATCTACAACGCGCCCGAGATCGAGGCCGTCCGCGCCCAGATCGCGCTGGCGCGGCAGGCGGCGAACGCGGGCCCGCTGGCCGAGCTTTCCGCCGCGGTGGAGGCCGATCCGGACAACCACCAGGCGCGCTTCGACTATGCGCTGGCGCTGCATGCGAGCGGTCAGGCGGAAGAGGCGGTCGAACAGCTGCTGGAGCTGTTCCGGCGCGACCGGGAGTGGAACGACGCGGCCGCCAAGACGCAGCTTTTCACGATCTTCGACGCGCTGCCGGCGAAGGATCCGCTGGCGCAGAAGGGCCGTCGCCGCCTGAGTTCGATGATATTTGCCTGAGACCGGTCAAAGGCTAGGTCGCTGTCCATGAAGATGAATGCCGATCTGCCGGACACCATCGCGGTGTTCCCCCTGCCCGGAGCCTTGCTGCTGCCGCGGGCGCGCCTGCCGTTGCACATCTTCGAGCCGCGGTATCTCGCGATGCTCGACGATGCGCTGAAAACGCCCCACCGGCTGATCGGGATGATCCAGCCGCGCGAGATCCCCGGCTCGGAGGAGAAGCGCCTGCACGCGATCGGCTGCGCGGGCCGCATCACGCAGTTCTCGGAAACCGAGGACGGGCGCTACATGATCACGCTCAGTGGCATCTCGCGGTTCCGCGTCCTGAAGGAAGTGTCGGGCTTCACGCCCTATCGCCGCTGCGATGTCAGCTGGGACGGCTTTTCCGGCGATCTGGGCGGCACGGAACACGACAAGGCGTTCGACCGGGAGCCGTTTCTCGACCTTCTCGGGCGGTATTTCGACGCGATGTCGCTGTCGACGGACTGGGACAGCCTGAAAGAGGCCGAGGACGAGCTTCTGATCAATTCGCTGTCGATGCTGTGCCCCTTCGATCCCGAGGAAAAGCAGGCCCTGCTCGAGGCGCCGTCGCTGGCGACGCGCCGCGAAACGCTTGTGACGCTGCTGGAATTCGCCCTGCGCGGGGGCGCGTCGGAAGAGACGCTGCAATGAGCGGTGGCGCCGATGCCCCGCCGGAGCCTGACCACGGTCATCCGATCGACCGGCGCATGCTCGAGGCGCTGGTCTGCCCCATGACCCACGCCACCCTGAGCTACGATGCCGAGCGCGGAGAGCTTGTGTCCAGGGCCGCGCATCTGGCCTATCCGATCCGCAACGGCATTCCCATCATGCTGGAAGAAGAGGCCCGTCACCTCGACTGACGGGCGACGACGCTAGAGCGCCCGGCCTTGCAGAAGCCGCGGCGCGTCTCCGGTCAGACCGGCCGCCTGCCGGATGAAGGACCGGCGCAGGCCCGGCAGGGCCTGGACCACGCCCATGCCGACACCGCGCACGGCCCTGATGGCGGCGCTGTCATTGGAAAAGAGCCTGTTGAAGGCGTCCGTCGCAAGCGCCATGGCCGTCGTGTCGAAGCGCCGCCACGTCTGGTACCGGGCAAGCACGTCGGGCGCCCAGATCGCCTCGCCGCGGCGGCGGGCATCGGTCAGCACCTCGGCCAGCGCCGCCACGTCGCGCAGCCCGAGGTTGAGGCCCTGGCCCGCGATGGGGTGGATGCCGTGCGCGGCATCGCCCACCAGCGCGAGCCGCGGGGCGACGAACGCCTCCGCGACGCTGAGCGACAGGGGGTAGCTGTAGCGCGTGCCGGCGAGGGAGATCTCGCCCAGGAAGTCGCCGAAGGCGGGCCGCAGCGCGTCGAGAAACTCCGCGTCGCCCATCGCGGCGATCTCGGCGGCGCGCGCCGTGCGCTCGGACCAGACGATGGAGGACCGGTTGCCGGGCAGGGGAAGGATGGCCAGCGGACCGCCGGGCATGAAGAACTGCTGCGCGATGCCGCCATGGGGCTTTTCATGGGCGACGGCGCAGACGAGCGCCGTCTGCCCGTATTCCCAGCCGATCCGCCGGATGCCCGCGCGCTGCGCCGTGCCGCTGCGCCGGCCGTCTGCGCCGACGAGAACCGCGCCTGACAGGGTCCGGCCATCGGCCAGGGTCACCCGCGCGTCAAGGGACGTTTCCTGCGCGACCACGGTCGTGCCGGGCATGTGCGTGATGCGCGGATCGGCCTCCATCGCCGCCAGGAGGGCGCGCCGGAGGTAGCGGTCCTCGAGCATGTGGCCCATCGGGCCTTCCTCGATCTCGGCATGGTCGAAATGCAGGAAGAACGGCCCCGCGCCCTCGCCCGCGCGCCCGTCCGAGGCCTTGATCTCGAGGATCGGCTGCGCGTTGTCCCCGAGCCCGTCCCACAGGCCCAGCGCGCCCAGCATCCGCACCGAGGCCAGCGCCAGCGCGTAGGAGCGGCCGTCGAAGCCGGACCCGCTGCGCGTGTCCTCGGGCAGCGCGTCGATCACGACCGAGCTGAACCCGGCCTGCGCCAGCGCCAGTGCAAGGCAGGGCCCGTTCAGGCCGCCCCCGACGATCAGGATGTCTGCATCATGGGTCATGGCCGGGGACTATGGGGTGCGTCCGGGGATTGTCCATGGGGCGGGAGGCCGCTAGCGTCCGTCCGCGACACCGTGACAATGCGGGACAAGAGGGGGCGGGACAAGTGAGGGACGGCGGAATGACGGATTGGCTCTGGGCGAGCGCCTGTGACCTTGGCCGGGGCATCGGCGCGGGCGAGATCGACCCCGTGGCGCTGACCGAGGCCTATCTGGACGCCGCGGAGGGGCATGAGCATCGCGACCGAATCTTCACCGTCCTCACGCCCGAGCGCGCCCGCGCCGAGGCCGAGGCCGCCGCCCACCGCGCGCGCCATGGCGTGCGGCGCGGCCTGCTGGATGGCGTGCCGATCAGCTGGAAAGACCTGTTCGACACCGCCGGCGTCGCGACCGAATCGGGCTCGCGCCTGCTGGAAGGCCGCGTGCCGGAGGCCGATGCCGAGGTTCTGGCGCGCGCCACGCGGGCGGGCCTTGTCTGTCTCGGCAAGACGCAGATGTCGGAACTGGCATTTTCGGGGCTGGGGCTGAACCCGGCCTATCGCGGCACGCCCGAGGGCGCCACGCCGCCCAACGTGAACGTCCCCGGAGCGGTTCCGGGCGGCTCGTCCTCGGGCGCGGCGGCATCGGTGGCCTTCGGTCTCGCGGCGGCGGGCATCGGGTCGGACACGGGCGGATCGGTGCGCATCCCGGCGGCCTTCAACGACCTGGTGGGCCTGAAGACCACCCATGGACGGTTGAGCAACGCGGGCGTGGTGCCGCTGGTGGACAGCCTCGACACGGTCGGGCCGCTCTGCCGCAGCGTCGAGGATTGCGCGGCGCTTCTCGCGGTGATGGAGGGCGGAAAGATGGCCGACCTCGCGGGCGCGACGCTGGACGGCGCGCGTCTGCTGATCCTCGAGAATTACAGCGACGACGCGGAGGAGACGCCCGCGGCGGCCTTCGCGCTGGCCTGCGAGCGGCTGACGGCGGCCGGCGCGCGGCTGACCCGGGCGCGGCTGGAGCAGCCGGCCGAGGCCATCGCGCTGGCCGCCCCGCTGGTTCCCGGCGAGGCCTACGGCATCTGGCGCGACGCGATCGAGGCCGCGCCCGACAAGATGTTCGACCGCGTGCGCGAGCGCTTCCGCGCCGGTGCGGATGTCAGCGCGCCCGATTTCGTGGCCGCGACCCGTCGTCTGCGCGAGGTGCGCCGCGACTGGTTGGCGGCCACGGCCGAGTACGACGCTGTCATCCTGCCGAGCGTGGCCTGCGCGCCCGCCGCGATCGACCGGCTGATGTCGGACCCCGATTACTACGTGAAGCGGAACCTCCTTACGCTGAGGAATGCGCGGATCGGGAACATGCTGGGCCTGTGCAGCCTGACGCTGCCCACGGGCGTGCCCTCGGCCGGCATCATGTTCCTGGCCCCACCCATGGCCGAGGAGCGGCTGTTGCGGCTGGGCCGGGCGGCGGAGGCGGTGTTGGCCTGAGCGCCACAGGCGCGCGCCCATCGCGGGCGTCGTTCTGGACAGATGCGGGCCGGCCGGAGTAACCTGAGGCCAATTCGGGACGCAAAGATCCCGTAACCTGAGGCAGACATGGTATTCCCCGAGCGGTTTTCGGACCTTCCCGAATACGCGTTTCCGCGCCTGCGGAAGCTTCTCGACGCCCACGCACCGGGCGGCGCGCCGGTCGCCATGAGCATCGGCGAGCCCCGGCACCCGTTTCCCGCCTGGGTGGGCGACGTGATCGCGGAGAACCTGCAAGGCTTCGGGCGCTATCCCCCCAATGACGGCACGCCCGAGTTGCAGCGGGCCATCGCGCGCTGGATCGCGCGGCGCTACGGCGTGAACGTCTCGGCCGACCGGCAGATCCTGCCGCTGAACGGGACGCGCGAGGGGCTGTTCAACGCCTGCATGGCGCTTTGTCCCGAGGCGAAGGGCGGCAAGCGCCCCGTGGTGCTGATGCCCAACCCGTTCTACCAGGTCTACGCGGTGGCCGCGCTGGCGGTGGGGGCGGAGCCCGTCTACGTGCCCGCGACCGAGGCCACGGGCCACCTGCCGGATTACGGCGCGCTGCCCGCGGAGATCCTCGACCGCACCGCCATCGCCTACATCTGCTCACCGGCCAATCCGCAGGGCGCGGTCGCGCGCGAGGGATATTGGGCCGACCTTCTGGCGCTGGCCGAGCGGCACGGTTTCCAGGTCTTCGCCGACGAGTGCTATTCCGAGATCTACCGCGACAGGCCGCCGCCCGGCGCGCTGGCCGCGGCCGAGGCGAACGGCGCGGACCCCGAGCGCGTGGTGATCTTCCACTCGCTGTCGAAACGCTCGAACATGCCGGGCCTGCGCTCGGGGTTCGTCGCGGGCGGGCCCGAGAGCGTCGCGCGCATGAAACAGCTTCGCAATTACGCGGGCGCGCCCCTGCCGCTGCCGCTTCAGGCGGTCGCCGAGCGGGCCTGGAGCGACGAGACCCATGTGGAGGAGAACCGCGCGCTCTACCAGGAGAAATACCGGATCGCCGACGAGATCTTCGCCGGCGTGCCGGGCTATGCGGGCCCCGAGGCCGGGTTCTTCCTGTGGCTGCCGGTGGCGGATGGCGAGGCGGCGGCGCTGGAGCTTTGGTGCCGCGCGGGCGTGCGCGTGCTGCCGGGCCATTACCTGGCGCGCGAGGCCGAGGGCGCGACCCCCGGCGCGGACCGTATCCGCGTGGCGCTGGTCGCGGAGAAGGAAGAGATGCGCCAGGGGCTGATGCGCCTGCGGCAGACGATTTACGAATGAGAGGATTCGGGCATGGCTTATCAGACGCGACAGCGTGATCCCCTCCTGGACGAGGCCACCCATGCGGCGCTGGTGCGCCGTGGCGCGGAGCTACTGGGCCTCGCGCTGCTGGTGCTGGGGGGCGCGCTGGCCGCACTGACGCTCAGCTACACGCCGGACGATCCGAACTGGATGGCCGCGTCCTCGGCGGTGCCGCAGAACCTGCTGGGCCGCACCGGCGCCTCGGTCGCCGCGATCCTGATGATGATCGTGGGCTATGGCGCGCTGGTCCTGCCCATCGCCTGCGTGGCGTGGGGGCTGCGCTGCCTGCTGCATTCCGGGGCCGAGCGGGCGGTGCCGCGGATCTTCTTCGTGCCCATCGTGCTGGCGCTGGGCTCGATCTACGCGGCGAGCCACGTGCCTCCGCCGGAATGGAGCCATTCCTTCGGGCTTGGCGGGCTGTTCGGCGACACGGTCCTGGGCGCGATCCTGAACGCGCTGCCGGTGCCGGCCGAGACGGGCCTGCGGGTCGTGGCCGGGGCGGCCTTTCTGGGCGCGGCGGCGATGCTGTTTCATGTCGTCGGGGTCAGCGCGGCCGAGTTCCGCGCCGCGATCCGCTTTCTCGTCTACGGTCTGCTCGCCTCGCTGAGCATGGTGGCGGCGGGCCTGCGCGGTGCGACCGCGGGGATGGGGCGGATGGTCGGCCATGTGCGGGAGGCGCGCGCCGCGCGGCGGGAGGCCCGCGCCCTGCAGGAGGACGAGGAGGACGACGTCGCGTTCGAGGATGACGAGGACGACGGGGACGCGCCGGATGATGCGCGCCCGGCCGGGTTCTTCGCGCGGCTCGTGCGTCCGCGGGGGCGAGAGGCCGACGCGGCGCTTGACCCCGCTCTTCGCCTGGAACCGGAGCTTTACGAGCGCGGGCCGCTGCCCCATGCCGACGCGCTTGCGGGCCCGGACGAAGACCGTGTCCGCGCGCGCATTTCCGACGCGATCCGCAGTCGCGTGCGCCGTCCCGGCGTGGTGACGGAGGCGGTCGCGCGCCGCGCCGCGTCCGCGTCCCCGGACCCGCTGGCCCTGACGCCGGCCCTGCGCGCCGAACCGCCGCTGACCGCGGCGCAGCGCGACGACGACCCGTTCGATCCGTCATGGGATGACGACGACGCGGACGACAACATCTTTTCCGAGGACGGCATCGCCGCCCCGTCCGCGCCCGAATTCGGCCCGCGCATTCCGCGCGCGCAGTTGCAGAAACGCGTCGTCCAGCACGCCGTCCGCCGGACGGCGACCCCCTCGCGGCAGGCCATGGCCGACGCGCAGCCCTCCCTGCCGTTGCAGGCCGAGGCCGAGGCCTACGAGTTTCCGCCGCTGACGCTTCTGACCAGCCCGGAGACGGTCGAGCGCCACCACCTGAGCGATACCGCGCTGGAGGAAAACGCGCGGATGCTCGAAAGCGTGCTCGACGATTATGGCGTGAAGGGCGACATCGTCTCGGTCCGGCCGGGCCCGGTGGTCACCATGTACGAGCTGGAACCCGCGCCCGGCCTGAAGGCCTCGCGCGTGATCGGCCTGGCCGACGACATCGCGCGGTCCATGTCGGCGCTTTCGGCGCGGGTGTCGACCGTGCCGGGACGCTCGGTCATCGGGATCGAGCTTCCGAACCATCACCGCGAGAAGGTGGTGCTGCGCGAGATCCTCAGCCACCGCGATTTCGGCGACGGCACGCACCGCCTGCCGCTGGCGCTGGGCAAGGATATCGGCGGCGATCCGGTCGTGGCGAACCTTGCCAAGATGCCCCACCTGCTGATCGCGGGCACCACCGGTTCGGGCAAGTCGGTGGCGATCAACACGATGATCCTGAGCCTCCTCTACAAGCTGACGCCCGAGGATTGCCGGATGATCATGATCGACCCGAAGATGCTGGAACTCAGCGTCTATGACGGCATTCCGCATCTGCTCAGCCCCGTGGTGACCGACCCGAAGAAGGCCGTCGTGGCGCTGAAATGGGTCGTGGCCGAGATGGAGGAGCGCTATCGCAAGATGTCCAAGATGGGCGTGCGCAACATCGAGGGCTACAACGGCCGCGTCGCCGAGGCGCAGAAGAAGGGCGAGATGTTCTCGCGCACGATCCAGACCGGCTTCGACGACGAGACCGGCGA
>CAZGHJ010000049.1:0-15081 GCA_964525355.1 uncultured Roseicyclus sp.
GTGTAGAGCATGTGCGCCCCGATCTCGGCGTCGATGTTGATGCCCTTGATCTGGATGAAGCGCGGCTTGCCGTCCGAAAACACCGTGCCCGCGATGGAGCGGGTCTTTTGGACCGTTTTCACCACCAGCCGGATGTAACCGTCGAAAACGCCGGTCTTGTCCTGCGTCGTCGTGCTCAGTTCGATCCCACGCTCCCGCGCGATCACCGGGGCCGAGACCATGTTGACCTCGGGGTTCGTGGCCTTGAGCACACCGGCGATGGCCGCACAGTTCAGCGCGTTCAGGTTCATGTCCTTCGCGACGCCGTTATAGACCAGCTCGATCTCCTCGATCGCCTCGTCGGTGAGTTGCCCGACAAAGGCCCCGAGATGCTCGGCGAGCTTCAGCCAGGGGCCCATGATGCGCGCCTCCTCGGCGGTGACGGACGGCATGTTGAGCGCGTTCGAAACCGCCCCGGTCAGCAGGTAATCCGACATCTGCTCGGCCACCTGGAGGGCGACGTTTTCCTGCGCCTCGGTGGTGGATGCGCCCAGATGCGGCGTGACGACGACGTTGGGCAGCCCGAAAAGCGGATTTTCCGTGGCCGGTTCCTGCGCGAAGACGTCGAAGGCCGCACCCGCCACGTGGCCCGATCTGAGACACTCGGCGAGGGCCGCCTCATCGACCAGCCCGCCGCGCGCGCAGTTGACGATGCGCACGCCCTTTTTCGTCTTCGCGAGGTTCTCGGCCGACAGGATATTCGCGGTCTTCTCGGTATAGGGGACGTGCAGCGTGATGAAATCCGCCTTCGTGAGAAGCTCGTCGAGCTCGACCTTCGTGGCCCCGATCTCGCGGGCGCGTTCCTCGCTCAGGAAGGGGTCATAGGCCATGACCTTCATCCGAAGGCCCAATGCACGGGCGATCACGATGGAGCCGATATTGCCGGCCCCGATCACGCCCAGCGTCTTGCCGGTCAGCTCGACGCCCATGAAGCGGGACTTTTCCCAGAGCCCCGCATGGGTCGAGGCGTTGGCCTCGGGGATCTGCCGGGCGACGGCGAACATCATGGCGATGGCGTGCTCGGCGGTGGTGATGGAATTGCCGAAGGGCGTGTTCATCACGATGATGCCCTTGCGCGAGGTCGCGGGGATGTCGACATTGTCGACCCCGATGCCCGCGCGCCCCACGACCTTGAGGTTATGGGCGGCGGCGATGACCTTTTCCGTCACCTTCGTGGCGGACCGGATGGCGAGGCCGTCATAGTCGCCGATCACGTCCAGCAAGCGATCCTTGTCCTTGCCGATCGAGGGGTCGAACGTGACGTCTATGCCGCGATCGCGAAAGATCTGGACGGCGGTTTCCGACAGCTTGTCGGACACGAGTACCTTGGGAGCCATCTCCTGGCGCTCCTTCTTGAAACTTGGGGGGATGCGAATATTCGTACGAATATTCGCACTCAGGCGGCGGCCGCCTGTGCTTCGATCTCGGCATGGAACGCCCAGTCGAGCCAGGGCAGCATCGCCTCGATGTCGGATGTCTCCACGGTGGCACCGCACCAGATCCGCAGGCCCGGCGGCGCGTCGCGATAGCCGCCGATATCGAGCGCGACACCCTCGGCCTCCAGGCGTTTCGCAACCGCCTTGGCAAAGCCCGACCCGTCGGAGATGCGCGAATCCGTGAATTTCAGACACACGGAGGTGTTCGAGCGCGTGGCCGGATCGACCGCGAGATTGTCGATCCAGTCCCGCGTCTCGCAGAAGGCGAAGACCGCGGCGGCATTCCTGTCAGCCCGCGCCATGAGCTCCGGCAGGCCCCCGATGGCCTGGCCCCAGTCGAGCGCCAGCAGGTAATCCTCGACGGCCAGCATGGAGGGCGTGTTGATCGTGGCGCCCTCGAAGATCTCTTCGATCAGCTTGCCGCCCTTCGTCAGGCGGAAGATCTTGGGCAGCGGCCATGGCGGCGTGTAGCTTTCGAGGCGCTCCACGGCGCGCGGCGACAGGATGAGCATGCCATGAGCCGCCTCGCCGCCCATGACCTTCTGCCAGCTGAACGTGGTGACATCGAGCTTGTCCCAGGGCAGGTCCTGCGCGAAGGCCGCGCTGGTGGCGTCACATATGGTCAGGCCCTGCCGATCGGCCGGAATCGCGGCGCCATCGGGCACGCGCACACCGCTGGTCGTCCCGTTCCAGGTGAACACGACATCCGTGTCGAAATCGACGGCGCCGAGATCGACGATCTCGCCATAAGGCGCCGTGCGGATATCAGCGTCGAGTTTCAGCTGCTTGACGGCATCCGTGACCCAGCCCGCGCCGAAGCTTTCCCAGGCCAGCATCGTGCAGGGCCGGGCGCCAAGCATGGACCACATCGCCATCTCGACGGCGCCGGTATCCGATGCCGGAACGATGCCGATGCGGTAATCGTCGGGGACGCCTAGGATCGCGCGGGTCGAACCGATGGCCGCCTTCAGCTTGTCCTTGCCGATGGCCGCGCGGTGGGACCGGCCCAGCGCCGCGCCACTCAGCTTGTCCAGGGAAAAAACGGGGGGTTTGGCGCAAGGGCCAGAGGAAAAACGCGGATTTGCCGGCCGCGTCGCCGGTTTTGCAGGTGCCATGTCTGAATACCCTCTCAGATACACGCCCCTCGTTGGGGAGGGGTGTCCCGCCATCAGACCTATGACCGCCGGTACCGAGGGGCAAGCGGAAACTGGGGCTGCGACCTTGTTTCATCCGCGCGTGCCGATATGCAGGCGGCGCAGGCGCCTCGGGTCGACCGACAGCGCGCCGTCGCCGCCGGTGCGTTCAGGCATCTGATTCAGACCCGCTTTCCCGCTTTTCTCCGGACTGGACACTCGATCTGTCCACCGTTCCGGACATTTGTCTTGCGCGAGTCGCTTGCCGCACGCTAAACTGCAAGTAGAATAGCCTCATGAGAAAGGATTGTGGCACGTGAAAGATCAGGCCCAATCCCTCGAGTTCGATCTCGGAGAATACCTCCCCTTCCAGATGTCTGTCATCGCGGGCCGCGTATTCCATCGCGTGATGGAGGATGCGGGGCTGCAGGTTCCGGAATGGCGCATCATGATGGCCTTGCCGGCGAACCAGCCCTGTTCGTCCCATGACCTGTGCATACTGACCGCCATGGATGCGGCACGGGTCAGCCGCGCACAGCGCCGGCTGGAGGATCTGCAGCTGATCTCCGTCATCCGTGACAAGGTCGACCGCCGGCGGCTTGTGGTTCGTCTGTCGGCCAAGGGCATCCAGGAGGTCTTGCGCCTCAGGACGGCGGCCCGGGATGCCGAGAGCGACCTGCTCGACGCGCTCGGCCCCGAGGACCGCGCTCAGTTGAAAACCGCGCTGGGCAACATCTTCGAACAACTCGCGGACTGAACGTCCCCGCGCCCGCGGGGGCTGCGCACTGGTGGTGTCCCGTCCGACTTGCTAGCTAGTCACGGTGAGCAAGGGGGCACCATGGACAAGTGGCAGTTCTGGGTGGATCGTGGCGGCACGTTCACCGATATCGTGGGCCGGCGCCCCGACGGCACGCTGGTGACGACAAAACTCCTGTCGGAAGATCCGGCCCATTACCGCGACGCCGCGGTGGAAGGCATCCGTCGGCTGACGGCCGATGACCCCGCGCCGATCGGGTCGGTGAAGATGGGCACCACCGTGGCGACCAACGCGCTTCTGGAACGCAAGGGCGCGCGGGTGCTGCTGCTGATGACGGAAGGATTCGGGGATCTCCTGCGGATCGGCACGCAGGCGCGGCCGCGGCTCTTCGATCTGCATATCCGGTTGCCGGAACTTCTCTACGAACGGGTGGCCGAGGTGCCCGGACGCCTCGACGCGACGGGCGCGGAGCTTGTGCCGCTCGACGAGGATCGGCTGCGCAAGGGCCTGCAAGCCGCCCATGATGCCGGGATCAGGGCCGTCGCCATCGCCTTCATCCACGCCTATCTCAACCCCGCGCACGAGATCCGCGCGGCCGAGATCGCCCGCGAGATCGGCTTCGACCAGGTGTCGACAAGCCATGACGCCAGTGCCCTGATCAAGCTGGTGGGTCGCGGCGATACCGCCGTGGTCGATGCGTATCTCTCGCCCATCCTGCGGCGTTACGTGGACCAGATCGCCACGGCGCTGAAACTGGGCGAGGGGGGCGCCGAGCGGCTGTTCTTCATGCAATCGAATGGCGGGCTGACCGATGCGCGACTGTTCCAGGGCCGCGACGCGATCCTGTCGGGGCCCGCGGGTGGCGTGGTCGGCATGGTCCGCACGGGGCAGGCGGCGGGCCTCGATCGGCTGATCGGCTTCGACATGGGCGGCACGTCCACCGACGTGTGCCATTTCGCCGGAACCTACGAGCGGAGCTTCGAGACCGAGGTCGCGGGCGTGCGCATGCGCGCGCCCATGATGCATATCCACACGGTGGCCGCGGGCGGGGGGTCGATCCTGACCTACCGGGAGGGGCGCTTCCAGGTCGGCCCCGAAAGCGCCGGCGCCGATCCCGGCCCGGCCTGCTATCGCAAGGGCGGGCCGCTGACGGTCACCGATTGCAACGTGATCCTCGGCAAGCTGAACCCGGCGCATTTCCCGTCGGTCTTCGGGCCGGGCGCCGATCAGCCGCTGGATACCGCCATCGTGCATGAGAAATTCGCCACCCTCGCTGCCGATATCGGCGGCGGGCGCAGCGCCGAGGAGGTGGCCGAAGGCTTCCTGCGGATCGCCATCGAGAACATGGCCAACGCCATCAAGAAGATCTCCGTCCAGCGCGGCTACGACGTCACGCGCTACGCGCTGGCCAGTTTCGGCGGCGCGGGCGGACAGCACGCCTGCGGCGTCGCCGATGCGCTCGGCATGAAGACGGTGATCGTGCATCCCTTCGCCGGGGTGCTGTCGGCCTATGGCATGGGTCTGGCCGATATCCGTGCCATGCGCGAGGCGCAGTTCGACGGGCGCCTCGACAGTCCCGAACCTGCGGTTCAGAGACTGAAAAGCCTCGAAACCGAGGCCCTGGCCGAGGTCGAGAGCCAGGGCGTTTCACGCGACCGCATCCATGTCGAGTGGCGGGCGCATCTGCGCTACGACGGCTCGCATCAGGCGCTTGCGGTTCCGTTCGAGCCCGCCGAGACGTTGCGCGACCGGTTCGAGGCCGAGCACCGGAGCCGCTTCGGCTTCGCCTCGCCCGAACGCGGTCTGCTGATCGAGATGCTCGAGGTCGAGGCCGTCGGCGCCACCGGGGGCGGAGAGGCCCCGGCACCGCCCGAAGGGCCGACACCGGCCCCGGTCGACAGCGTTCCCGTCCGCGCCGGCGGCGCCGTGGCCGACGTGCCCGTCTTCCGCCGCGACGCGCTGCCCGTCGAGGCCCGGCTTTCGGGCCCGGCCATCGTCAGCGAAACCACGGGAACCACCATGATCGAACCTGGCTGGGCCGGGCGGATCGACGAACTGGGCAACCTGATCCTGACGCGTGAGGTGGCGGCGACGCAGGAAACGGCGCTGGGGACGCAGGCCGATCCGGTGATGCTGGAGGTGTTCAACAATCTCTTCATGAACATCGCCGAGCAGATGGGCGCGACGCTCCAGAACACGGCCTATTCGGTCAACATCAAGGAACGGCTCGATTTTTCCTGCGCCCTTTTCGATGCGGACGGCAACCTTGTCGCGAACGCTCCCCATGTGCCGGTGCATCTGGGCTCAATGTCCGACGCGGTGCGGACCGTCGCGCGGCTGAACGCAGGACAGATCGCGCCGGGCGACGCCTTCATGCTGAACGCGCCCTTCAACGGCGGCACGCATCTGCCGGACGTGACCGTGATCACGCCCGTCTTCGCGGACGGCGGCGAAGAGATCCTGTTCTGGGTCGGCGCGCGCGGGCATCATGCCGATATCGGCGGCAAGACGCCGGGCTCGGGCCCGCCGGACTCGACCCATATCGACGAGGAAGGCGTCGTCATCGACAACTTCCGCCTCGTCGCGCAAGGCCACTTCCGGGCAGATGAAACCCGCGCGCTGCTGTCTTCCGGCCCTTATCCCTGCCGCAACATCGACCAGAACATGGCCGATCTCGAGGCTCAGGTCGCCGCGAACGAGACGGGCATCCGCGAGGTGCGCGCCATGATCGCGAATTTCGGGCTGGACACGGTGCTCGCCTACATGCGCCACGTGCAGGACAATGCCGAGGCGAGCGTGCGCCGCGTGATCGGCTCGCTCAAGGACGGGGCCTGCACTTACCCGCTCGACGACGGCTCGGAAATCCGCGTGGCGATCCGCGTGGACCGCGACAAGGGCGAAGCCGAGATCGACTTTTCCGGCACCAGCCCGCAGCATCCCGGCAACTACAACGCGCCCAAGGCCATCGCGACGGCCGCGGTGCTCTACGTGTTCCGAACGCTCGTGGGCCGCGACATCCCGCTGAACGAGGGCTGCCTGAAGCCACTGCGGCTGATCCTGCCCGAGCGGTCCATGATCAACCCCGAATACCCCGCCGCCGTGATCGCCGGGAACACCGAAGTCAGCCAGGCCATCACGGAATGCCTCTACGGCGCGCTCGACGTGATCGCCGGCAGCCAGGGGACGATGAACAACTTCATCTGGGGCAATGACGACTTCCAGAATTACGAGACGATCGCGGGCGGGTCTGGGGCCGGTCCGGGCTTCGACGGCGCGCCTTGCGTGCAGGTGCACATGACCAACACGCGCGCCACGGACCCCGAGGTGCTCGAGACGCGGTTTCCCGTCCGCGTGGAGCGGATGGCGCACCGGACGGGCTCGGGCGGCAGCGGGGCGTGGACAGGCGGCGAGGGCATGCACCGGGTGCTGCGTTTCCTCGCGCCGGTGACGGTCACGACGCTCTGCTCCCACCGGGAGGTGCCGGTTCCAGGGCGTAAGGGCGGCGGGTCCGGTGCCGTGGGTGAAACCCGCGTTCTGCGCGCGAGTGGCGAGGTGGAGAGCCTGCCCGGCAATGCGCAGGCGGAACTCGGGGCCGGCGACGCGATCGAGATGCTCACCCCCGGCGGCGGCGGCTGGGGGAAGGCCTGACCGGAGCCGCGGGCCCCGTTCGGGCGGTACGACTTGTGCTGTGCGACGGCCATCCGCCACCTACATCCGCACCATGACCGAGCCAATTCTCGACCTCGAAAACGTGAAAAAGACCTATGCCGGGGCCGAAGCGCCGCTTGTCGTTCTGGACGGCGTGTCGCTGACCCTGGCGGCGGGCGAAACCGTGGCGCTGACCGGCGAAAGCGGCTCGGGCAAGAGCACGCTTCTGCATCTGGCCGCCGGGCTGGACGGGGCGGATAGCGGCACCATCCGGCTTGTCGGGCAGGATCTGGGCGCGATGTCCGATGCCGTCCGCGCGCGGTTGCGCGGGCAGCATGCGGGCCTGGTCTTCCAGCAGTTCAACCTCGTGCCCTCGCTGACCGTCGCCGCGAATGTCGCGCTTCAGGCGCGGCTGACCGGGCGCCACGACCCCGAGCGCGACCATCGCCTGATCGAGCGGCTCGGGCTGTCGGAGTTGACCGCCCGCTATCCAGAACAGCTTTCCGGCGGGCAGCAGCAGCGCGTGGCCATTGCCCGCGCCCTTGCCGCCCGGCCGGAGGTCATCCTCGCCGACGAGCCGACGGGAAATCTCGACGAGGCGACCGGGGACGCGGTGCTCGATCTGCTTCTGGACCTGGTCGAGGAGACCGGCGCGGGCCTTCTGATGGTCACCCATTCGAGCCGCCTTGCCGAAAGGCTGTCGCGCAACATCACCCTGTCGCGCGGCCGGATCGTGACCAAATGAGGCTCTATACCGCGGTATCGACCCTGTTTTCCCATTGGCGCCGCAACCCGGGCCAACTCCTCATGCTGTGGCTTGGCCTGGCCTTGGCCACGGCGCTCTGGTCGGGCGTTCAGGCGATCAATGCCGAAGCGCGTAGCAGCTACGATGCCGCCGCCTCCGTGCTGGGGCAGGACCAGCTCGCGCGGCTCGTCGCGGAAGACGGCGGGCCGGTGCCGCTCGAGACCTATGCCGCGCTGCGCCGGGCCGGATATGACGTGTCTCCGGTCATCACGGGCGAGATTCGTGACGCGCGCGGCCGATTGCGCCTGATCGGGGTCGATCCCGTCACCCTGCCGGACATGGCGGGCGGCCCGGACTTCGGCGCGGGCGAAGGAGCCGTCAGCGCAGGGGCCTTCTTCGGCGACGAGGGTCTGCTGCTGATGTCCGCCGAGACCGCGGATGGCGCCCTGCCAGAGGATTTGCCGCCGATCGCACGCCTCGACACGGTGCCGCCGGCCGCCGCCCTGACCGACATCGCGACGGCCGCACGGCTGCTTGAACGGGACAGGCCCGATCATCTGCTCGTGGCGCCTCGGCAGCCCGGGCATCTGCCGCCCCTGCCGGCGGAAACCTCCCTGCGCCTTCAGCCCCCCGAGACAGCCGGCGACGTGGCGCGCCTGACCGACAGCTTTCACCTGAACCTGACGGCCTTCGGCCTTCTGTCCTTCGGCGTCGGTCTTTTCATCGTGCATGCCGCCATCGGACTGGCCTTCGAGCAGCGACGCCCGGTGTTCCGTACGTTGCGCGCCCTCGGGATGCCCTTGCGCGGCCTGATGGCCGCGCTTGCCCTCGAACTTCTGGCCATGGCGCTGATCGCCGGACTGATCGGCATCGCGCTGGGCTATGTCATCGCCGTGGCGCTGATGCCGGGCGTCGCAGGCACGCTGCGCGGGCTTTACGGCGCCGCGGTGCCGGGCAGCCTGACATTCGACCCTGTCTGGGCGCTTTCGGCTCTTGCAATCACGCTTCTGGGCGCGGGCGTGGCCGGGGCGCAGGCCATGCTGCGGACGGCACGCATGCCGCTTCTTGCGCCGGCGCAGCCGCGGGCCTGGGCGCAGGCCTCGGATGCGGCGATGCGACGGCAGGTCTGGGCGGCGCTGGGTCTGGTCGCCGTCGCGGGTCTGGCGGGCTGGCTGGGGTCCGGGCTTCTGGCGGGGTTCACGATGCTGGGGGGCCTGCTGCTGGGCGCGGCGCTCAGTCTGCCCTTCCTCCTGTCGGGCGCGCTTGCCGCGTTTTCCCGGCTGGTGCGAACGCCCTTCCTCGAATGGGTGCTTGCCGATTCGCGTCAGCAATTGCCGGCCCTGTCGCTGTCGCTCATGGCGCTTCTGCTGGCCCTGGCGGCGAATATCGGGGTGTCGACGATGGTGGGCTCGTTCCGCGTCACCTTCACCGGCTGGCTGGATCAGCGGCTGGCGGCCGAGCTTTACGTCACCACCGCCGACGCGGAGGAGGCACGACGGCTGGAGACATTCGTCGACGGACGGGCCGAGGCGCTGCTGCCGATCCTCTCGGCGGAGACGCGCATCTTCGATCTGCCTGCGGATGTCTTCGGCGTGCGCGACGACCGGACCTACCGCGAGGCCTGGCCGCTTCTGTCGTCGGTCGAGGGGGCGTGGGACCGGCTTTTCGCGGGCGATGGGGTGCTGGTCAACGAGCAGATGGCGCGGCGGAGCGGGATAGGCCTGGGCGACGCCATCCCGGTCGCGCCCGGCCTGAGCCTCCCGGCGGTCGGCATCTATTCCGATTACGGCAACCCGGCGGGCCAGGCCATCGTGTCGATCGACCTGTTCCGCGCCACCTATCCCGATGCGATCGCCACCAGCTTCGCCATCCGCGTCCCGCCCGAGGCGGCGCCGGAGCTTGCCGCGGCACTTCGCGACGATCTCGGCCTGCCCGAGACGGCGGTCCGCAACCAGGCGCAGATCAAGCGCTTCTCGCTCGAGGTGTTCGAGAACACGTTCCGCGTCACGGGTGCATTGAACGTGCTGACGCTCGGGGTCGCGGCGCTGGCGCTTCTGACCAGCCTCTCGACGCTGTCGTCGCTGCGTCTGCCGCAGGTGGCGCCGCTCTGGGCGCTCGGCACGACCCGCGCCGCGCTCGCCCGGGCGGAGGTCTGGCGGCTGCTGCTGCTGGCGGTCCTGACCTTCGCGCTGGCGGTACCCGTGGGGCTTGGGCTGGCCTGGGTGCTGCTGGCGGTCGTGAATGTCGAGGCCTTCGGCTGGCGGCTTCCGATGCGGGTCTTTCCGGCCGATGCGCTGCAACTCCTGGCGATGTCGATCGTTGCGGCGGCGCTGGCCGCGGCCCTGCCAGCTATCCGGCTCTGGCGTCTGGCGCCCGCGCGGCTTCTCCAGGTGTTTTCGCAGGAAAGGTGAGGATCATGGGTGCGGAATCAGTCTCTGACCTGCTTGACAGGGTCTGGCGGCATCTGACGCGCGGCGTGTCGGACCGCCGCCATCCCGCGCGCCATCCCACACTTGCGACCATGGGTCCGGAGGGGCCGGAGGCGCGGACGCTGGTGCTCAGGGGGGCCGACCGGGCGACGGCGAGATTGGAGCTGCACACCGACATGGCCTCGCCCAAGGTGGCGCAGATCACGGATGATCCACGGGTCGCGCTGCATGTCTGGGTGCCGAGGGACCGGCTTCAGATCCGCATCCGCGCGCGCGCGTCGGCTGGTCCGGGCGACCCTGCCCTCTTCGCGCGACTGCCGGAGGAGGCGCGGCGGAACTACGGCGGCCCCGCACCGGGCGGCGCCCCGGACGATCGGGTCTACGACGGCGATCCCGCCCGCTTCGCCGCCATCACGCTCGAGGTCCGGCAGATCGATGCGCTGGTGCTGGACGATCCGCATCTGCGCGCCGTCTTCGCGGCGCCGGACTGGGCCGGCCATTGGGTCGCGCCCTAGACGCCGGGGTCGAACATGGGGAAGGTCACGCCCAGGCTCCAGCCGAGGATGATCCCCAGGCCCAGCCCCATGGCGGCCACCGATCCCGTCCGGCGCCCGACCCAGCCGCCCATGAGCCCGAAGCTGAGATAGAACAGCAGGATCACCGGCAGGATGATCAGGAGGAAGAAGAGCCGCTCGAAATCGAGCGCGACCGCCAGCCCGAGCGAGGCCAGGAACAGGAAACGCGCGGTCCAGCGCCGCCACAGACGCGCGCGCCCGGCCTCGAGCAGGACCGCATCGGCCAGCATGGCGAGAATGGCGCCCGGAAGGATGACGGCCATGATCGGCAAACGGCCCGCGACAGGGACGAAGCTGGCGACGTAGCGGTCCATCGCGCCACCGAACACGAGAAGCCCGTAGGCCGCGAGCCCAAGGCCGAAGGCCCAGCCGCGCCGCGCGGGCAGCGCCCCGACCCAGGCGGCAAGGGCAAGGGTCAGCGCCCCGTAGACCGCCAGATGAAGCGCGAGGTAATCGGCCACGAGCACCGGCAGGAACCGCGTGTCGAAGGGCGCGAGCAGCAGCGGCGTGGCCAGCGCCGGAACACCGGCCATGAGCCAGAAGCGCCGGGCGCCCACATGGGGTGCATCCGGTCCCGCCGGCAGGGCGAAGGCAAGACCGCGGGCCAGCAGAACGATCCCGAACAGCATCAGGACGATCGCAGGCCCGATCGTGGCGAGCGGCGTGTCCGAGAGCGGGCGACCGAAGCTTGCATCCAGCCAGTCACGGGCCTCTCTCAGGCCCGATGGCGCGTAAAGCACGCCCACATGCTCCACGAACGGGGCGGCCACGGCGCGACGGGCAAACCCCGCGCCGGGGGTGCCCGCGGTCTCGCCCTCGGCCGCGCCCAGCGGCGCCATCACGTCGCGGGCCGCCTCGCGCAGCATGGCCTCCCAGGAGCCGTTGATGATCAGCAGGTTTTCAGGAACCTCCTCGGTCACGGCCTGCGAGAACAGGGACACGCCGACGATGGCCTCCACGCGCGCGTCCCGAATGCCCTGCCGCACGACGATGTCCGAGGCCATGGAATGGCCCAGCAAAGCGACCCTGTCCCGCGCGTTCGTGACGGACAGTGCGGCATCGGTGACCCGGCCCATCTCGTCCATCAGAAGCCGCGTCGTCCCGTCGACGGAGGTCACGTCACCCGACATCGGCACCGGATTGCGCCCATGCCCCTCGAAATCGAAGCTGGCGGTCACGTAGCCCGCCTGCGCCAGCGTCAGCTGCCATGCCGCCATCAACTGCCGCGAGCCGGCGAAGCCATGGGCGATGACCACAAGCGGGCCGTCCGCGCCGGGCCGCTGCATGAGCGTCACCGGCGTGTCTCCGGCCCGGATGTGATCCACCTCGAGGCCCGCGCGCGGACGCTCGAGGAGGAACAGACCGGCCGCGAGCGCGACGATGGCCAGACCTGCCGTGACGGTTCGCGTGATCATTGCGCCGGTCTCCTTTTCTGGGCGTAGGCGGGACCTAGCCTAAACCGTAGCAATGCCCAAGACTTCCAACTGGCCCTCCGCACACCGGCATGGTTTATCGCCGGGACAACCCGATGAGTTCGAAACACATGTTCACGGTCACCCTGATCACCAATTCGGCGATGTATCTCGACCGCGCGCTGGTGGGCACCTTGCAGACTGCCATGGGCGGCGGCGAGGCGCGATGGCTCGACCCCGATCACGCCGCGGAATTCGACATCCCGAAGCTGCCGAAGAACCTGCCCACGGTCTGGGACAGTCTTCAGGCCGAGGGCGTCGACCTGGTCGCTCAGCGAAGCGCGAACCGGCGCAAGAAGATGCTTCTGGCCGACATGGATTCGACCATGATCGCGCAGGAATGCATCGACGAACTCGCGGCCGAGGCGGGTGTGGGCGACAAGGTCGCCGCGATCACGAAGCGGGCCATGAACGGAGAGCTCGATTTCGAGGGCGCCCTGACCGAGCGCGTGCGGCTGCTGAAGGGCGTGCCCTATTCGGCCATCGGCGCCGTGCTGGACCGCCGCATCACGATGATGCCGGGCGGCGCCACGCTGGTGGCGACAATGAAGGCGCAAGGGGCGCATACGGTCCTCGTTTCGGGCGGGTTCACGGCGTTCAGCGCGGTCGTCGCGGCACGGATCGGGTTCGACGAGCATCGGGCGAACCAGCTTCTGGCGGAAGATGGCGTCCTGACCGGCGAGGTCGCGCGTCCGATCCTCGGCCGGGAGGCCAAGGTCGAGGCGCTGGAAGAGATCAGCACCCGTCTCGGCCTCAAGGCGTCGGATGTGCTGGCCATCGGCGACGGCGCCAACGATCTCGGGATGATCGGCGCGGCCGGCACGGGCATCGCGATGCATGCCAAGCCGGTCGTGCAGGAGGCGGCCGCGCATCGGATCAACCACGGTGACCTTACCTCGGTCCTGTTCGCGCAAGGCTACACGAAAGCCGAATTCGTCACGGGCTGAGCCCCGGCGCCTTTCGACGCCGAGGGCTGCGATGGCGACCGGCTGCGCGACTACTCCGCAGGGATCGCCGCGTCGTCGGTCGCGATGGGATGGGCGAGCTTGTCGAGCATCTCCTTGGGGCAGACCTGCAGGAAATTCTTCACCTCGAGGCTCCAGTGCTGGAGGATCGCGGCGGCCTTGCGGCTTCCGGTCTGGCGCAGATGCGCCTCGATCAGGCCCTTCAGTTGCGCCTCCCAATGCTCGACCGTGACCGGCGCGGTGACGAGCGTCTCGAGGTTCATGTTGGTCTGCGCGGTGCCATCGGGGTCGTAGAGATAGGCCATGCCGCCGGTCATGCCGGCGCCGAAATTGGCACCGATCTGCCCCAGGATCACGGCAACGCCGCCCGTCATGTACTCGCAGCCGTTGGAGCCGCAGCCCTCCACCACGACCTTCGCGCCGGAGTTGCGCACGGCAAACCGCTCGCCCGCTCGGCCGGCGGCGAAGAGGTGGCCATCCGTCGCGCCGTAAAGCACCGTGTTGCCGATGATGACATTCTCCTCGGCCTTGAGCGGGCTGCCCTGCGGCGGTTTCACAACGATGATGCCACCCGACAGCCCCTTGCCCACGTAGTCGTTGGCGTCGCCCATGACCTCGAGCTTAAGCCCCGGTGCGGCGAAGGCCCCAAGCGACTGGCCGGCAGACCCTTCCAGCTTCACCGTCAGGTGGTCCGGCTGAAGCTGGTTGCGCATGCCGAAGGCCTGCACGATGTGGCTGGAGGTGCGGGTGCCGATGGTGCGCAACGTGTTCTGCACCGCATAGGACAGCTGCATCTTCTCGCCGTCCTCGAGGAAGCGGTGGGCGTCCTTCACGATCTGTGCGTCCAGCGTGTCGGGCACCGGGTTCCGCGGCTTGTTGCGGTCGTAGACGATCCTGTCCGCGCCATCGACGGTGATGAGCATCGGGTTCAGGTCCAGATCGTCGAGATGCGCGGCCCCTCGGCTGACCTGCGTGAGCAGGTCGGCGCGGCCGATCACCTCGTCGAGCGAGCGCGCCCCGATGGAGGCCAGGATTTCCCGCACCTCGGTGGCATAGAAGGTGATGAGGTTCACCACCTTGTCCGCCGTCCCGGTGAACTTGGCGCGCAACGCCTCGTCCTGGGTGCAGACGCCCACGGGGCAGGTGTTGGACTGGCACTGGCGCACCATGATGCAGCCCATGGCGATCAGCGCGGCGGTGCCGATGCCGTATTCCTCGGCGCCCATCATCGCGGCCATCACGATGTCGCGCCCCGTCCGCAGGCCGCCATCCGTGCGCAGCGTGATCCGGTCGCGCAGGTTGTTCATGGCGAGAACCTGGTGCGCCTCGGTCAGGCCCATCTCCCAGGGCAGGCCGGCATACTTGATGGAGGTCGCAGGCGAGGCCCCCGTGCCGCCGTTATGGCCGGAGATCAGGATCACGTCCGCCTTGGCCTTCGCCACGCCGGCCGCGATGGTGCCGACACCCGAGGAGGCCACGAGCTTCACCGTGACCTTGGCGCGCGGGTTGATCTGCTTGAGGTCGTAGATCAGCTGCGCGAGGTCCTCGATCGAGTAGATGTCGTGATGCGGCGGCGGCGAGATCAGCGTCACGCCCTTGGTCGAATGCCGCAGCCGCGCGATCAGGTCGGTGACCTTCATGCCGGGCAGCTGACCGCCCTCGCCGGGCTTGGCGCCCTGGGCGACCTTGATCTCAAGCTCCTCGCAATGGTTGAGGTATTCCGCCGTCACGCCGAAGCGGCCCGAGGCGACCTGCTTGATCTTCGCAGACGGGTTGTCGCCGTTGGGCTCCGGCACGAAATGCGCCGGATCCTCGCCGCCTTCGCCGGAGTCCGACTTCGCGCCGATCCGGTTCATCGCCACGTTCAGCGTCTTGTGCGCCT
>CAZGHJ010000050.1:0-14726 GCA_964525355.1 uncultured Roseicyclus sp.
CGTCTGCAGGCCCTGCAGGTGCAGCAGCAGCTGGCCACCCAGTCGCTGTCCATCGCCAACCAGGCGCCGCAGAACATCCTGGCCCTGTTCCGGTAACAGAGATGGCCGCCGGGTTCCCCCGGCGGCCAAACCTCTTCTCCGGGGTCCGCGTAAGAACTGCGCGCATGGCATCGCTCCGGCGATGCCGGCTTGGCAGGCGGTCCCGTCGTCTCCGTCACACGCACGCCCAAGGAGCCTCCCTTGTCCACAGCCCTGCTTGCCCAGACCGCCTATGCCGCCACCGCGCCGGTCCGCACGCCCCGCGCCATCGAATACGCCGCGTTCCAGAAGGTCACCGCCCGCCTCGTGCAGGCCTCGCGCGACACCGCACCGATGACCGAGATCGCCGCCGCCATCCATGACAACCGCCGCCTGTGGACGACGCTTGCCGTCGATCTGGCCGGCGACGGCAACGGCCTGCCCGAGACGCTGCGCGCCCGGCTGATCTACCTGGCGGAGTTTTCCCTTCTGAACAGCAGCAAGGCGCTGCGCGACAAGGCTGCCCTGCGCCCGCTGATCGAGGTGAACACCGCCGTCATGCGCGGTCTGTCCGGCGAGGATGGCGCACCATGAGCGGCCTCGTCCTGAAGCTGGGGCCCAAGGAACGGGTCCTGATCAACGGCGCCGTGATCGAGAATGGCGACCGCCGCACGCGCCTGAGCATCGTGACGCCGAACGCGAATATCCTGCGCCTGCGCGATGCGCTGCATCCCGACGACGTCACGACGCCGGTGCGCCGTGTCTGTTACATCGCGCAGCTCGTGCTGTCCGGCGATGTGGAACTGGACGATGCGCGCAGCCAGATCCTGCGCGGTCTCGAGCAGTTGAGCCAGGTCTTCACCGATCCCGACAGCCGGGCGCAACTGACCCGCGCGACCGAGAGCCTCGTGGAGGGTCAGATCTATCAGACCCTGCGCGCGCTGCGCACCCTGATGCCGCGCGAAGACCGCCTGATGGCCGCGGCGGGCCGGCGGTAGCCCATGCAGCCGCTGGTCCCCATCGGTGGCTATGCCGGCTGGCGCTTTCTGTCGAGCACGGTGTCGGACCAGGTCGCGCGCCTGGCGGACAGTCCGATCCAGGCCCGCGACCGCGACTATTTTCGCGAGAACATCGGCAAGGTGACATCCGCCTCCGACCTGGTTTCGGATTACAGGCTGCGCCGCGTGGCGCTGGCCGCGTACGGCCTGCAGGACGATCTGCCCAACAGGGCCTTCATCGAGCGGGTCCTGTCCGATGGCGTGGCCGACAGCGACGCACTGTCGAACCGGCTGGCCGACAAGCGTTACCGGGCCTTCGCCGAGGCCTTCGGCTTTGGCGGGCCCTTGCCGCCGCGCACGATCTCGCCGGGATTTGCGGACCGGGTCCTGGCCCGGTTCGACCGGATCGAGTTCGAACGCGCGGTGGGCGAACAGGACGCGGACATGCGCCTTGCCCTGACGGTGCAGCGCGAATTGCCGGAGCTGGCGGCGCGCGGGCTGACCGACAAGACGGCCTGGCTGAGCATTCTCGGCAACCCGCCGCTGCGCAAGGTTTTCGAAACCGCGCTGGGGCTTCCCTCCTCCATCGGCACGCTCGATCTGGACCGGCAGGTGGACGATTTCCGCCGGGCGGCCGACCGGATCCTCGGATCTTCCGAGATCGCCCGGTTCCGTGACCCGGCCGCGACGGAGGATCTGATCAAGTCCTTCACGCTGCGCGCGCAACTGGCCTCGGGTCCGTCCCTGACGACGCCGGGTCTGGCGGCGCTGACGCTTCTGCGTGGCGGCGGCTGACGGGCCGCGGCCGGCGTCAGGATCCGGCGCCGGAACCCGCCGCTAGGACCCGATTGCCCCAGACCCCTTGTCGAGGATGGCCTGCAAGGCGGCGAAGCTGTCCGCGACGCTGCCCGCGGAGGGCGCGCCGATAAAGGCGTCGAGCGGTTCCCACACCTTCACGGCGGCGTCCGTGGTCGCATCCGCGCCCGGCGTGTAGAGGCCCGACTGCACCATCAACTCGGCGCGCGCGTAGCTCGACAACAGATGCCTGGCCCGCGAAATGAGCGCGAGTTCATCCTCCGTCGCCGCGGCGGGCAGCGCGCGGGAGACCGACGCCAGCGCGTCGATCGCCGGAAATCGCCCGCGCTCGGCGATC
Organism: uncultured Roseicyclus sp.; assembly: GCA_964525355.1. Classification (GTDB taxonomy): domain Bacteria; phylum Pseudomonadota; class Alphaproteobacteria; order Rhodobacterales; family Rhodobacteraceae; genus Roseibacterium. Next base: position 2,170 of record CAZGHJ010000050.1, read on the forward strand.
TCGCGCGAGAGCACCACGTGCCCGTCGAGCACACCGCGCATGATATCGGCGATCGGACCCTCGAGATCCGATCCCGCCACCAGGACCGAGAAGATCGCGGTGATGTCCCCCTGCGTGCCCATGCCGGGGCCCGCGCGTTCGGCCAGCGACATGATGAGCTGCGCCATGGAGGCGGGAAAGCCGTTCGGGCCGAAGGGTTCCCCGGCGGTGGCGGCCAGTTCCGACTGCGCCTCGGCGAAGCGGGTGATGGAATCGGCCAGTACCAGAACATGGGCGCCCTCGTCGCGGAAATGCTCGGCAATGGTCATCATCGCGGCGGCTGCGCGGGCGCGCGTGGGCGCGGGCCGGTCCGAGGTTGCGGCGACGACGACCGTGCGCGCCAGCGCCTCGGGGCCCAGCGTGTCGGCCACGAAATCCCGCACCTCGCGCCCCCGTTCGCCGATGAGCCCGACCACGATCACATCGGCATCCATCCCGCCCGCGAGCGCCGCGATCAGGCGCGACTTGCCCACGCCGGACCCCGCGAACAGCCCCATCCGCTGGCCCCGCACGAGCGGCAGGAGCGTGTCGAACACCGCAAGCCCCGTGGTCAGACGCTTGCCAAGGCCGCGCCGCGCCACCGGCGAGGGCGGCGGCCCCCAGAGCGGTCGCGAGATCTCGCCCCGGGGCAGGGGGCGCCCGTCCATCGGCGCGCCGTCGGGGTCGACGATCCGCCCCAGCCAGGCCGCGCAGGGCGCAAGCCGCGGGGGGCCCAGGATCACCACCGGCATCCCGATCCGCATGCCCGAGGTGCCGCCTTCGATCACCACGCGACAGGCGCCCGCGCCGATCTGCAGGATCTCGCCCAGCGCCCCGTCGCCGATCCGGACCCGGTCCCCGATGGCCGCCACGGTGTCGAGCCCGGTCACGTCCACATGGTCGCGCGCGAGACCCGCCACGCGGCCGGTGTCGCGGGTGGGCTGAATGGCGCGAAGCTGCGCCCGAAGCGGGGTGAACGGATCTGCCGCCTGACGGGACATGGGGGGCTCCTTCCTAGAGCGGGGGGCGCGCCGATGCGCCCGAAACCGTTTCTAAAGGAATCACCCTTAAGCATCCGTGTAGCCGATGTGGGAGAAGCCCCGATGTTCGACAGGCTCGAGATCTTTTCGCTTGCCAATGCACAAGCGCGCCATGCCGCGGCCCGTCAGGCCGTGGTCGCTCAGAACATCGCCAATGCCGACACGCCCGGTTACCGCGCCAAGGATATCACCGAATTCGCAGACGTGCTGCGCGATCTGCAACGCCGGCCCGAGGGCGTGGGGCGCGAGCTCTCCGTCCGGACGCATGATGCCGGCACGCCGGCTTCACCCAATGGAAACACAGTATCGCTGGAACTTGAGATGCTGCGCGGGATCGAGGCGCAGCGCGCCCATTCGCGCGCGCTCCGGGTCTATGGAAGCGCGCTGGAGATCCTGCGCACCAGTCTTGGACGGCGCTGATGGCAGCGCGGATGGAAAAGGGGGCCTGACATGACGGATTTCAGTTCGGCGCTCAGCGTTTCGGCCAGCGGCATGCGCGCCCAGGCCCAGCGCCTGAACCACGTCTCCGAGAATATCGCCAATGCCGACACGCCCGGCTATCGCCGCAAGGTCACGGCCTTCGAGCCCGATCGCGGACCGAATGCGGCGGAGGGCGCGGTCCGGCCCGGCCCGGTCACGCTGGACCGGACGGAACTCACGCAGGTCTACGACCCGGGCCATCCGATGGCCGACGCGCGCGGGCTCTACCTCGGCTCGAATGTCGACATGGTGGTGGAACTGGCCGACGCGCGCGAGGCGCAGCGCAGCTACGAGGCCAATCTCAGGGTGTTCGACCAGATCCGGCAGATGTCGACGGCGCTCAACGACCTGTTGCGGCGCTAGGATTAGGGGGACCGAAAGGTGGATATCAGGAATACGCTGGCGGCCAATGCCTATGCGCAGGCCCGCCCCCAGATGCAGCCGCGGCCGCAGGCCGAGCCGCAGGCGGCCGAGACCTTCGCCGCGGCCATGCAGAACGCCGTCGGCACCCTCCAGGAGGGCGAGACGCAGGCGCGGGCCGCCCTGACATCGGGCGCCGATCCGCACAGCATGGTCATGGCGCTGGCCCAGACCGAACTGGCCGTCCAGACCGCCGTCACCATCCGCGACCGCGTGGTCGAGGCCTACCAGGAAATCCTCAGGATGCCCGTCTGAGGGGCCGGGTGGACATGATGCGCAACAGGGCCGACAGGCAACGGGGGCACTCGCATGGATGAGCTGATCTTCTTCGACACGCTCCGGCAGGGGCTCTGGGTGGCGGTGATCACGTCGACCCCGATCCTTGGCGCGGCCCTTGTCTCGGGCCTTGCCGTGGGGCTTTTCCAGGCGCTGACCTCGATCCAGGAAATGACGCTGACCTTCGTGCCCAAGCTGGCGGCCATCGTCGTGGTGTTCTGGGCTTCGATGGGGTTCATGACCGAAACGCTGCGCAGCTATTTCGCGGACATGCTCGTGCCGATCATCATGGGATTCTGAGGATCACGCCATGGACAATCCGGGATATGTCGCCCTGACCCGCCAATCCGGCCTGATGCGCGAGATGCAGGTCGTCGCCAACAACATCGCCAACATGGCGACCACCGGGTTCCGGCGGGAAGGTGTGGTCTTTGCCGAATACGTGGCCGCGACAGGGCCCGATGATCCGAGCCTGTCCATGGGGGCCGCCATGGGCCGCAGCATCTCGCCGGCTCAGGGCGCGATCTCGCGCACGGCCGGACAGTTCGACATGGCGATCGAGGGGCCGGGGTTCTTTCTGGTGGAGACGCCCGACGGCGAGGCGCTGACCCGCGCCGGCAATTTCATCCGCAACGATGTGGGCGAGCTTGTCACGCCCGACGGCCATCGCCTTCTCGACGCCGGGGGGGCGCCGGTCTTCGTGCCCGCCCAGGCGCGCGCGGTGAGCGTCGCGCAGGACGGCACGCTTTCGGTCGATGGCGATCCCCTGACCCGGATCGGGGCCTGGTCGCCGGTCGATCCGACGGAACTGTCCCGCCAGGCGGGCACCGTGTTCCGCGCGCCCTCTGGCATCGAGCCGATCGAGGAGGGCCGGATCATCCACGGCGCGCTGGAGGCATCGAACGTGAACCCCGTCGCCGAGATCTCCCGCATGATCGAGGTGCAGCGCGCCTACGAACTCGGCCAGAGCTTTCTCGATGCCGAGGACGGCAGGATGCGCGATTTCCTCCGGACCGTCGGAGCGAGGAGTTGATGACATGAAGGAGTTGCAGGCATGAGAGCTCTCGATATCGCGGCCACGGGCATGAGCGCGCAGCAGATGCGCGTCGAGGTGATCTCCAACAACCTCGCCAACATGTCGACCACCGGCTACTCGCCGCGCCGGGCCGATTTCGCCGACCTCCACTACCAGCAGGTCACCCGCGCAGGCACCATCGGGGCCGCGGACGGCACGGTCGTTCCCGCCGGGGTGCAGCTGGGGCTCGGCGTGCGTCCCGCCGCGGTCACCGTGAACTTCTCGCAGGGCTCGCTGACGGCCACGGGCGGGGAGTTGGACGTGGCCATCGAGGGGCGCGGATATCTCGAGGTGACGTTGCCCTCCGGCGTCGCGGCCTACACCCGGGACGGTGCCCTGCAACGCACGGGCGACGGGCTTATCGTGACCTCTGACGGCTATGAGGTGGCGCCGGGCATCACGATCCCCGACGACGCCCGGAGCGTCACGATCAACGCCGATGGCGAGGTCTACGCGAGTTTTCTCGACCGGGTGGAGCCCGAGCTTCTCGGGCGCCTCTCGCTGGCCGGTTTCGCCAATGACAGCGGGCTGGAGGCCATCGGGTCGAACCTTTTCATCGAGACGGAGGCCTCCGGGGCGCCTTTCGTGGCGGATCCGGGCGAAGACGGCCTTGGCACGTTGCGTCAAGGCTATGTCGAATCGTCCTCCGTGGACGCGGTGCGCGAGATCACCGAACTGATCGAGGCGCAGCGCGGCTACGAGCTGAACGCCAAGGTCATCACGGCGGCCGACCAGATGCTCGGCGCAGCGACGCAGGTGCGGTGATGCGCCACCTCCGCCTTGTCCCGATCCTGGTCGCGCTGTGCATGGCCGCGCCGGCACTGGCCGAGACGCTCGTTGCCGCGACCACGATCCGGGGCTCCGCGACCATCGGGCCCGACGACGTGGCGCTTCAGCCCGGGGTGACGCCCGGCGCGCTCAGGTCGCCGGGCGATGCCGTGGGCATGGAGGCGCGGGTGAACCTCTATCCCGGTCGGCCGATCATGGCGGGCGACCTGCGGCCGCCGGCCGTGATCGGACGCAACGACATCGTGACCCTGCAATACAGGACCGGTGCGATCTCCATCGTGACCGAGGGCCGCGCGCTCGACCGTGCGGCCGAAGGGGAGCGATTGCGCATCCTCAACCTTTCCTCGCGCGTGACGGTCACCGCCGTCGCGATTGGCCCCGGACTTGCCGAAGTTGGAGATTTGCCGTGATATCATCGAAGCTTGTGATCGCCTGCGCGCTCTGCCTGCTGGTCGTTGGCTGTGCGCGGCTGGAAACGGTCGGCCAGGTGCCGCAATTCACCGCACCGACCCGGGGCAACGAGGTCTTCGCCATGAACGCGATCCCGGTGCCCGACGATCGGTCCGTGCCCGTTCGCCACGAAGCCTCGTCGCTCTGGACCGCCGGGCGGCAATCGCTGCTCGGTGACCGTCGCGCCAGCCGGAGGGGCGATATCCTGACCGTGGTGATCGAGATCGACGACAGCGCCGAGATCTCGAACTCGTCCGAGCGGGGCCGCAGCGGCTCGGAAGACCTGGGCATCACCGGCCTGTTCGGTCTGCCGCAGCGCATCGACCGGACCTTGCCCGATGGCGCGAGCATGGCCGAGGCCGTGGGCACGAACAGTTCCAGCCAGTCCTCCGGAAACGGTGCCGTCCGCCGCAACGAGCAATTGACGCTCCGCATCGCGGCGACGGTCACGGATGTGCTGGACAACGGTATCCTGCGCCTCGAAGGCAGCCAGGAGGTGCGGGTCAATTACGAGATCCGCGAGTTGCTGGTCACGGGCTATGTCCGCCCCGAGGATATCTCGCGCCAGAACGAGATCGCCTATGACCGCATCGCCGCCGCGCGCATCTCATACGGCGGCCGCGGCCAGATCAGCGATGTCCAGCAACCTCGGATCGGTCAGCAGATCGCCGATATCGTGCTGCCCTTCTGAGGGGGACGCGCCATGATCCGAATGCTCCTCCCCATCGTGTTTCTTTTGCTGGGTCTCGGTGCGGGCGTCGGGGCCGGCCTGTTCCTGGGGCAGTCCGCCGAGCCGGTTCCTGACGTCGCGCGTACGGAAGGTGCCCCGGAGGGCGAGAGTTCCGATGCCGAGGCGGAACCGCAACTTCCCCCGGGTGACGGTGTGTTCGTGACGGAGGCCAGCAGCGTCACCGAGTATGTCCGTCTGCACAACCAGTTCATCGTGCCGGTGGTGCGCGACGGGTCGGTCCGATCGCTCGTGGTCATGGCCCTGACCGTCGAAATCGAGTCGAGCCAGAGCGATGCGGTGTTCCGGCACGAGCCGCGCTTGCGCGATTCGTTTCTCCGTGTCCTGTTCGCCCACGCCAATGCCGGCGGTTTCGACAATGCCTTTACCGAGGCCGCCTCGATGGATCCGCTGAGGCGGGGTCTGAGGAACGCGGCTGCCTCCGTCCTCGGCGAGGGTGTGCGCGACGTGCTGATCGTGGACATTACCCGGCAGGACGCCTGACGCCACCGCACCGGATGGAGGGCCGCGTCTTCGCTCAGCAGCGTTTTTGGCCGCTCAGTTGGCGCAGCACGTCGGCCCGCGCCCGCGCCCTTGCCGCCGTGTCCTTCAATGCGGCCATGTGCGCTTCTTCTCGTGCCAGCGTTCGGTAACGGTCAGCCTGGGCATGCCTGAGGTCTTCGCTCCGCGCGGACAGATACGCGGCCGTCCCGATGGCCGTTTCGCCGGAGGACATGGCATCGACGCTCTCGCGCAGCCGCGCCCGCGTTGCCGAAAGCGTCTCGATCTCCGTCCGCAGCGCCGAGAGCTTCGTCTCGTGCAGCGCCATGGGCCGTCGGGCCATTTCGGCACGCAGATCCGCCAGCGTCGCCAGGAGACGCAAGCGGTCGCGGTCTCTGGCCCGCGCGCCGGGGGAAGACCCCTGTCCCCGCCGCGGGCCGGTCATCTTTTGCCCCCGGCGCGACGCCGGATGGCGTCCGCGAAGCGGATCGCGGCGGCAACGGCGCGGTAGTGGTCTGGCTCGATCGTGCCGCCGATCTCCACGGACGCGTAGAGCGCGCGCGCCGTGGGCGGGTCGGAAAAGATCGGTACCCCCGCCTCGATCCCGGCGGTCCGGATGCGCGCCGCGACCTCGTCGACGCCCTTCGCGACGCAGACGGGCACCTGCCCGCGGTTCCGTTCCCATTTCAGGGCCACGGCGTAATGGGTGGGGTTGACCACGATCACGTCGGCCTTGGGGACGTCGCCCATCATCTGGTTCGACGCGATGGCGTGGGCTCTTTGCCGGCGCTCCTGCTTGAAGGTGGGATCACCCTCCGATGTCTTGGTCTCGTCCTGCAGCTCCTGGCGTGTCATGCGGTTGCGCTTCTGGAGTTGGGCCCATTCCCATGACCAGTCCAGCGCCCCGATCAGAAGGCTGAGCCCGGTGACGACGGCGATGAATTCGAGCGACAGCCGGCCGATCAGGCCGAGGATCTGGCCGGGGTCCGCCTGGATCGACCCGAGGATCACGTCCGCCCGTGCCCAGAGAAACGCGCCCAGCAGGATCGACACGATGACAAGTTTCGCCGAGGACTTGGCGAACTGGAACAATCCCTCCGTGCCGAATTTCTGTTTCGCGTTGGAGATCGGCGAAATGCGCGACAGTTTCGGTTCGAGCTTGGATGGCGCGAAGACGAAGCCGCGCTGGGCGATGAGGGACGCCACGATCAGCGCGGCCGGCACCGCGAGGACCGCCGCGGTCGCGAGCAGCGGCGGAAGGAAGACGGCGGTCGACACGGGGAACCCGCCGGGCTGGAGCATCTGCGCCGCCAAAGGGTCCGCCTGGCCGAGCGTGAGCTGTGTCAGGCGCCCCAGCGCCTCGAACAGGCTGTTGGCCAGGAGCCCGCCCGCCAGAAGGACGCCGAAGAACATCACGGCGGCGTTGAGGTCCGTCGACCGGACGATCTCGCCCTTTTCACGGGCCTGCTCCAGCTTGCGCGGCGTGGCCTCGTGCGGCTTTTCGGCCGGGCTCTGGTTCTCGTCGTTCATGGGCTGCCCCAGGGATTGGCGAGCGCGGCATCGAAGGCCGTGGACCATGTGGACAGGATGATCGGCGCGGACAGGAGCAGAAGCACGAGCCCGCCCCAGGTGATCGCCGGCGCGCCGACGAAGGCGACCATGAGTTGCGGCATGGCCTTGTTGATGACGCCGAGCGCGAGGTTGTAGAGCAGCGAGGCGATGAGAAACGGGGCCGCCAGCGTGAAGGCCAGCGAAAAGCTGGCCGCGATGCGCTCCGTCGCCCAGCCCCCGAGGCTTTGCGGCCGAGGGAAATCGCCGAACGGGAAGACGGTGTAGGAATTCACGAAGGCCGACACCAGGTGGACATGCAGCCCCGAGAGAACGACCAGCGCGATGCCGGCCAGCGACAGGATCGCGCCCATGGCGGGTTGCGGGTCGGGCGTGGCGCCGCCCATGATCTGGCTGAGAGACGTGGCCTGCGCGGCGATGACGCCGGCGGTCTGAAGGGCCCAGACGACGAAGCGCAGCGCCAGCCCTAGGCAAAGCCCGATGATTGCCTCACCCAGAAAGGCCTCGATCGGCGGCATCATGCCCGTCTGCGCGACCGTGTCCCGCAGGATCGGCGTCAGGAGGACGGACATGGCCAGCGCCGCGCCCAGCCGGATGCGCACGGGGATCATCTGCTCGCCAAGGCCGGGGAGCACGAAGAAACAGGCGCCCACACGCAGGAAGACGGCGAAGAAGGTGGCGAACCAGGCCTGCGCGACAGCCAGCAGAACCTCGAGCACCTCCATCATGGCGTGACCAGCCCGACAAGCGCCGGTTTCGCATCCATTCCGATTTCCTCGAAGGACAGGACCGGGTTCTGGATGCCGCGCGCCGTCAGGATCATGCGCAGGAAGCGCCGCCGCAAGGCGGTGGTGACGACCGCCGGGTAGCTGCCGCGTTCGCTGGCCTCCGTGATCCTTTCCGCAACGGACCTGGCGAGCGCATTGAACTGCTCGGGCGGCAGCGCGACCTCCGGCAGGCCGCTGTCGCCGCCGACCTGGTTTTGCAGGAATATATCCTCCCACTCGCCCGAGATCTGGATGAGCGGCACGGTCCCGTCGGAGCGCTTGAGATCGGCGATCAACTGGAAGCCCAGCCGTTGGCGGACATGCTCGCAGATGATTTCGGGCCGGTTGGTGCTGCCGCGCATCTCGGCGATGGCCTCGAGGATCAGCGGCAGGTTGCGCACCGAGACCTGCTCGGACAAGAGCAGCCGCATCACCGCATGGAGCAGGTCCAGCGGCACCTTGTCGGGGATGAGTTCGCCCAGGAGACGGCGGTTTTCCTCGGAGCGGGCGGGGTCGGACAGGGTGACGATCGCGTCGAGTTGCCGTTGCAGCGTCTTGAGCGTCAGGAGACGGTCGAGATTGCGCTTGAGCACCTCGAGCAGATGGGTCGCGAGCACCTCTGACGGGGTGACGATCGTCTGGCCGGTCAGCGCCGCCTCTTCGCGCGCGCCGGCGTCGATCCAGCGGGCGGGCGCGCCGTAGACCGGTTCGGCCACGTCCTCGCCCGGCGGCAGCAGGCCGGCCGCGTCGCCCTTCAGCGCGAGAAGCTGGCCCGGGCGCAGCACGGCGGTGCCGTGCTCGACCCCCAGAAGGCGGATCGCGTAGGTGCCGGGCGGAAGGTCGGCCCGGTCGGTCAGCCGCATCTCCGGCAGCAGGACCCCGAAGGCACGCGCGATATGCTCGCGCATGTTTCGGATCCGGGCGTCGAGCCCGGTTCCGGGATCGAGCGCGAGGCTGACGAGGTCCGGCGCGAATTCCACATGGATGTCGTCGATATCGAGAAGGTCGCCCACGCGTTCGGGCGCGGCTTCGGGCGCCTCGACGGCGGTGTCTTCCGCGACCGTTTCGGCGTTTTTCTGGCGCTGCCGCATATACGCGGCAGCACCCAGCGCCAGCGCGCCGGCCATGAAGGGCAGGAACGGCAGGCCGGGCACCACCGCGAAGAGCGCGAGCAGCAACGCCACCGTCGCCAGTGCCGACGGATGCTTGCCCAGCTGCGACAGAAGTGCCGTGTCGGTGGCCCCCGTGGCCCCTCCGCGCGCCAGCAGAAGCGCCGAGGCGATAGCGATGATCACGGCGGGGATCTGGCTGACCAGGCCGTCGCCCACGGTGAGGATCGAGTAGGTCTCGAACGCGCGGCCGAGCGGCATGTCGTGGATGACGGTGCCGATGATCAGGCCCACGACCAGGTTGAGGAGCGTGATCAGGAGGCCTGCGATCGCGTCGCCCTTGACGAATTTCGATGCGCCGTCGAGCGAGCCGAAGAAGGTCGTCTCGGCCTGTTCCCGCTCGCGCCGGGCCTTGGCTTCGGCGTGATCGATGGCGCCCGCGGCCATGTCGCTGTCGATGGCCAGCTGCTTGCCCGGCATCCCGTCGAGTGCGAAGCGCGCGCCGACTTCCGCCATCCGCGCGGCGCCCTTGTTGATCACGATGAAGTTCACGATCAGCAGAACGCAGAAGATGACCAGGCCAAGGACGACCGAGCCGCCCATCACGAACATCGCGAAACCCTCGATCACGCCGCCCGCCGCGGAGGGTCCGGTATGTCCCTCGCTGATGATGAGCTTGGTGGAGGACACGTTGAGCGACAGGCGCAGCATCAGCGACGCGAGCAGCACGGTGGGGAAGGCGGAGAAATCCAGCGGACGCTCGATGAAGAGCGTGACGGTGAAGATCAGGATGGCCAGCCCGAAGGAGGCGGCGAGGCCGATGTCCACGATGAAGCTCGGCACCGGCAGGATCATCATGACGATGATCGCCATCAGCGCGAGCGCGAAGAGGATCGTTGGCTGGAACAGGACGCTGGCGCGTTTCATCGGTGGGCCTCCCACAGGGGTCGGGCAGGGGCGGTGCGGAACAGGGGCGCCGCGCCGCCGCTGCCGGGCCGGGACGCTGCGAAGAGGGAAGATCGCGGGCTGAGGTCGAGACCTTGCGGGCCGCGGGGCCGGGCACGCGGTGCGGGCTCCGCCGCGGCGGGCACGGGCCGGCTCGGGACGGCGTCCGGAAGGGCGGCATAGATGCGGCGATAGCGCTGCAGATAGCGGGCGGCAAATTCGGGCGTGCGCGAGTGAAACGCGCCAACGGCCGTGTCCCAATCGCCAAGCTCGTCATGCAGCGCGATGAGGAACTCGGCCGCGTAACGCGCGTTCCGGTCGGGATTGAGCATCTCGGCCAGGGATCCGAAGGCATCGCCGTGCCAGTGAAAGTTGATCTGGAAGCAGCCCACGTCGAAATTGCGCGCGCCGCGGCGCCGGGCCTCGGCGAGATAGCCGAGCGCCTCGTCATGGTGCTCGAACCACAGGCCGCGGCCGGCGTGGTTCACGGTCCAGGGCCAGGGTCCGAAGATGCCGTCATGGGTCCGGCCCGTTTCCGTGCGGGTGATCGCGCGCAAGACGCCCACGGGAACGCCGCTATGGGCGGCGGCGGCCTGGGCCGCGCGATCGCAGACATCCGCGAGCCGGTTCTGCGCAGCCGGGCCGGGCCCGGTCCCGGCGAGCCAGAGGCAGAGGGCGGCGATCAGCATCATCACCGTGCGGGCGTGGATCGGCGCGTCTGTTTTTCGTGCGCGGAAACGTGTCACGGGGCCTCCCTCCCGGCGCCGGACGGTGCCGCTGGCCCGTCGAGCAGCGCATTGGCCGCGTCGCGGAGGGCGCGGCTGTCGGCGACACGCTCGGCCAGGGCGTCGAGATCGAGCGTGCCGCTTCGCGCGTCGGCGGTGGCGGCCGGCGGGATCTCGCGCGCGGCCATGCGGCGGGCGATGTCGCCTTGCGCGCCCGGGAGGGTTTCCGCCGCCTCCGACCAGCCGCTCTCCGCCCAGCCGGAGGTCGGGCTTGGCCCGGCGGCGTCGTTGCCGTCACGCGCCGGGACGGTCAGCGCCGGGCGTCCGGCCATGATGCGGGCTGCGGCTTCCGCGAGACCTTCCGCGGCAAGGAACCTGGAGGCGGCCACGCGGATCCGTCCCGCCTCGGTCCCGGTCGCCGTCCAGTCGGCGCCGATCAGATGGGCGAGGATCAATAGCGTGGCGCCATCCTCTACCTCGAGCCTGTCGGCGACGAGGCCTGTCACCGCGGATTGCCAGACCGCCGGAGCGCGCGCACGGCCTGCGGCGAGCGTCGCGAGGGCGGCATCGACCTGGCCGAGCCGGGCATGGCCGATGACGATTTCCTGCCAGAGAAGATCGGCGTCGGGTCCGGGCGGCGTTTCCCGCAGCAGCGCCTCCGCCGCGACGAGGCGGTCGGGATCTGGCCGTCGGTCCTCCGCCCGGTCGCGCGCGAGGCTCCGCGACATGGTGGCGGCCGGCATCGCGCCATCATCGCGCAGGGCCTGGGTCAGCGCCGCGTCGATCTGCGGCATGGGCGGCGTCACGCCCAGGTCGAGGTCCAGCGTCAGCATCACCGCCTCGGGCAGGAGCCGCGACTGGCGCAGCATGTCGCGCAGGTTGCGCGCGGTGCCGGTATGGCCCTCGGCAGCAAGCCGCCGTGCGAGGTCCGGGCCGAATTGGCGCTGCAACTGATCGGGCAGCGAGGTGAAGCCTTGCTGGATGCGGCGCGCCTCGGTCTCCGCGATCGGCGTCTGCATGGCGCCGCCGAGATAGCGGAAGACCAGTTCCTGGTCGCTGCAGGCAGTGGAATCGGAGACCATCGGGAAATCCGGGGTCTCCAGCCCGTCGGTCATGCGTGCGATCGCCACGAGGTCGGCCGGCGGGTCGTCGAGCCGGGTCAGCCAGTACACCGCCTCGGCGCCGAAGCCGCGCTCGATATAGTATTGCGACAGGCGCAGCACCGCGTCCTCGACGAGCCTGTCGCGTTCGTCGAACACGGCCTGGCGCAGGGCGCCGAGGCTGGGCTCTTCCTCCTCGGGGGACGCGGGAAATGCGTTCAGCGGATGCACGCGTCCGACACATTCAAGCCTCGGTTGCACCGGGGCCGTGTCGGGCAGGGGCGCGGTGGCGATGTCGAACGCGTTCCGCGCGAGGATCGGAGGATCGGAGCGTGGCGGAGGCTCGGGCGCTGCGTCGATGGCGGGCGACGTCGCGGGTTGCGCGGGCGCCAGCGTCAGCGGGTCGGGAGGCGTCGGGCGCGTGGTGCCTGCTGCGCCTTGTACCGCGCCGGGGGACGCCTCGCGGGTCGGGCGCGCATCGACGGGATCGGCAAAGTCCAGGGGCGTGCCGGCCTGGGGCTCCAGCAGGCCGGCTGCTGCAGCTCGTGCAAGTTGCTCGGCCATGA
>CAZGHJ010000051.1:0-7499 GCA_964525355.1 uncultured Roseicyclus sp.
CAATCGTGCCAATGTTCACATGCGGCTTGTTACGTTCAAACTTTGCCTTTGCCATCTGCCTTGGCGCCCTGTCCGTTCGGGGGCCGTCACGCGCGGGATCGCACGGCCCGGTTCAGCATCGCGGGGGGCCTATTTCGGTCCGTCGGAAAAATCAAGCGCGAGTTTCAGACCGGGCCGAAGCCGCGTCCGGGGGCGCGCTCAGGTCGCATCGTCCGTCGCCGCGGCCGGCTCGGCCTCCGCTCCGATCACCTCCCCGACGGGCGGCACGTCCTCGGCCGCCGCGGCCCCTGCTCCGAGTGCCTCATCGAGGGGCAGCGCCTCGTCGGCCGCCTCGGGATCGGCCTCGCCCGCCGCGGCGCCTGTCTCGGCGGTCTCCGCAAGGCCTTCGACCTCGGCCGCGGCGCTGCGCGCCGCTTCGGGATCGATATTGAACCACTCGGGGTTCTGCAGCATCCACAGCTGGATGCGCCGCGCGGCGTTCCGGGCGAGAAGCTGCATCTGCTCCTCGCGGGTGCGCGCGTAGCCCGAACCGATCAGGGTCTCGGGGCTCGTCCCCTCGAAGACGACGATCTGCTCGGGCTCCTCGTGCAGTTTCCGGCCCAGTTCGTCGTCCCAGACATTCACCGACAGAACGAGCACCGAGCGCGGGTTCAGAACCACCGGAATGCCCGGCGGCGCCAGCGCGTAGCCATCGACCGACACGCCGAAATGGTAGAGCCGATCGCCCTCGTAGCCGCCGAAGCGGCGGTCGAGTTCGGCCGTCATCACCTCGACCCATTCCTCGGGCGTTGCGTTTCGGCTGGGCGGCACCTGCTGCATGCCTTCGGCGACGACGATGTTGTGCGCCAGCCGGAAATCCCCCATGTCGGGCAGGTCTTCGCTCAGAGGATCGCCGGCGTCGCAGGCCGCGACCAGGCCGACGGCCGCCAGGAGGACAGCGCTCCGAGCCCAGGACAAGGCGCGAGACGTGACGGGAATCTGCGTCGCTTGGGGGCTCATACCGGCCATCTCCTTGATCGCGGACGTGCTGCTCGGCCTCTCGAATAGCGCAGCGCGGGCGGCCATGCAAACCCGGCAGGCGCCGCCCCGCTTGGACGGGCGGCGCTCGGCGTCTATCTGGTATGCAACGGCGGCGGCTACATGGCCCGTCGCAGCGCCAACCCTGGGAGCCGCACCGGCCGATGAGCGACCGCCAGACCGACCTCGACCAGCCCGCCGGGCGCCGCCCGGTCTCGGCGCAACTGGCGGACCGGCCCATGGGCGTGGTCGAAAGCTATCTCGCCGCGCGGCGCAACCTGCTCGACATCATCCCGGCGCGGGCCCTCGTGCAACCGGTCCTGTCGGGACAGACCGGCCCCCAGCGCTGGCACATGCTGATGGACCCGGCCGGCATCCGCCGCGTGCTCCTCGAGGCGGTGGAGGCGTACCCGAAATCGGTGGCGACCCGCGCCGTGCTGGAGCCCGCCATCGGCAACAGCCTGTTCCTGGCCGAGGGCGACGACTGGCGCTGGCAGAGGCGCACGGTCGCGCCGGCCTTCTCCGCACGCGCCGTGGACGCCCTGACGCCGGTGATGACACGCGCCGCCGAGGCCGCCTCGGACAGGCTGCAGGCTTCCCTCGGACGGGCTGCCGACATGGTGGCCGAGATGACCGCCGCCACCTTCGACGTGATCGCCGACGTGACCTTCTCGGACCGCAACGGCGTCGATCGCGCGGGCGTGGGCGCGGCGCTCGACGCCTATGTGGACGAGGCCGCGCGGATGAGCCTCCTGGACGTGCTGGGCGTGCCGGCCTCGGTGCCGCGCCCTGGCCGGTCCTTCGCCGCGCGCCGCCTGCGCCAGATGCAGACCGAGGCCGACGCGGCCATCGCCCGCCGCCGCGAAACCGCGTCCGGCCCGCGTGCGGCGCCCGATCTTCTCGACCGCCTGATCGCCGCGAAAGACCCGGAGACCGGGCAGAAGATGGACGCGGACACGCTGCGCGAGACGCTGCTGACCTTCATCGTGGCCGGCCACGAGACCACCGCCCTGTCGCTTGCCTGGTCGCTCTATCTCTGCGCCTTCGATCCCGCCGTGCAGGACCGGGCGCGGGCCGAGGCGCGCACGGCGCTCGGGGAACGCGCGGCCGGCGCCGGGGATATCGACGCGCTGCCGCTCTGCCGCGCGATCGTCGAGGAGGCGCTGCGCCTCTACCCGCCGGGGGCGTTCCTGTCCCGAACCGCGCAGGCCCATGACCGGCTGAGCGCGGCCGTCATCCGACCCGGCGACACGGTCCTGATCCCGGTCTGGGCGCTGCACAGGCACCGCCGCCTCTGGGACCGGCCTGACGCGTTTCTCCCCGACCGCTGGCTTGACGGACCCCGCCCCGAACGCTGGTGCTACCTGCCCTTCGGCGACGGGCCCCGCATCTGCGTCGGCATGCGCTTCGCGCTCCAGGAAGCGACCGTCATCCTCGCCACGCTCCTCGCGCGCTTCCGGCTGACCCAGGTGCCGGGACGCGCGCCGAAGCCCGTGATGATCCTCACGACGCGCCCCGAAGGCGGCGTCTGGCTGAACGTCGAACCTGCCTGACCCGGCCGCCCGCTTCATCCTGGCAAAAAACTCTCGGGGGGAGCGCCGCAGGCGCGTCGGGGGGCAGACAGCCCCCCGCGTCCCGGC
This sequence comes from uncultured Roseicyclus sp., assembly GCA_964525355.1. Lineage (GTDB taxonomy): Bacteria > Pseudomonadota > Alphaproteobacteria > Rhodobacterales > Rhodobacteraceae > Roseibacterium. The sequence goes on from CAZGHJ010000051.1 coordinate 2,658, forward strand.
CGGCCCAGGGCGGCGTCAGGTGAACCTGTTGTCCCGCGGAAACCCGCGCGGCGCCATCCGGCCCGCGGACGCCCGTTTGCCGGTCCATTCCTCCAGCGCCGTCTCGGTGCGCGTCCGGCCGGCCGGATCGTGCCAGCTGAGCCCGTCGGCGCGGCTGAACGTGCGCGCATCCGACAGGCCCCCATCCTTGTATTTCTGCAGACGCACGCCCTTGCCCCGCGCCATCTCGGGCAGTTCCTCCAGCAGGAACACCAGAAGCTTTCGGTTCTCGCCCACAACGGCCACGGCGTCGTGCTCCGGCGCAACGGGGGCTGTCACCCGCGCCACGACGCCGTCACGCACGTTCAGAACCTGCCGCCCCGCGCGGGTCTGGGCCACAATCTCGTCCTCGCTGACGATGAACCCGTCGCCGGCCGAACTGGCCATGAGCCGCCGCGCGCCCGGACGATGCACGAACAGGTCGACGATCCCTGCCTCGTTGGGCAGGTCCACCATCAGGCGCACGGGCTCGCCGAGGCCGCGGCCGCCCGGCAGGCCCGAGACGGGCAGCGTGTAGACCCGGCCCTGTGCGCCGACCAGCAAAAGCCGGTCCGTCGTCTCGGCATGGAAGACGAAGCGCCCCTTGTCGCCGTCGCGATATTTCAGCTCCTGCGCGAGGTCGATGTGACCCTTCATGGCCCGGATCCAGCCCATTTCCGAGCAAACCACCGTCACCGGCTCACGCTCGATCATCGCCTCGAGCGGCACGTCCTCCACCTCGCCGGCCTCGGCGAATTGGGTGCGCCGCGCGCCGCCCTCGGCCTTCGACCCGAACCGCGCGCGCACCTCCTGCAATTCCTCGCGGATGCGCGCCCATTGCCGCTCCTCACTGGCCAGCAGGTCCTCGAGCCCCGCGCGCTCCGCCATCAAGGCGTCCCGCTCGCGGATCAGTTCCAGCTCCTCCAGCCGCCGCAGGGAACGCAACCGCATGTTCAGGATCGCCTCGGCCTGCACCTCGGTCAGCTCGCCCGTGCCCGGCGGCGGCGTGACGTAATCCGCCTCGGAGGTCGCGCGGGTGAACGCCCGGCCCCAATCCTCGCGCATCAGCGCGGCCTTGGGCATCTCGTCATAGCGGATGATGTCGATCACCCGGTCGAGGTTGAGAAAGGCGATGATGAAGCCTTCCAGCACCTCCAGCCGGTGGTCGATCTTCTCCATCCGGTGGGCCGACCGGCGCAACAGCACCTCGCGGCGATGGTCGAGGAAGGCGCGCAAGACCTCCTTCAGCGAACAGACCTTCGGCGTGCGGCCGTCGATCAGCACGTTCATGTTGAGCGAGAACCGCGTCTCGAGGTCCGAGTGCCGAAAGAGCGTGTTCATCAGCACGGCCGCGTCCACGTTCTTCGAGCGTGGCTCGAGCAGGATGCGGATGTCGTCGGCGCTCTCGTCGCGCACATCCGCCAGGATCGGCACCTTCTTGGTCTGGATCAGTTCGGCAAGCTTCTCGATCAGCTTCGATTTCTGCACCTGGTAGGGGATCTCGGTCACGACGATCTGCCACGTCCCGCGGCCCAGATCCTCGACCTCCCATTTCGCCCGCAGGCGGAAGGCGCCGCGGCCGGTGCGGTAGGCCTCGGCGATGGTCTCGGGTGGCTCGACGATCACGCCGCCGGTGGGGAAATCCGGCCCCTGCACGTAATTCAGAAGCGTGTCGTCGCGCGCGTCCGGTGTCTTGATCAGGTGCAGGCAGGCCGCGATCAGCTCGTCGAGATTGTGGGGCGGGATGTTCGTGGCCATCCCCACGGCAATCCCGCTCGCCCCGTTGGCCAGAAGGTTCGGCACCGCCGCCGGCAGAACCTCGGGCTCGGTCAGGGTGCCGTCGTAATTCTCGCGGAAATCGACGGCGTTCTCGTCGAGCCCCTCCATCAGCGCCTCGGCCATGGCCGTCATGCGCGCCTCGGTGTAGCGCGAGGCCGCCGGGTTGTCGCCGTCGATATTGCCGAAGTTCCCCTGCCCGTCCACGAGCGGGTAGCGGATCACGAAATCCTGCGCCAGCCGCGCCATCGCATCGTAGATCGCGGCGTCGCCATGGGGGTGGTAATTGCCCATCACGTCCCCGGAAATCTTGGCGGATTTCCGGAAGCCGCCCGTCGACGACAGGCGCAGCTCGCGCATCGCGTAAAGGATACGCCGATGCACCGGCTTCAGCCCGTCGCGCGCATCGGGCAGCGCGCGATGCATGATCGTGCTGAGCGCGTATTGCAGATACCGCGACGAGATCGCACGCGAAAGCGGCTCGGCGCTCAGCCGTTCGTCGCCCGGTCCGCCGGGATCGGCGCCGTCATCTTGTGGAGGATCGAGTTCGCTCATACCACGGATCGGGATACAGGCCGGCCGGCAGAGCGGCAAGCGGCGTTTGCAGATCGGGTCTGGCCGACGCAGGATCGCAAGGCCCGCCGGCGCCTCGTCGAATCGCCCGCGCAGCGTGTAGACAGCGCCCAGGACCAGGGAGGCGACCCGACACGATGATCCGATTGACGCTGATCCTTGCGCTGGTGATCCTCGCCGTGCTCGTCCTCGTGCCGCAGGAGCGGGAGGGGGACGCGCCCGGCCCGACGCGGAGCGAGCCGCCGAGCACGCCGGGGCCCGCGCCGCAAGACGGACGCACCGCCGACACGGACGACGCGCTGCGGGAAATGGCGGACGGACGGCTGGTTCTCGTCACCGCGACGGGCGAGGAACTGCCCATCGATCTCGTCGTTCAACCGACGGACCTTGCCGCCGGCGAACCGGGCGGCGAGGCGGCCGGCGACGGGCCCTCGGCGGAGGCCACGGGCGCGCCCGAGCCGCCCGCCCCCGATGCGGACTCCGGTGGCCAGCCGACCGAAACGGCCACGACCGACAACGGCGCACCGCGTCTGCGCGTCACCGGCGACCGGGTGAATTTCCGCGCCGGTCCGTCCACGGAGGACGAGATTCTCGCGGCGCTCGCCCTGGGCACCGAAGTCGAACTGATCGAACGGGTCGCCGATGGCTGGGTTCATCTGCGGGTGCCCGCCACCGGACTCACGGGCTACATGTCGGGCGATTTCCTCGAACCGGCGAACTGACCTTGCCGGCGGTCCTTGCGGCCATTACGCCTCCGGCGGGCGATGCGGAAAGGCGAAAGGCGTGACGCGCAGCATTCTCATCACCGGCTGTTCGTCCGGCATCGGGCTTGAGGCCGCGCAGACCCTGCGCACCCGCGGCTGGCAGGTGATCGCCGCCTGCCGCAAGTCCGCGGATGTGGACCGCCTCGCCGCTGAGGGCTTCGACGCGGTCCGGATCGACCACGGCGACGCGGACAGCGTCGAGGCCGGCTGGTCGGAGGCCATGGCGCTGACCGGCGGAAGGCTCGACGCGCTCTTCAACAATGGCGGCCACGGCATGTCGGGCGCGGCCGAGGACATCCCCAGGGCGGCCCTGGAGCATGTCTTTCACTCCAACGTCTTCGGTGTGCATCAACTCACGCGGCTGGCCGTCCTGGGCATGCTGAAGCAGGGCCATGGCCGGATCGTGATGCATTCTTCGGTCGTGGGTTACGCGCCGCTGCAATGGCGGGCGGCCTACGTGGCCAGCAAGCATGCGCTGGAGGGGCTGACCAAGACCATGCGCGTGGAGTTGCGCGGCACCGGCGTGCATATGGCGATCCTGAACACCGGCCCGGTGACATCGGGCTTCCGCCAGAATTCGGCCGATCTGTTCGACACCTGGATCGACGTCGACGCCTCGCGCCACGCGGATTTCTACCGCACCGCGTTCATGGCCCAGCGCCGGAGCGACGCGCCGAGCCCCTTCGAACGCCCCGCAAGCGCCGTCGTCCGGCGGCTCATCCACGCCGTCGAGGCCCCGCGGCCCCGGCTGCGCTACCAGATCACGCCGCCCGCCTACATCGCCGCGGCGCTGACCCGCATCCTGCCCGACCGGGCGCAGGACTGGCTGATCGGCCGGGTCTAGCCTTTCGCGCCCACGCGGCTAGGTCACGCGCAAAGACGAAAAGGGACAGGAACCCGATGCTGAGCGATCCACTACTGATCATCGCGCTTCTTGCGTGTCTGGCCGTGCTGGTCATCCTGCTGATGGGGGTCAACTCCTTCCGGCGCGGCGGCGAATACGCACGGCAGAACTCCAACAAGTTCATGCGCTGGCGCCTCATCGCCCAGTTCATCGCGATCCTTCTCGTCCTCGCGTTCGTCTACGTGCGGCGCCAAAACGGAGGCTGACCCATGGTGGTCCTGAACAAGATCTACACCAAGACCGGCGATGCCGGGGAAACCGCGCTCGGCGATGGCAGCCGCGTGGCCAAGCACTCGATGCGGGTCACGTCCTACGGCACCGTGGACGAGTTGAACGCGACGCTGGGGCTGGCGCGGCTGCATGCGGACGAGGCGCTTGGGGCGCAGCTCTCGACGATCCAGAACGACCTGTTCGACCTTGGCGCGGATCTCTGCACGCCGAACATGGAAAAGGACGCCGAGCGGGACTACCCGCCCCTGCGCATCGTGGCATCCCAGGTCGCGCGGCTCGAGGCCGAGATCGACGCGATGAACGCCAGGCTCGAACCCTTGCGGAGCTTCATCCTGCCCGGCGGCACGGCGCTTGCGGCGCACATGCACATGTGCCGCACGGTGGCCCGCCGCGCGGAACGGCTGGTGGTGGAGCTTGCGACGATGGAGGCGGTGAACCCCGAGGCGGTGAAATATCTCAACCGCCTGTCCGACTGGTTCTTCGTCGCCGGCCGCATCGCCAACGAAGACGGCACAGCCGACGTTTTGTGGGTTCCGGGTGCGAACCGCTGACAAGCGGCGGGCTTGCCGGTGGCAA
>CAZGHJ010000051.1:7599-14653 GCA_964525355.1 uncultured Roseicyclus sp.
GACCGGCACCCGGAAGGGCGGAGCCCAGGCCCGGAGGGCGGGTGCGAACCGCTGACAAGCGGCGGGCTTGCCGGTGGCAAGACCGGCACCCGGAAGGGCGGAGCCCAGGCCCGGAGGGCGGGTGCGAACCGCTGAAAAGCGGCGGGCTTGCCTAGGCGGAGTGCCCTGCGGCGTACGTGCGGCGAACATGCCTTCGCGCGGCAAGCTCCTCTACCAATAGTTGACAGCAATGATTAATTGGTCAGCAACCATATCTGGTCTATAGTTTCCCACATGAGCCATGTTGCCGGATCACGCCCCTATTCCCGCGCCGAGTATCTCTCGGATGCGGCGATCCATGTCCTGGGCATCGGGTTCGCGCTGATCGCGGGCCCCATCCTCGTGACGATCGCGGCCATGCGGATCGGGGATGTCGCGACGGTGGGGGCCGTGGCGATCTACGCCATGACGCTGCTGGCGATGCTGACCTGCTCGGGTCTCTACAACATGATACGGGCGCCGCAGTGGACCGACCGGTTGCGCCGGCTGGACCAGTCGGCGATCTATTTCAAGATCGCCGGCACCTACACGCCTTTCGTGATCCTCTTTCCCGGCTCTCCCGGTTTTCTTGCCGCGATCTGGGCCGTGGCGATCGGCGGGGCGTCGCTGATCGTGCTGAGCGCGCGGAAGCATACCCTCGTCGCCATCGTGCTCTATCTCGGGCTCGGCTGGGCCGGGGTCGCGCTGGGGCAGCCCATGATCGACGGTCTGAACCCGGCGGGCGCCGCTCTCCTGTTGACGGCGGGGCTTCTCTACTCCGCGGGGATCGCGTTCCTGCTCTGGCACCGCCTGCCGTTTCACAACACGATCTGGCACGTCTTCGTGCTTGCCGCCACCTGCGCGTGCTATGCCTCCATCGCGCTCGAACTGCTGGCCGCCGTTCCCCCGGCCGCCGCGCCGTGACGCTGCGTCCCGGGGCCGCCCTTGGACGCCCCCGTGTCGATTTTGACCTGTCGCAAGAGGCCGCGACGGTCTAACACTCCTCCTGACGCGGGGTCGCGCTAGGTACCCCAATGCGATGGTGAGAGAGGAGTGACAGCGGATGAAGGTGCTTGTGCCCGTCAAGCGCGTGATCGACTACAACGTGAAGGTCCGCGTGAAGGCGGATGGGTCCGGGGTCGATCTGGCGAACGTGAAGATGTCCATGAACCCCTTCGACGAGATCGCCGTGGAAGAGGCCATCCGCCTGAAGGAGGCCGGCAAGGCCGATGAGATCGTCGCGGTCTCCATCGGCGTGAAACAGGCGCAGGAGACGCTCCGCACCGCGCTCGCCATGGGCGCCGACCGGGCGATCCTGGTGGTCGCCGCCGACGACGTCCACACCGATATCGAGCCGCTCGCCGTGGCCAAGATCCTCGCGCGTGTCGTGGAGGAGGAAGCGCCCGGCCTCGTCCTCGCCGGCAAGCAGGCCATCGACAACGACATGAACGCCACGGGCCAGATGCTCTCCGCGCTTCTGGGCTGGAGCCAGGCGACCTTCGCCTCGGAGATCGCCGTGGAGGGCGACCACGCGCTGGTGACGCGCGAAGTGGACGGCGGCCTCCAGACGATCAAGGTGAAGATGCCCGCCATCGTCACGGTCGACCTGCGCCTGAACGAGCCGCGCTACGCGAGCCTGCCCAACATCATGAAGGCCAAGAAGAAGCCGCTCGACGAGAAGACGGCCGCCGATTACGGCGTCGATGTCAGCCCGCGGTTGACCGTGGTCAAGACCGCCGAACCCGAGGCGCGCCAGGCCGGCGTGAAGGTGGGTTCGGTCGACGAACTGATCCAGAAACTCAAGGACGAAGCGGGGGTGATCTGATGGCTGTGCTTCTTCTGGCGGAAGTGACGGGCGGCGCACTGGCGATGGACGCGACGGCCAAGGCCGTGACCGCCGCCGCGAAACTGGGCGAGGTGACGGTGCTCTGTGCCGGCGCCTCCGCGAAAGCCGCGGCCGACGAGGCGGCGACGATCGACGGCGTGGCACGGGTGCTCTGCGCCGAAGGCGAGAGCCTCGGCCACCGGCTGGCCGAGACGACGGCGGACCTGATCGTGAGCCTCGCGGGCGATTACACCCATATCTGCGCGCCGGCCACGACGGATGCCAAGAACATCATGCCCCGCGTCGCGGCGCTGCTGGACGTGATGGTCATTTCGGACGCCTCGGGCGTGGTCGATGCCGACACGTTCGAGCGGCCGATCTACGCGGGCAACGCGGTGCAGACGGTGAAATCCGCGGACGGCAAGAAGGTCGTCACCTTCCGAACCTCCACCTTCGATGCGGCCGGGACCGGCAACGCGGCCGCGGTCGAGACGGTGGATGCGCCGGCGGGCACGGGGCTGTCGGAATGGGTCGAGGACAAGGTCGCGGCCTCCGACCGGCCCGAACTCACCTCCGCCGGGATCGTCGTCTCGGGTGGCCGGGCGCTCGGCTCGGAGGAGCAGTTCGCGCTGATCGAGGGGCTGGCCGACAAGCTTGGCGCAGCCGTCGGCGCGTCGCGGGCGGCGGTCGATTCGGGCTACGCGCCGAACGACTGGCAGGTGGGCCAGACCGGCAAGGTCGTGGCGCCCGAGCTTTACATCGCGGTCGGCATCTCGGGGGCGATCCAGCACCTCGCGGGGATGAAGGACTCGAAGATCATCGTGGCCATCAACAAGGACGAGGAGGCGCCGATCTTCCAGGTGGCCGATTACGGCCTGGTCGCGGACCTGTTCGACGCCGTCCCGGAACTGACCGGAAAGCTCTGACGCAGGGGCGATCCCCGATCCTCGACGGCCCGCCGGGAGCGCCCGCGCGGGCCGTTTCAGTTCCGGTCCACCAGATACGGCCGCAACCGCTCGCACGCGGCCTGATGCGCGAGCGGCCCCGGCACCGCGCCCGCGGCGGCGGCCTCGCCGGCGGTGTAGACCATGCCCTGCTTGGCAGGGTCCGCGCGCTCGGGCTCCGCCTCGACGACGGTCAATGACGCGGCCTTTTCGGCCACGCGGGTCAGCATCTCGCGGGTGACGAACAGGGGCTCCTCGCCCAACCCGTGCTCGGGTTCGGGCGTATGGGGATCGCGGCGGCCGAGCCACAGCAGATGGACCGGAACCGTGACCGCCTCCAGAAAGCGGAGCATGCGCATCTGCCAGGCGGCCTGCAACTCGTCCCGGACGACCTCGAACCGGTCGGTCGACACGGCCTTGAGATGGTCCAGCATGTGCCGCGTGAAGTGAAACTCGGTGAAATCGACGTCGCGATAGATGGTGCGCAGGATGTCCGACGCCTTCACGAAACGGTCGTTCCGGCGCGGGTGCACGGTGTACAGCCGATTGCTCAGGCCCTGCGCACCCGTGACTTGCAGGACAATCGCCGCGGCGGTGGAGGCGGCCGCCTGGATGGCGCCGTCGCCCTGCGCCACGTCGAGGCCCGCGCCGGATACGCCCATGTTGGTCACCGGCCTGCCCAGACTGGCCGCAAGCAGGACGGGATAAGGCTCCGCGATGAACCGTCCGAAGGTTTCCGTTCCGCCCAGACACAGGACATGGGGCGCGGTCACGTCACACGCCGGCCCGCGGAACCGCAGGACGGAGCCGGGGTAGCGCACCGGCTGGTAGTCGAGGGTCGGGGCGCCCTGCCTCTGAAAGCTCATGGTGATCGCCGCCTGGTGTCTGGTACACGCGTCGTCGCGACCCTTGTCACCCGCGTGCTAACAAAGGCCTAACCGGCGCATTTTCACCGTTTTGATCCGGTCCGCATCGCCGCGCCCACGCGGGCCGAGCGCGCCGCTTTGGCGCGGGGCGTCCCGCTTGTGCGCGCCGCCGGGCCGGGCCTATTGTGCCGCCGGAAGACAGGCGACGCGAAAGGGCAGCCCATGGAAATCAAGTCGATCGGCATCGTCGGCGCCGGCCAGATGGGTAACGGCATCGCCCATGTCTGCGCCCTCGCCGGCTACGACGTGATCCTGACCGATATCAGCCAGGAGGCGCTGGACCGCGCCGTCGCCCAGGTCGAGAAGAACCTCGGGCGCCAGGTCGGGCGCGGCAAGGTTTCCGAGGCCGACAAGGACGCCGCGATGGCGCGCATCCGCACCACGATGCGGCTTGCCGACGTGGGGCCGACCGACCTGATCATCGAGGCCGCGACCGAGCGCGAGACGGTCAAGACGGCGATCTTCGAGGATCTTCTGCCGCATCTGAAGCCCGAGACGATCCTGACCTCCAACACCTCGTCGATCTCGATCACGCGGCTGGCCAGCCGCACCGACCGGCCCGAGCGTTTCATGGGTTTTCACTTCATGAACCCGGTCCCGGTGATGCAGCTGGTGGAACTGATCCGCGGCATCGCGACCGACGAGCCGACCTTCGCCGCCTGCAAGACCGTCGTGGACCGGCTGGGCAAGACCGCCGCCACCGCCGAGGATTTCCCCGCCTTCATCGTCAACCGCATCCTGATGCCCATGATCAACGAGGCGGTCTACACGCTTTACGAAGGCGTCGGCTCCGTCCTGTCCATCGACCAGTCGATGAAACTTGGCGCGAACCACCCGATGGGGCCGCTGGAACTGGCCGATTTCATCGGGCTCGACACCTGCCTCGCGATCATGAACGTGCTCCATGACGGGCTCGCGGACACGAAATACCGCCCCTGCCCGCTGCTGACGAAATATGTCGAGGCCGGCTGGCTCGGCCGCAAGACGCAGCGCGGCTTCTACGATTATCGCGGCGAGGTGCCGGTGCCCACGCGCTAGCGCTCGCCGGGCTTCAGTGACAAGGTCCGCGCGCGCAGCCAGGCCATGAAGTCGCGCGGCTTGCCGATCCGGTCCCCCCACTCGTCCGGCGTGATCGGGTGGCCGATGATGGGCGCCTGCGGCTTGTCGAAACTGTGCACGACCTCGTGGATCAGCAGACCCTGGCGCAGGATCGGCGAGATCCGGTTGGCGATCTGGTACCAGCGCGAATTCGAGCCGGTGAAGTAGCACGGCACGATCGTGGCCCCCGACGTGCGGATCATCTTCGCGGTGAAGACGTTCCACTCGCCCTCGATCGCGGGGCCGAAAAACGTCTCGGAGGCGGCGACGGACCCCGACGGGAACAGCGCCACCAGTCCGCCCGAGGTCAGATGCGACATCGCCTCGGCGCGCATGGCAAGCATCTTTTCCTGGGCATCCGGCTCGTGCGGGAAGGGCACGGGGATCATGTAGCCTGCCGCGCTTTCATCCAGGCCGGTCAGAAGCGCGCGCGCCAGGATCCGGTAATCGGCGCGCTTCCGGCCGATCAGGTCGGCCAGGATCATCCCGTCCACCAGGCCGTGCGGATGGTTGGCGACAAAGACGACGGGCCCCTCGGCCGGGATGCGGTCCAGCTGATGCTGCGGGGTCAGAAGATCGATGCCCATGACCCGCATCGTGGCGTGCCAGAACTCCTGCCCCGAGACCTCGCCCATGCGCTCGAACTGACGCACGCGGCGCAGGACCGAGATCTTGCCGGTCATCCACTCGATCGTCTTGATCGTGCCGCGCATCCAAGGGTTGGGAAAGGAATTCGCATAGGTCAGCGACCGCCGGTCATAGACCCGGTCGGCGCCTTTGTGAACAAGGCTCGGCCGTGGCGGCGAGATGTCTCGCGGAGTGGTGTCGGTCACGCGCCCCTGTCCCCTGCCGTCGGTCTCTGGAGGCTTTCCCTGCACCCGGACGCTGCGCCTCAGGTCTCTTCGCCGAACCGATCGGCGACGAGGGCCTCGAGCGCGTCTGCCAGGTGCTGCGCCTCCGGACCTGTGGTTTCGACCTCAATAGTGGTTCCCATTGATGCTGCCAACATCAAAAGCCCCATGATCGAGTCTCCCGCCGCGCTCAACCCGTCGCGCCGCACCGTCGCCCGGGCCTCGTGGGCTTCGACCACCTCGACGAAGCGGGCGGCCGCGCGGGCGTGCAGACCCTTCACGTTCACGATCTCGAAGCTGCGCTTCACCGTGGCCGGGTCGGTCATGGCGTCGCCCCGTCGAAGGCGTTGATGTAGCGCCGGCCGGCTTCCGCCGCGCGCGCGACGGCCTCCTCGACCGGCAGGTGCCGGGATTTGGCAAGCTTGATCATCATCGGAAGATTGACCCCGGTCAGGATCAGCCGGTTCGACGGGCGGCAGGCCCGCAGGCTGAGGTTCGACGGCGACCCGCCATACATGTCGGTCACGACCACCACGCCATCGCCGTCATCCACCGCGTCGGCGGCATCGCATATCTCGGCCGTGCGCGCGGCCCGGTCATCCTCGGGACCGATCGAGATCGCGACCATCGCCGCCTGGGACCCGACCACGTGCTCGGTCGCACGCTTCAGTTCGGCCGCAAGCCCCCCATGTGCAACAATGACGATCCCGATCACCTGTACCCAACCTCTCGAACGCCGCAGGCCATCGCCCTAGCCGGGCGCGGCCTCATCCCCGATGCGGCGCTGGTCAACGTCCCGATGCCTCTTAGACACCTGCCACCCGGCCTCTGCAAGCCGGGAGGCGAGGTTTTCGGCCATCGCCACCGACCGGTGCTTGCCGCCGGTGCAGCCGAAGGCGACCGTCAGGTGCGAGCGGTCGCCATCCCGGAACGCGGGCAGGGCCAGGTCGAGCATCCCAGTCACGGCCGCATGGAAGGGGGCGTGGTTCGGATCGGCCTCGACATGGTCCCGAACCGCCGCCGCGCGTCCGTCCAGCGGCCGCAGCGCGGCATCCCAGTGAGGGTTTCGCAGAAAGCGGCAGTCGAAGACGAAGTCGGCGCCCGTCGGCAGGCCGCGCCGGTAGGAGAACGACATGACCGTGATCGTCAGCCGCGTGTCGCCTTCGCGCGCGAAAAGCCGCGTGATCTCGGCCTTCAGGTCATGGGGGCCGAGCGAGCTGGTGTCCACGAGCACGGACGCGCGCCCGCGCAGGGGCGCCAGCAGGTCGAGTTCCCGCGCGATACCGTTGGCCGGGTCGTCATCGGGGGCCAGCGGGTGGCGCCGGCGCGTCTCGGAATAGCGGCGCTGGAGCGTGTGCGCGTCGCAGTCGAGAAACAGCAGATCGGCCTCGA
>CAZGHJ010000052.1:0-14255 GCA_964525355.1 uncultured Roseicyclus sp.
CCGCCGCAGCCCGCCTGCGCCCAGCCGCCATCGACGGGGATCACCGCGCCGCTGACATAGGTGCCGAGGTCGGAGGCAAGGAAGAGGCAGGCGTTGCCGATATCCTCGGGCGTGCCGAGCCGGCCGAGCGGCACGGAGACCGCGACCTTCCCGATTGCCTCCTCGGTGGGGGCGAGCCGCGCCATGCCCTCGGTGCCCGCGATGGGCCCGGGCACGATGGAGTTGATGCGGATGCCCTCGCGCCCCCATTCCAGGCTGAGCGTGCGCGTGATCATGTCGACGCCTGCCTTGGCCGCGGAGACATGGGACTGGCCCGGCATCGGCAGGAAGGCCTGCGGCGCGGAGATGTTGACGACGCTGGCGCCCGGTTTCTTCAGGTAGCCGTGCGCGGCCTGCATCACGTGAACGGTGCCCATCAGGTCGATATCCACCACGGATCGGAAGGCGTTGGCGGACATCCCCGCGAGGCTGGCGGGAAAATTGCCGGCGGCGCCCGACACGAGCACGTCGAAATCGCCCCAGGCGTCGTGGACGGATTTCAGACCCGCCTCGATGCCGGGCAGGTCGCGGACATCCGCCGCAAATCCCATGGTCTCGGCGCCGAGACCCTCGAGCGCGGCGACCGTGTCGGCGACCTTCGCCTCGGAGCGGCTGGCCACCGCGACGCAGGCGCCGTGCCGGGCGAAAAGCTCGGCGATGCCGCGGTTGATGCCGCTGGTACCGCCGATCACGACGACGGTCCGGCCGGTGAAATCGATCGTGAGGCTCATGGCGCTTCCCCCCCCCTGCCCTTTTCGGTGCGCGCGAGCCTAGGCGGCGGGGCGCGCGACCTCCATGGCAAAGCCGGGGATCTGACGCAACGTCCAGGGCCTGCGCGGGATGAAATTGACGCGGCCGGGGCGGCGGTGCAGGGTCTGCCCCGGGGAAGCGGCAGGGAACGGCGCATGGCATCCGACACACAGGTCTCGCTCTGGGACCGTTCGGCCGAGGAGCCGGATTACCGAAAGGAGCTCGAGGGTGCCGACCGTGTCGATGTGGCCATCGTGGGCGGCGGTTTCACGGGGCTGTCGACGGCGCTGCACGGGGCGGAGCGGGGGCTCGACTGCCTGGTGCTGGAGGCCGAACGGCTGGGACATGGCGGCTCGGGGCGGAATGTCGGCCTGGTGAACGCGGGGGTCTGGCACCCGCCGGCGGCGGTGCGAAAGGCGCTGGGCCCAACGCACGGGCCGCGCTTCGTGGCGCGGTTCGGGGCCGCGCCGCAGGCCGTCTTCGACCTGATCGAGAAGCACCAGATCCGCTGCGAGGCGACGCGGGAGGGGACGATCCACGCGGCCCATTCGGCCGCCGGGCTGAAGGGGCTGGAAGGCCGGCACGCGGAATGGACGCGGCTGGGCGCGCCGGTGGAGATGCTGGACGCGGGCGCGGTGCGCGCGATGGTTGGCGGCGGGCGTTTTGCGGGCGGGCTGCTGGACCGGCGGGCGGGCACGATCAACCCGATGGGCTACGTGCGGGGGCTTGCGCGGGCGGCACGCGGCGCGGGCGCACGGATCGCCACGGGCGTGCGGGTCACGGGGCTGTCGCGCGAGGGCGACGGCTGGCGCGTGGCGACGGACAAGGGCACGGTGCGGGCGCGCGCGGTGGTGCTGGCGACGAATGCCTACACGGCGGATCTCTGGCCCGGGCTCGCGCGCGGCTTTACCGTCATCAACTACTTCCAGCTTGCGACGGAGCCGCTTGGCGCTCGGGCCGGGGCGATCCTGCCGGGGGGCCAGGGCCTGTGGGACACCGCGCCGATCATGACGAGCCTCAGGAGGGACCGCGAGGGGCGCATCTTCGTGGGCTCGATGGGCCGGGTGATGGGCGACGCGCGCGCCGGCATCTCGCGCCGCTGGGCCGAGACGCGGCTGAGGCGGCTGTTCCCCGACCTGGGGCCGGTGGCGTTCGCGGACGCCTGGCACGGGCAGATCGCGCTGACGCCGGATCATCTGCCGCGCATCCATGTGCTGGCCGAGGGGCTTTACACCCCCATCGGCTACAACGGGCGCGGGATCACCACGGGCACCGTCTTCGGGCAGGCGATGGCGGAGCTTCTGACGGGCGGCGATCCGGGCGACCTGCCGCTGCCGATCAGCGAGATGGCCCATGTGCCGGCGACGGGGCTTCGGGCGCGGATCTATGACATGGGCTTTACCGCGGCCCAGATCGTGAGGGGGCTATGAGCGTTAGGGTCGGCGTCGATATCGGGGGCACCTTCACGGACGTGGCGCTGGAGCATCCCGGCGGGCGGGCGACGGCCAAGCTGCTGACGGATTACGCCCGGCCCGAACGCGCGATCCTGACGGGTATCGCCGAGGCGGCGGAGACGGCAGGCGTGGGTCTGGGCGAGATCGGGCAGGTGATCCACGGCACGACGCTGGTGACGAATGCGCTGATCGAGCGGCGGGGGGCGCGGACGGCCTTCATCACGACCGAGGGCTTCCGCGACGTGATCGAGATGCGGTCCGAGAACCGGTTCGAGCAATACGACCTAAACCTCGTCCTGCCCGAGCCGCTGATCGCGCGGGAGCATCGGTTCACCCTGTCGGAGCGGGTGGCCGCCGATGGCAGCGTGCTTTTGCCGCTCGACATGGCCGAGGCCGACGCGCTGGCGGCGCGGATCGCGGCCGCGGGCTACGAGGCGGTGGCGGTGGGGCTGATGCACGCCTATGCCAACGACGCCCACGAGCGCGCGATGGCCGAGGCGCTGCGCCGCGCCGCGCCGGGGCTGTCGGTGTCGCTGTCTTCCGTGGTCTCGCCGCAGATCCGCGAATTGCCGCGCTTCAACACGGTGATCGCGAATGCCTATGTGCAGCCGCGGGTGGCGGCCTATCTGGGGCGCCTCGTGGCGGCGCTGGACGAGGCCGGGATCGGCGCGCCGGTCTTCATGATGCATTCGGGCGGCGGGCTGATCTCCGTGGAGACGGCCGCCGACCAACCCGTGCGCCTGCTGGAATCGGGGCCGGCGGGCGGCGCGATCTATGCCGCCGGCGTGGCGCGCGCGCATGGGGTGGACAAGGCCTTGAGCTTCGACATGGGCGGAACCACGGCGAAGATCTGCCTGATCGAGGCGGGGACGCCCAAGACCGCCACCAGTTTCGAGGTGGCGCGGACGTATCGGTTCAAGAAGGGCTCCGGCATGGTCGTCTCCACGCCCGTGGTGGAGATGGTGGAGATTGGCGCGGGCGGGGGCTCGCTTGCTTGGATCGATCGCCTGGGACGGCTCAGGGTGGGGCCGCACTCCGCCGGGTCGGAGCCGGGGCCCGCCTGCTACGGACAGGGCGGCGAGCGGCCTGCGGTGACGGATGCGAACCTCGCGCTCGGGCGGCTCGATCCGGAGAATTTCGCGGGCGGGGCCATCCCCTTGCACGTGGACCGGGCGGAGGCGGCGCTGGCGACGCTGGGCCTGATGCTGGAGGAGGCGGCCTTCGGGATCACCGAGATGGTGGACGAGAACATGGCGAACGCCGCGCGGGTCCACACGGTCGAGAACGGGCGCGACATCGCGGCCTTCACGATGGTGGCGTTCGGCGGCGGCGCGCCGCTCCATGCCTGCCGTTTGTGCGAGAAGCTGGGGCTGGCGGAGGCGCTGATCCCGCCGGGGGCGGGCGTGGGCTCGGCCATCGGGTTCTTGCAGGCGCCGGTGAGTTTCGAGGCGACGAGGGGGCTATATCAGCGGCTGAATGCCTTCGACGCGGAGGCGGTGAACGCGATGCTGGAGGACCTGGCCGCGGCGGCGCATGGGTTTGTCGATCGCGGGGCCGAGGGGGCGGCGCGAGGCACACGGCTCATCGCGCAGATGCGGTATGTGGGCCAGGGCTGGGAGATCCCGGTGGAGGTACCGCACAAGGTCTACACGGGCGCGGATGTGCCGATGATCGCCGCGCGCTTCGCGGAGGACTACGCGCGGCTTTTCGGGCGGGTGATCGAGGGGCTGGCCGTGGAGATCACGAACTGGCAGCTGACCGTGGCCACCGAGGTGCCCCCGGTGGCTGCGGCCGAGCGGTTCGAAGGGGGCCGCGCGGCCGAGCCGGTGCGGATGCGGCGGTTCTATGACGCGGCGCTGCGCCGGGAGGTCGAGGCGGCGGAGGTGCCGCGCGCCGCGATGGGGCCGGGGTTGAGTGTGGAGGGCCCGGCGATCATCGTGGAGGACGAGACGGCGACGGTCGTGACCTCGGCCTTCCGCGCGGTGGGACAGGGCGACGGGTCGCTCAGGCTGATGCGGAAGGAGGCGGGGCGATGAGCGTGGGCGCGATCGACTACCAGATCATGTGGGACCGGCTGATCGCGGTCGTGGAGGAGCAGGCGACGACGCTGATCCGCACGGCATTCTCGACCTCCGTGCGGGAGGCGGGGGACCTCTCGGCGGGGCTCTTCGATCTGGACGCGCGGATGATGGCGCAGGCGGTCACCGGCACGCCCGGCCACGTGAACGCGATGGCCGAGAGCGTGGGCCATTTCAAGGCGCGCTTCGGGCCGAACGAGACGCGGGAGGGCGACGTCTACCTGACGAACGATCCGTGGCTCGGGACGGGGCACCTGCACGACATCACGGTGGTCACGCCGGTGTTCCGCAAGGGCGCCCACGTGGGCTATTTCGCCTGCACGGCGCATGTGGTCGATATCGGCGGACGCGGCTTCGGGCCGGACGGGCGCGAGGTCTACGAGGAGGGGCTTCTGATCCCGATCACGAAGTTTGCCGATGCGGGCGAGGTGCAGGAGCTTCTCATCGAGATGATCCGGGCCAATGTGCGGACGCCCGACCAGACGGTGGGGGATATCTTCTCGCTCGCGGCCTGCAACGCGGCGGGCGAGCGGCGGCTTCAGGAAATGATGGACGAGTTCGGGATCGACGATCTCGCGGGGCTTTCGGCGCATATCCTGGAGGCGTCGGAGCGGGCGACGCGCGCGGCCATCGCGGATGTGCCGGACGGGGTCTACCGGGGCGAGATGGTCGTGGACGGGTTCGAGGCGCCCGTGCGGATGGTTGTCACGCTGACGGTCTCGGGCGACCGGATCGTGGCGGATTTCACAGGCACCTCGGGGCCTTCCGCCTTCGGGGTGAACGTGCCCGAGGTCTACACGCGGGCCTACGCATGCTTCGCGCTCAAGTGCACGATCGCGCCGGAGGTGCCGAACAATGCAGGCAGCCTGCTCCCCTTCGAGATCGGGGCGCCGGAGGGCTCGATCCTTGCCGCACGGCGGCCGGCGCCGGTGTCGGTGCGGCACGTGTTGGGGCACCTGGTGCCGGACGTGGTGCTGGGCGCGCTGCACGCGGCGCTGCCGGGACGGGTGCCGGCGGAGGGGGCCTCGTCCTTGTGGAACATCCAGATCGGGGTGCGGCCACTGGACGGGCATGGGCCCGGCTCGGAGGTGCTGATGTTCAACTCGGGGGGAACCGGGGCACGGCCCGCGTTCGACGGGTTGTCGGCCACGGCCTTTCCCTCGGGCGTGTCGACGATGAGCGTGGAGGCGACCGAGCAGGTCGGGCCCATCGTCGTCTGGCGCAAGGACCTGCGCGAGGATTCCGGCGGTCCCGGGGCTCGGCGCGGGGGCCTGGGTCAGGTCATCGAGATCGAGGCGCGCGAGGGGTTTTCCTTCGCCTTCAACGCCATGTTCGACCGGGTGGCACATGCCGCGCGCGGCCGCGACGGCGGGGGGCCCGGCGCGCCTGGCTGTGTGGAACTGGCCGACGGGACGCGCCTGCGGTCCAAGGGGCGGCAGGAGGTGGGCCCGGGCGCGCGGCTGCGCCTGTCGCTGCCGGGGGGCGGGGGGTATGGCGATCCGCGCGCGCGGGACCGGGCGGAGGTAGCGCGCGACGTGGCGGCCGGATACGTATCGGTGGAGGCTGCGCGGGACATCTACGGGTATGAACCGGACGACGGAGAGGTGACATGAGCGAGAAGAAGCTGGCGCTGGTGACGGGCGGCGCGCAAGGGATCGGCTATGCCTGCGGCGAGGCGCTGAAGGAGGACGGCTGGGACGTGATCCTGTCGGACGTGAACGAAGGCGCGCTGAAGGAGGCCGCGGCGCGGCTGGGCGCGGTGGCGGGGATCGTCTGCGACATGGGCGATGCGGAAGCCGTGGGTGCGCTGTTCGACCGGATCGAGGCGGAGCATGGAGCCGTCGCCGGCCTGGTGAACAATGCGGGCGTCGCGCTGCCGGGGGATTTCCTGGAGTATGACCTGGCCGATTTCGACCGGGTGATCGCGGTCAACCTGCGCGGCACGTTCCAGGCGATCCAGCGGGCGGGGAAGGCCATGGTGGCGGCCGGGATCAGGGGGGCCATCGTCAACATGTCCTCGATCAACGCGCAGGTGGCGATCCCGGCGATCCCGGCCTATTGCGCCTCGAAAGGGGGCGTGATGCAGGTGACGAAGGCGGCCGCGCTGGCGCTCGCGCCGCACGGGATAAGGGTGAACGCGGTGGGGCCGGGGTCGATCGACACGGCGATGATGGCCGGCGTGAACGCGAACCCCGAGGCGATGGCGCGGGTCCTGTCGCGGACGCCCCTGGGCCGCGTCGGCACCGCGCGGGAGATCGGCGACGTGGTGGCGTTCCTGTGTTCGGAAAAGGCCAGCTACGTGACTGGCGAGACGGTCTACGTGGATGGCGGCCGGCTGGGGCTGAATTACACGATGTGAGGGCGGAAGCGCCGCCGCGGGGCACAAGGCCCCTTGGCGGCGCTTGGGCACCGGGCTCAGTCGGCGGCGGCCAGAAGCGTGGCGTTGCCGCCCGAGGCGGTCGTGTCGACGCAGAGATGGCGTTCGATCCGGCACCAGGGCGCGATCTCGGCCGCGGTGACGAGCGGCAGGATCGGACCGGGCCGCGCGGCGAGCGCCCGGCGCAGGTCACGCGCGGCCGTGTCGTCGCCCCAGAAGGCCACCGCGTCGATCCGCGCGAGATCGGCCAGGTGCTCGGGCGGGCAGGTGCCGTCGAGCCCCTCGGCAGGACCGAGGCCCGGCGCGACGGCGAGCGCGGCGCAACCGGTCGCACGGGCCTGCTCGGCCTGGGCCAGCGCCGCCTCCCGGCCGGGACCGAGACAGAGAACCGTGCCGCGGGGCCGGGTGGCGTAGAGGTTCGCCTCGCCCGTGGGCCCCGCCAGCGTGGTGGTGTCGCCCGAGGCGGGCGCGGGCGCGAGCGCGTCGAGCCGGGACTGGACCTTGCCGAGCGGCACCGGCGCGCCCTCGCCGGGCTCCGCCATGCCCCTGGCCGGGGTACAGAAACGCGGGACGTAATCCGGGCCGCCGGCCTTGGGCCCGGTGCCCGAGAGGCCGTTGCCGCCGAAGGGCTGGCTGCCCACCACCGCGCCGATCTGGTTGCGGTTCACGTAGAGGTTGCCGGCGGCGATGGCGCGGGAGACCTCCTCGACGCGGGCGTCGATGCGGGTGTGCAGACCGAAGGTCAGGCCATAGCCCGTGCCGTTGATGGCGGCGTAGACCGCGTCCAGACGCTCGGCCCGGAAGGTCGCCACATGCAGGACCGGGCCGAAGATCTCGCGATCGAGATCCTCGATGCCGCCGACGCGGAGCAGCGTGGGGCCGACGAAGATTCCGTCCTTTGGCGCGGCGATCTCGTGCAGGAGCCGCCCCTCGGCGCGCGCGGCCTCGATATGGGCGCGGATGGTCTCGCGGGCGTCGTCGTCGATCACCGGGCCGATATCCGTCGCGGCCTCCCACGGGTCGCCGAGGCGAAGCTCGTCCATCGCGCCCGTGAGCATGGCGATGAAGGGTTTGGCGATATCCTCCTGCACGTAGAGACAGCGCAGCGCGGAACAGCGCTGGCCCGCGGACTGGAAGGCCGAGGCGAGGATGTCGCGCACCGCCTGTTCGGGCAGCGCGGTCGAATCGACCACCATGGCGTTGAGCCCGCCGGTCTCGGCGATGAGCGGGGCGTCGGGCGCGAGGTGGTCTGCCATGGTCCGGTGGATCGCCTGCGCGGTCTCGGTCGAGCCGGTGAAGGCCACGCCGCCCACGCGGGCATCGGAGGTGAGCGCGGCGCCCACGGTCGCGCCGTCGCCCGGCAGAAGCTGGAGCGCCGCGGCGGGCACGCCGGCCGCGTGCAGGAGCGCGACGCCGCGCGCGGCGATCAGCGGGGTCTGCTCGGCCGGCTTGGCGAGGACGCCGTTGCCCGCCGCCAGCGCGGCGGCGATCTGGCCGGTGAAGATGGCCAGAGGGAAGTTCCAGGGGCTGATGCAGGTGAAAAGGCCGCGCGGCGGGTCGGTCTGCTCGGTCGCGCGGGCGGCGTAGTAGCGCAGGAAATCGACCGCCTCGCGCAATTCGGCGAGCGCGTCGGCCGGGGTCTTGCCGGCCTCCCGCGCGAGCAGGGCGAAAAGCTCGGGCGTGGCGTCTTCGTAGAGATCGGCGGCGGCGGCGAGGATGCGCGCGCGCTCCGCCGCGGGCGCGGTCCAGGGCGCGGCGGCATCAAGCGCGTGCGCGACCTCGGCCTGCGTGGCGTGGCTGACGCGGCCTGCGCGGTCGGACGGGTCGGCCGGGTTCACGACGGGCTGCGCGGGGCCTTCGGGGGCCGCGGGGCGGGCGAGCATCGGCGCGGCGGACCAGGTCGCGTCGCGGAACGGGCGCCGAGCCTCGTCCAGCGCGTCGAGCGTGGCGCGGTCATGCAGGTCGATCCCGGCGGAATTGGCGCGTTCGGGCCGGAAGAGATCCGCCGGATCGTGGACGGCGGGGTGCGGACGGCCCAGCGCGGGGTCGTCGAACGGGTCGGAGGCAAGCTCGGCCGGGGGGACCGAGGCGTCGAGAAGCTGGTTCACGAAAGAGGAATTCGCGCCGTTCTCCAGCAGCCGCCGCACGAGATAGGCGAGCAGGTCGCGATGCGCGCCGACGGGCGCGTAGA
This sequence comes from uncultured Roseicyclus sp., assembly GCA_964525355.1. Lineage (GTDB taxonomy): Bacteria > Pseudomonadota > Alphaproteobacteria > Rhodobacterales > Rhodobacteraceae > Roseibacterium. Next base: position 8,890 of record CAZGHJ010000052.1, read on the forward strand.
TGCGGCTTGCCACGCCGGTCGTCTCCATGACGTGGTCGTGCAGCGCCTCGCCCATGCCGTGCAGGCGCTGGAACTCGAAGCCGTCCGTGCCGCCGGCCATCTCGAGCACGGCCGCCATGGAATGGGCGTTGTGGGTGGCGAATTGCGGGTAGAGCCGGGGCCGCGCGTCGAGCAGTTTGCGCGCGCAGGCGATGTAGGAGACGTCGGTCGCGGCCTTGCGGGTGAAGACGGGGAAACCGGGCAGGCCCGCGACCTGCGCGCGCTTGATCTCGGTGTCCCAATAGGCGCCCTTGACGAGACGGACCATGATGCGGCGGTCGCCGGCCTCGGCCAGCGCGCGAACCCAGTCGATCACGGCGGTCGCGCGGCGCGAGTAGGCCTGGATGACCACGCCGAAACCGTCCCAGCCGGCGAGGTCGGGATCGGCCAGCGCCGCCTCCATCACGTCGAGGGACAGCTCCAGCCGGTCGGCCTCCTCCGCGTCGATGGAGATGCCCACATTGGCCGCTTTCGCCTGCCGCAGCAGCGCGGCGAGGCGCGGCACAAGCTCCGCCATGACGCGGTCGCGCTGCGTCTCCTCGTAGCGGGGGAAAAGCGCCGAAAGCTTGATGGAAAGTCCGGGGTTCTCCACCGCGTCGGCGGCGGTGGCGCGGGCGGCGATGGCGCCGAGGGCGCCGGCATAGGCACGGAAATAGGTCTCGGCATCCGCGGCGGTCAGCGCCGCCTCGCCCAGCATGTCGTAGGAATGGCGGTAGCCGCGCGCCGCCTGACCCCTCGCGCGGGTCATGGCGGACTGAATCGTCTCGCCCAGGACGAACTGGTTGCCCATCTCGCGCATGGCCCGGCGGACGGCGGCGCGGATCACCGGCTCGCCCAGGCGCTTGACGGCGTGGTGCAGCGTGGTGGCGATGCCGGGGCTCCGGTCCTCGCGCAGGACGCGGCCCGTCAGCATCAGCGCCCAGGTCGAGGCGTTGACCAGCGGCGAGGCGGAATGGCCCAGATGCGCGCCCCATTCCGAGGGCGCGATCTTGTCCTCGATCAGCGCGTCGACCGTCTCGGCGTCGGGCACGCGCAGAAGCGCCTCGGCCAGGCACATCAGCGCGATCCCCTCCTCGGTCGAGAGGCCGTATTCGGCGAGGAAAACCTCCATCAGGCCGGGGCGGGCGTCGGAGCGGAGATGCGCGACGATGGCGGCGGCGCGGTCCGTGGCGGCCTTGCGCGCCGCCGCGCTCATGGGCGGAGGCATGGTGAGGCGGGCGAGCACCTCGGCCTCGGGCGCGAGGTGGAGCGCCCGGAGATCGTCGCGGGGCGCGGAGTGGCTCGGGACGGGGTGCAGCTGTCGGTTCATGGCGCCAAGCCCTCCATCTGTGATCTGCCGCGCATCATACCGCGCAGCCCGCAGGACTTTTTCCCTTTTCATTGCCCAAGACGGGCGTTTTGCCTTAAGTTGCCGTCCGTGAACGGCCGTCTGGCCTGGGCGGGAGGGCTTGCCGTGCAACCGGACCGGATCGATCGGAAGATCATGGAGATCCTCGCCCGCGAGGGGCGCCTCTCCGTGACCGAGCTTGGCCGGCGCGTGGGCCTGTCGAAAACGCCCTGCCAGAGCCGGATGCGCAAGCTGGAAACCGCGGGCTTCATCCGCGGCTATCGCGCGGTGCTCGACCCCGCCAAACTGGGGCGGAACCATGTCTGTTTCGTCGAGGTGCGCCTGAGCGACACGCGCGAGACGGCGCTGGGCGCGTTCAACGCGGCGGTCCGGGCTGTGCCCGAGATCGAGGAATGCCACATGATGGCGGGCGCCTTCGACTACCTGCTGAAGGTCCGCAGCGCCGATATCGAGGGCTACCGCCGCGTGCTGGGCGAGGTGATCTCGGCCCTGCCCCACGTGGCCGGCACCTCCACCCACGTGTCGATGGAGGCGGTGAAGGAGGCCGCCGGGCCGCGGGACTAGGCGGCCGTGCCCGCGACGCCGGCCGGGGCCCCGAGCGCGGCGGACAATTCCCGCGCGGCGGCGGTGACGTCGGCGGCGAGGCGCTCGAGGTCGTCGCGCGAGACACGCGACGACGGGCCGGAGACGGAGATGCCCGCGACCGGCTCGCCATGCAGGTCGAAGACCGGGGCCGCGATGCAGCGCATGCCGGGGGTCTTTTCTTCGTCGTCGATGGCGTAGCCGCGCCCCGCCGTCCGGTCGAGATCCTCGGTCAGGCGGGCGGGATCGGTCAGCGTGGCTTGCGTGAACCGCTCCAGCCCGCCCGCCGCGTAGGCGCGCGTCCGGGCCTCGGGCGACATCTGCGCCAGAAGCGCCTTGCCGATCCCCGAGGCATGCATGGGCGAGAGCGTGCCGGGCGGAAAGAAGGCGCGGATCGAGGCGTGGGTTTCCACCTGGCTGACGAAAAGCACATGGCCGTCCCGCGCGATGCCGAGATTGGCGGTCTCGCCCGTGCGCTCCATCAGGCGGCGCAGGACGGGGCGCGCGCGCTCCACCAGCGAGGTGCGGCGCAGGTAACGCGCGCCGATCAGGAACGCCCGCGCGCCGATCTGCCAGAGTTGCGGGCCGGGGTCGAAATCCACCAGCCCGCGCGCCTGAAGCGTCACGAGGATCCGGTAGACCGTGGCCGGCGCCTCGCCGGTGTCGCCGGCCAGCTCGGACAGGGTCGCGCCTTCGGTCTCGGAGAGATGCTCGAAGACGCGCATCGCCCTGTCGAGCGACTTGATCGTGTTCTGCCCGCTCCGGTCGTCCCAGGCCTTGGGCCGACCGCGCCCGCGGGCGGGGCCGCGGGGCGGGGATTCGCCGTTCGAGTCGTCTTTCATGGGCCCTCGCCGCAGTGCAGTGAAAAATTATTTCGCACAGTGAAAAAATACAAGTAATTGATTTTGCTTGCATCAGCGCCACTCTACACGGTCTGAAAAACCTTTTCAAAAAAATTGTGCGCGCCGTGTGCGTGCCTTAGACAGGCGCCAAGTCATGGAAGGAGAGGGACATGAGCTTTCAGAACCCGGTGTTCATACCCGGCCCCACGAACATGCCGGAGCATCTGCGCCGCGCCTGCGACATGCCCACGCTCGACCACCGCTCGTCGGTGTTCAAGGAGATCCTCCACCCCGCGCGGGATGGCGTTCGGCAGATCCTGCGCTCGGCCACGGCGGAGGTCTTCATCTTCCCCGCCACCGGCACGGGCGGCTGGGAAGCGGCGATCACCAACACGCTGCGGCCCGGCGACACCGTGCTGGCGGCGCGCAACGGGATGTTCAGCCACCGCTGGATCGACATGTGCCAGCGTCATGGACTGACCGTCGAGGTGGTCGAGACCCCCTGGGGCGAGGGCATCCCCGCCGCACGCTTCGAGGAGATCCTGAGCGCCGACACGTCCCACCGGATCAAGGCGGTGCTCGCCACCCACAACGAGACCGCGACGGGCGTCGTCTCGGACATCGAGGCCGTGCGCGGGGCGATGGACGCGGCGGGCCATCCGGCGCTTCTGTTCGTGGATGGCGTGTCGTCGATCGCCTCGATGCCCTTCGAATTCGACGCCTGGGGCGTGGACGTGGCCGTCACCGGCTCGCAGAAGGGGTTCATGCTGCCCGCGGGCCTTGCGATCACCGGGTTCTCCGCCAGGGCCATGGCGGCGGTGGAGGCGGGCGGGCTGCCGCGCTGCTTCTACGACATCCGCGACATGGCCAGGAGCTACGCCACCGGCGGCTATCCCTACACGCCCGCCGTGGGGCTGCTGAACGGGCTGAAGATGAGCTGCGGCATGATCCTGGACGAGGGGCTCGACGCGGTCTTCGCCCGCCACGCGCGCATCGCGGACGGCATCCGCGCCGCCGTGGATGCCTGGGGAATGGAACTGTGCGCCATGCGGCCCGAGCTTCGGTCGAACTCCGTCAGCGCGGTCCGCACGCCCGAGGGATTCGATGCCACCCGCATCGTCACCCATGCGGCAGACGCCTACGGGGTCGCCTTCGGCGTGGGCCTGGGCGACGTGGCCGGAAAAGTGTTCCGCATCGGCCATCTGGGGATGTTGACCGACGTGATGGCGCTAAGTGGCATCGCGACCGCCGAAATGGTGATGGCCGACCTCGGCCTCGACGTGACGCTCGGCTCGGGCGTGGCGGCGGCGCAGGAAGTCTATCGCAAGACGGCCGCGCCCGTCGCGCTGGCCGCGGAGTGAAAGGGGAGTGACGCCATGAAAGACGTGACCGACACGGGGCTGGACCTGCCGGACTGGGACGACGTGCTGACCGCGCACGAGCGCATCGCGCCCTACATCCACCGCACGCCGGTCCTGACCTCGAGCTATTTCAACGACCTGACCGGGGCCGAGCTGTTCTTCAAGTGCGAGAACTTCCAGAAGGCCGGCGCCTTCAAGGTGCGGGGTGCCACGAACGCGGTCTTCGGGCTGTCGGACGAGATGGCGCAGAAGGGCGTGGCGACCCATTCGAGCGGGAACCACGCACTGTCTTTGTCCTATGCGGCCGGCCGGCGCGGCATCCCCTGCCACGTGGTCATGCCGCGCACCGCGCCCGAGGCCAAGAAGGCCGCCGTGCGCGGCTATGGCGGCATCATCACCGAATGCGAGCCCTCCACGACGAGCCGCGAGGCGGTCTTTGCCGAGGTGCAGGCGGCGACGGGCGCGGATTTCGTGCACCCCTACAACGACCCGCGGGTGATCGCGGGCCAGGCCACCTGCTCGCGCGAGTTCATGGAGCAGGTCGAGGGGCTGGACGCCGTCATCGCGCCGATCGGCGGGGGCGGCATGGTCTCGGGCTGCTGCCTGACGCTGTCCAACATCGCGCCGAACGTGGAGATCTACGCCGCCGAGCCGGAACAGGCCGACGACGCCTATCGCAGCTTCAAGGCGGGCCACATCATCGCCGACGACGCGCCGCAGACCATCGCGGACGGGCTCAAGGTGCCGCTCAAGGAGCGGACGTGGCATTTCGTGTCGCATCACGTGACCGATATCCTGACCGCCAGCGAGCAGGAGATCATCGACGCGATGAAGCTGACCTGGCAGCGCATGAAGATCGTGATGGAGCCCAGCTGCGCGGTGCCGCTGGCCACGATCCTGAAGAACCCCGAAGTCTTCCGCGGCAAGCGCGTCGGTGTCATCGTGACCGGCGGCAATGTCGATCTGGACAAGCTGCCCTGGATGAGCTGATCCGTTCCAAGGGGCGACCGGGGGTCGGCGGGACAAGTCCCGCCCTACCCGTGCCCCGACCGTCAAAGTCGTAGGGCGGGACTTGTCCCGCCATCCGTCCCAATGGAGGAGATTCGAAATGAATGACATGACACCGTTCCAGGGCCTCGAGGTCGGCTTCGACATCCCCGCCCTGCCCGGCATGCCCGAGGCCGAGATCCAGAC
>CAZGHJ010000053.1:0-4906 GCA_964525355.1 uncultured Roseicyclus sp.
GCCCCGAGGACATTCGCGGCATGCACGCGGCCGAAGGCATCCTGACCGAACGCGGTGGCATGACCAGCCACGCCGCGGTCATCGCGCGCGGCCTGGGCCTGCCCTGCGTCAGCGGTGCGACGCGGCTGCAACTGGATCTGCGCAAGAAGACGCTGACCGTGCCGGGCCGCAAGGTCTTTCACGAGGGCGACGTCATCACCCTCGACGGCACGAGCGGAGAGGTGCTGGTGGGTGCGGCCGGGATGATCGAGCCGGCGCTGGGCGGGGCCTTCGCCACGCTGATGGACTGGGCCGATGCCGCGCGCGACATCGGCATCCGCGCCAATGCCGACACGCCCGAGGACGCGGCCATGTCGCAGCGTTTCGGCGTGGACGGGATCGGGCTGTGCCGGACGGAGCACATGTTCTTCGACCCCCAGCGCCTGACGGTGATGCGCGAGATGATCTTCGCGGAAAACCCCGGCGACCGGGCCGCGGCGCTGGAGCTTCTGCTGCCCATGCAGCGGGACGATTTCACCGAGCTGTTCCAGATCATGCAGGGCCAGCCCGTGTGCATCCGCCTGTTCGACCCGCCGCTGCACGAGTTCCTGCCCGCCGACCGGGACGGCATCCGCGCGCTGGCCGAGGCGCTGGACCTGCCCTTGAGCCGGGTGTCGGCGCGGATCGAGAGCCTGGAGGAATACAACCCCATGCTGGGCATGCGCGGCGTGCGGCTGGGCGTGACGGTGCCGGAAATCTACGAGATGCAGGCCCGCGCGATCTTCGAGGCGACGGTGCGCGCCTCGACCAAGGGGGCGCCGGTGGTGCCCGAGATCATGATCCCGCTGGTCTCGGCCCGCCGCGAGGTGGAGCTTGTGAAGACGCGGATCGACGCCATCGCCGCGGCGGTGCGGGGCGAGACGGGGCAGGACTTCACCTACAGGCTGGGCGTCATGGTCGAGACGCCGCGCGCCGCGCTCAGGGCGGGCGAGATCGCGGAGCATTCGGCGTTCCTGTCCTTCGGCACCAACGACCTGACGCAGATGACCTACGGGCTGAGCCGCGACGACGCGGGGCGGTTCATGTCGGCCTATGTGCAGCAGGGCGTCTTCGAGGAAGACCCGTTCCAGCAGCTCGACCTCGACGGGGTGGGCGAGCTTCTGCTGCTGGGGGCGGCGCGGGGCCGCTCGGCGCGGGCGGACGTGATGCTGTCGATGTGCGGCGAGCATGCCGGGCACCCGGATTCCATCGGGTTCTGCCGCCGCGCCGGCTTCGATTACGTCAGCTGTTCGCCGTTCCGCGTGCCTGTCGCCAAGCTCGCGGCGGCGCAATTATCCATTTTTGACAAAGGCTTGTCGCCCGACGTTCAAGCAGGTATTGACGCCGACGATTGAGTGTTTACAAACAAGTAACGAATTATTGGGGGCGTGGGGCCGTCGACCGCTAGATTCTGTGCGCGTTTTGGAGTGGGGCCGATTCACGGTATCACAACCGCGAATCGCCTAAAAAGGCGGCGCTTGGCGGATGCGAAGTCTGGGTCCGCCCGGAAAGGGTAACATGTCGAGACGTTGGGGGTCGGCCGGTTTGGCCGCGCGCTGTGCCGCGATATTGGGATTTGCCGTGGCGGTCGCTTGGACCTCAGGGCCGTCTCCGGTGGCCGCCGACGTCACGCTGTCCACATCCACGGCCCCGGGCGGCGGCATCTCGGTCCGGCTCGGCGGGCTGATGGGCGTGGAGACGGCCTCGCTCGCCAGCCTGTCGGAGACGCGGCTGCGGCGCCTCGGCACGCCGTTCGTGGGCCGCTCGGACGACGATCCGCGCCTCATGTCGGAGCACGCCATCGACCAGTTGCGCCGGCCCCGCGGCGGGCGGGAGTGGCAATGCCTGACCGAAGCCCTCTATTTCGAGGCGCGCGGCGAGCCGCTGGAGGGGCAATACGCCGTGGCGGAGGTGATCCTCAACCGCGTCGATCACGCCAACTACCCCGACAGCGTCTGCGACGTGGTCAACGAGGGGACCGGCCGCCGCTTCGCCTGCCAGTTCACCTATACCTGCGACGGCCACCCCGAGGAGATGACGGACGCGCAGGCGCTGCACCGGCTGGGCCATGTGGCGCGGATCATGCTGGACGGCGCGCCGCGCGACCTGACGGCGGGCGCCACCCATTACCATGCCGACTGGGTCGCGCCGCGCTGGGCGCGGGTCTACCCGCGTACCGCCGATTACGGCACGCATATCTTCTACCGCCAGCAATACTGACCGAAGCCGGCCCCGGACGGTCGCTTTTCGCCGCGGCCCCGGCGCTGCCAGCGCGTGCGGCCCGCCGCGCGCCGTGCTAGGCGAGGCCCATGACCGACGATCTCGCCACCGCCTTCCGCCACCCCGCCGCCCGCGCCGAGACGCTGGGCCCCGACACGCCGCGCGACCGGATCTCGATGACCGACCACCTGCGCGAGGTGGAGATCGGCGCCTTCCAGGCCGAACGCGGCGTGTTGCAGGCGATCCGGTTCGACGTGGTGGTCGAGGTCGAGACCCGCGCCGAGACCGCGGCCGACGACGTGGACCGCATCCTGTCCTACGACACCATCGTGGAGGCGATCGACGCGAGCCTCGCCGCCGAGCGCGTGGACCTGCTGGAGACGCTGGCCGCGCGGGTCGCCGAGGCGATCCTCGCCCATCCGCTGGCCGCGCGGGTCTTCGTGCGAATCGGCAAGCTCGACCGCGGGCCCTACACGCTGGGCGTGGAGATCGTGCGCGACGCCGCCCCCGGCCGCCGCCGGCTGCGGCTTCTGGCCGACCAGGCGCCGCATCCGGTCGTGGTGTTCCTGTCCGATGCCGCCGTGGCGCGGCCGGATCTCGCGGCGCTGCTGGACCGGCTGGAGGCCGGCGGCGCGCCGCTGATCCTGTGTGTCGAGGCGCCGGCTGAGATGGCCGTGCCCGCCGCCGATCATCCCATGGCCCAGCGGCGGATCGACCTTCTGGCGATCGAGATGGGGGCCTGGCGGCTGGCCGGGCGCGACCGGCGCTGCGTGGTGACGCAAAGCCGGACGGAACTGGACTGGGCCATGCGGCAGGGGCGGATCAGCGTCTGGGCGCCGTCCAAGCTGGTGCTCGACGCGGTGGACGGGGTGGACCTGACCGGCGCGCTGTCGCTGGCCCATTGGCTGGCGGCGGGGTTCGAGGCGTCGGCCATCGTCGAGATCGGCCGCCCGGCTGGGCCTGCGCCGGATGCGCCCGTGCAAGACAGGCCTGCGCCCGGCCGGCCCGTGCTGCGCATCGCCGCCGACGCCATGCCCGCGCCTAGCTGGGCGGAACCCACCGCATGAGGCGCAGGTCGGGGCGCCCGGGATGCGGGGCGGGGCCGGCATCCTCGAACCCCTCGCGATCCAGCATGCGCCGCGACAGGGCCGTGTCGGCATCGACCAGCGCAAAGAGCCGGTCGGCCCGCAGGTCCGTCCGGGCGAAGGCGAGCGCGTGGCACAGGAACTCGGCGGCCAGCCCGATGGGCAGGCCGGCGGGCAGAACCCTGAGCGACAGCTCCATCCCGTCGCCTTCGCCGAAGCCGAGCCGGAAGCCGCCCACGCCGATGTCGCGCCCGGCCAGGTCCAGCGTCCAGGGGGCGATCTGATGGCGCTCGAAATCCTGAAGGTTGCGTTCAAGCTCGCGCGCGGCGGTGGAGCCGTAAAGACGGGTGTAGATCGCGGCATCCGCGGCGCTGGGCACGCGGCCGAGAAGCTGTGCTGTCCTGAACGGGGCCTGCGGGTTCATGTCTGACTCTGGGATTGACGGCCCGTCGCGGTCAAGCGGGCTTTTTCCGCGCGGAATGTGCCACATGTTCCACGGGTCTCAACCCCCATTGGCAAGGTGAGCCTTCGACGATGCAGACCTATTACCGACCGATCCCTTCGAGCGACCCAGCCCGGATGGCCGGCGCGCGGACCATCGCAGGCGGCTGGACCCGCGCGGCCGAGGTCGAGATCCTGCGCAGGGACGCTGCGCCCGAGACGGTGCCGATCGCGCAGATCCCCGAGGCGGTCCTGGCGCGCCTGACCGCGCCGCGGCCGCCGCTGGCGGGCCTTGCGCTCGAGAGGCCGCAGATCATGGGCATCCTGAACCTCACGCCGGACAGTTTCTCCGACGGGGGGCAACATGCGGGCGGCGAGGCGGCCCATGCGCGGGCGCTGGAGATGGTGCGGCAAGGCGCGGACCTGCTGGACCTCGGCGGGGAATCGACCCGGCCCGGCGCGACGGAACTGGCCGCCGAGGCCGAGATCGCCCGCGTCCTGCCGGTGATCGAGCGCCTTGCCGCCGGCGGCGGGCCGGGCGTGCCGCTCAGCATCGACACCCGCAAATCCGCCGTCGCCGGCCCCGCGCTGGCCGCCGGGGCCGCGATCGTGAACGATGTCTCGGGCCTGCGCTTCGACCCGGGCCTCGCGGGCGTGGCGGCGCAGGCGGGGGCGCCGCTGATCCTGATGCATTCCATCGGCACGCCCGAGACGATGCAGGCCGAGGCGGAGACGGCCTATGGCGACGTGCTGCTCGACGTCTACGATGCGCTCGAGGCCGCGGTCGCGCGGGCCGAGGCCGCCGGCGTGGCGCGCGCGCGGATCGCGGTCGACCCCGGCATCGGCTTCGGCAAGACCGATGCGCAGAACCGGGCGCTTCTGTCCCGGATCAGCCTGTTCCATGGCCTCGGCTGCGCGATCCTGCTGGGGGTGTCGCGCAAGGGGTTCGTCGGCCGGGTCACGGGTGTTTCGGATGTGACAGAACGCGGGCCCGGATCGGCGGGGATCGGCCTCTGGGCGGTGTCGCAGGGCGTTCAGCTTCTGCGGGTCCATGATATAGAGGTGCACGCCCAGGCGCTGGCGGCGTGGCGCGCGGTCGCGGGCGGCCCGATGCGGGCATGATATGGGCCTCACATGGGCCT
>CAZGHJ010000053.1:5006-14195 GCA_964525355.1 uncultured Roseicyclus sp.
ATGGGCCTCACATGGGCCTGACAGGGCGCGCCGGGCGAGCAGGAGAGTGACGGGACGGATGACACGCAAGCATTTCGGCACCGACGGTGTGCGCGGCCGGGCCAATACCTACCCGATGACGGCCGAGTTCGCCCTGCGCCTGGGCGCGGCGGCGGGGCGGTTCTTTCGCCGCGACGGGGGCCGTGACCGCCGGGTGGTGATCGGCAAGGATACGCGCCTGTCGGGCTACATGCTGGAGAACGCGCTGACGGCGGGGTTCACCTCGACGGGGATGAACGTGTTGCTGCTGGGCCCGGTGCCGACGCCGGCGGTGGGGCTGCTGACGCCGTCCATGCGGGCGGATGTGGGCGTGATGATCTCGGCCAGCCACAACCCGGCCGAGGATAACGGGATCAAGTTCTTCGGCCCCGACGGCTTCAAGCTGTCGGATGCCGCCGAGGCGGAGATCGAGGCGCTGCTGGAGGCGGGGGTGGAGCCCGCGCAGGCGGGCAATATCGGCCGCGCGCGGCGGATCGACGACGGCCGCTTCCGCTATGTGGAACGGGTGAAGGGCAGCTTCCCCGCCGGGCTGACGCTGGAGGGGATGCGCGTGGTGATCGACTGCGCGCACGGCGCGGCCTATCGCGCGGCGCCCGAGGTACTGTGGGAACTGGGCGCGGAGGTGATCGCGCTGGGCGTGTCGCCGGACGGGCACAACATCAATGCGGGCGTCGGCTCCACCGCGCCGGAGGCCGCCGCCGCGCTCATCCGCGAGCGGCGGGCGGATCTGGGCATCTGTCTCGACGGGGACGCAGACCGGGTGATCCTGCTCGACGAGACCGGGGCGGTGGCCGATGGCGACCAGATCATGGCGCTGCTGGCCGAGCGCTGGGCGGCGGAGGACAGGCTGAAGGGCGGCACGCTGGTGGCCACGGTGATGTCGAACCTCGGCCTCGAGCGGTTCCTGCAGGCGCGGGGGCTGGGGCTTCTGCGGACCGGGGTGGGCGACCGCTACGTGGTCGAGGCGATGCGCGAGAAGGGTCTGAACCTCGGCGGCGAGCAGTCGGGCCATATCGTGATGACCGATTACGCCACCACCGGCGACGGGCTGATGGCGGCGTTGCAGTTCCTGGCCGAGATGGTGCGCACGGGCCAGCCCGCCAGCACGCTCGCCCGCCGCTTCGAGCCGGTGCCGCAGCTTTTGCGCAACGTGCGCTTCGCGGCCGGCACGGCCCCCCTGGAGGCGGATGCGGTGAAGGTGGCGATCGCCGAGGCCGAGGCGCGGCTGGGCGCGGGCGGGCGGCTTCTGATCCGCAAATCGGGCACCGAGCCGTTGATCCGCGTGATGGCCGAGGCGGAGGACGAGGCGCTGCTGGCGGGTGTCGTGGGCGATATCGTGGAGGCCGTGGGCGCCGCCCATTGAGGCCCCGGGCCGGCGCGGCCGCCCTTGGCCGAATCGTGCAGCCCCTGCGGGGCTGCGCGGCCCTCCTCTCGGCCCCGCGCCGTGCGGCGCGGACCCTCGGGCGCGGGGGCTCCGCCCCCGCCGGGCTGGCTGCCGCTCAGGCCTGTCCGGTCCGGCGGCCCGCGACATAGGTGGCCGCGATCGCGCGGTCGTCGCCCATCATGATCGTGGGAAAGACCGCCTGCCAGATATCCTCGGCCCGCGCCGCGGCCTGCGCGATGGCCGGTGTCGAGGCGAGGTCGAGCACGGTGAGATCCGCCTCGAAGCCCGGCGCGAGCCGTCCGATCGTCCGGCCTAGCCCCAGCGCTGCGGCCGAGGCGCCGGTGGCCAGCCAGATCAGCTCGGAAGGGTGCAGGACGATGCCGCGCAGCTGCGCGATCTCGTAGGCCGCGGCCATGGTGCGCAGCATGGAAAAGCTCGACCCGCCGCCGGTGTCGGTGGCAAGGCCCACCCGCATGCGCGCGCGCAGGCCCATGTCGAAGAGGCCCGAGCCGATGAAGGTGTTCGAGGTGGGGCAATGCACGACCGCCGCGCCGACCTCGGAGAGCCGGTCGATCTCGCGCGGCTGAAGGTGGATGGCATGGCCGTAGAGGCCGTTTTCGCCCAGCAGCCCGTGGGCCTCGTAGGTGTCGAGATAGTCGCGCGCCTGCGGGTAGAGCGCGTGCATCCAGGCGATCTCGTCGCGCTGTTCCGACAGGTGGGTCTGCATCAGGCAGTCGGGGTGCTCGGCCCAGAGCGCGCCCAGCGCCGAGAGCTGTTGGGGCGTCGAGGTGGGCGAGAAGCGCGGCGTGATGACGTAAGCCAGCCGCCCGCGCCCATGCCAGCGGCCGATCAGCGCGCGGCTGTCGTCATAGGCCGATTGCGCGCTGTCGCGCAGCCCCTCGGGCGCGGTGTCGCGGTCCATGCAGGTCTTGCCCGCCAGCACGCGCAGGCCGCGCGCCGCCGCCGCTTCGAAGAAGGCCTCCACGCTTTGGGGATGGATCGTGCAGTAGCTGCAGACCGTGGTCGTGCCATGGGCGAGCAGGATGTCGAGATAGCGCCCGGCCACCTGCGCGGCATAGGCGGGATCGGCGAAGCGCATCTCCTCGGGGAAGGTGTAGACGTTCAGCCAGTCGATCAGGCGCTTGCCCCAGGAGGCGATGATCGCCGTCTGAGGGTAATGGGCATGGGCGTCGATGAAGCCGGGCAGGATGAGGTTCTGCCCGTGATCGTCCAGCGGCAGGTCGGGATGGGCGGCGCGCAGGCGCTCGGCCGGGCCGGTCTCGGCGATCCGGCCGCCCGCCACACGGATCGCGCCGCGCGCCTCGTGGCGGACGGCGGCGGGCCCGGTCTCGGCCGGGTCGGCATCGAAGCAGAGGATCTGCCCGAGGATCAGTCTGTCGTGCATCTGGCCGGTGTCTTCCCTGGTCTTCGGGCTGTTGCAGTCATAGCCCGCCGTGACGGCCTGTGTTAGGAAAAATCGAACCGTAACGCGCGATTGGGACATGGAAAATGGGTGACGGGGCCGAGGATATCCGCGAGGCCGTGGCCGAGGGCGGCGACGGGGCCGCAGCCGGGGGGCGCGACGCCTACACGCTGGACCAGAGCCTGCGCGGGGCGCTGCGCGCGGCCGTGGAGGCGGGCGAGGTGGCGGTCATCGACGCGCTGATGGAGCCCTTGCACCCCGCCGATATCGCCGACCTGCTGGAGCAGGTCTCGGGCAGCGAGCGGGCGGCCTGGCTGGGTCTGTGGTCGCGGGGGATCGACGGCGAGGTGCTGTCGGAACTGGACTGGGGCCTGCGCGAGGAGGTGATCGGCCTTCTGCCGCCCGAAGTGGTGGCGCGCGCGGTGCGCGAGCTGGACAGCGACGATGTCGTGGACATCCTGGAGGATCTCGACGACGCGCAGGCCGCGGCGCTTCTGGATGCGCTGGACGACCGCGACCGGACGGCGGTGGAGCAGGCGCTGGCCTATCCCGAGGAGACCGCCGGGCGCCTGATGCAGCGCGAGGTGGTCCATGTGCCGGAACACTGGAACGTGGGCGAGATGATCGACTATCTGCGCGCCCACAAGACCGGCCTGCCCGAGCAGTTCTACCACGTCATCCTGACCGATCCGCGCATGAAGCCCACGGGCTATGTCACGTTGGGCCGGCTTCTGTCGACGGCGCGCAAGACGCCGCTGGCCGAGATCGCGGAGGACAGTTTCCGCGCCATCCCCGCGACGCAGCACGAGGACGAGGTGGCCTATGCGTTCAACCAGTATCACCTGATCTCGGCGCCGGTGGTGGACGAGGACGGGCGGCTGGTGGGCGTGATCACCATCGACGACGCGATGAACGTGCTCGACGAGGTCCACGAGGAGGACATCCTGCGGCTGGCGGGCGTTGGCGAGGAATCGAGCCTGTCCGACGGGCTGGGCGAGACCACGAAGCAGCGGTTGCCCTGGCTTCTGGTGAACCTGGTCACGGCGATCCTGGCCTCGCTGGTCATCGCGCAGTTCGAGGATGCGATCGCGCAGGTCGTGGCGCTGGCGGTGCTGATGCCGATCGTGGCCTCGATGGGCGGCAACGCGGGCACGCAGGCGCTGACGGTGGCGGTGCGCGCGCTGGCCACCAAGGACCTGACGCGGGCCAACCTGATGCGGGTCGTGGTCCGCGAGGCGGGCGTGGGTCTGATCAATGGGCTGATCTTCGCCCTGGTGATGGGGATCGTGGGGCTGGTGTGGTTCGGCTCGCCCATGCTTGGCGGGGTCATCGCGGCGGCGATGGTGGTGAACCTGGTGGTGGCGGGGCTGGCGGGCATCCTGATCCCGGTGGCGCTGGACCGGATGGGGGTGGACCCGGCGCTGGCCTCGGGGGCGTTCGTCACCACGGTGACGGATGTGGTGGGTTTTTTCGCCTTTCTCGGGTTGGCGGTGCTGGTGCTGCTGTGAGGCCCGGGGGCGGGGGGGTGGCCCGGCCTCCGGCGCCCCGTGCCGGGACGCCCTCGGCCGGGCCATGGCCTTCGGCCGGCGCCGTCCGCGCCCGGGTCGCGGGGGGTCAGCCGGGGATGTCGAGGGTGACGGTGCGGCCCGAGCGCACGTATTGCAGCGTGCTTTCGCCGATGGCGGCGACGCGCCCGCCGTCCAGACGGTCGCCCACGGCCACACGGACGAAGCGGCCCGAGGGCAGGCGCACCAGCGCGCGGCGTTCGGAGGCGGTGCCGGTCACGCCGATGAGGTTCACCTGGCGCAGGCGGATCACGTTTTCCTGTGTCGCGGCGCGCGCCACGTTGGCGCTGGAGGGGATGGCGGGGCCGGGCGCCACGGCGGCGGGTTCCACGGCGACGGTCTGCACCGTCGCCGCGGGCGGCGTCGCGGCGGCGACGAGCGCGTCGATATTCGACGGCCGGGAGGCGGGCACGAGCGAGCGCTGCACCGCCGCCGCGTTGGCGACGATCTGGGGGAGGGGCTCGGTGCCGGCGGCGTCCGTGTCGTCCGTGTCCTCCGCGGCGCGCGGAAAGAGCGAGGCGGCGGCGGCACCGGGGGCGGCGGCGCCGGGCTCGGGCGCGGGCGGGTCGTTGCGCGGCAGCGGCGCGATGGCGGCGCGCTGGGTCAGGGGCGCGGTGCCCGGCGGCTCGGCCTGGGGCGCATCGGCCGCACCGAGGTCTCCGGGCCGGGGCGCGGGGCGGAAGGTGCCGAGAATGGCGTCCTCGATGCTGAAGCTGGGCACCGGCGCGGGCGGCGCGGCGGCCGCGGGGCGGGGAATGGCGCTGACGGGGGGCTGGCCGGCGGTGACGCGGACGCCGGCGGCGGTGATCGCGCCCTCGGGCGTCGGCTCCGTCAGGAGCGCGGCCCGCGACGGGCTGATCGCGCCGAAAGGCGGCGGCTGCGGCATGGGCTGCACCGTCTCGGTCGGGTCGAGCCGCGGCCGCGGCAGCGCGATGGCGTCGAGCGAGGGGATCGCCGCGTCGCGCGCGGACAGGCCGAGATCTGACAGGCTGTCGAGCGAGGCGAGGTCCGGACGCTCGGGCGGGCGCGGCCAGATGCCGTAATCCTCGTAGATCGCGCGGGCCTCCTCCAGCGACGGTACGGCCTCCTGCGGCAGCGGCGGAAGGGGGGGGACAGGGGCAGCGGCGGCGGGTTCGGCCGATGCGACGGCCTGCGGCGCGGTCTCGGTCTCGGACACGGTCTCGGACGCGGTCCCGGTTTCGGGCGCGGGCGCGGCGGAGCCCCCGGCGGCGGCGTCTTCGTCGGCCGGGCCGGGGGCCGTGGCGGGCGCCGCGCTCCCGCCTTCGGGCTCCGTCGTCTCGTCGAGGAGGGTGCCCGGCGGCGCGCCGGCCGGGGCCAGTTCGCCGATCGCAGGCGGCGCGGTGATCGCGGCGGGGGGCGGGGTTCCCGACAGGGCCGGCGCGTCCTCGGCGACGGGGTCGCCGCCGCCCAGAAGCCGCGCCACGGGGCTGTCGGGCAGGAACAGCGCAGACCACACGGCGATCGCCGCGAGCAGGATCAGAAGCACGATCGTCAGCAGCAAGCCGGTGCGCAGGGACGGGCCTTGGCGTTCGTCGGGCGTGCGGCCGAGCAGGCCGCCGGTGATGTTGGTGTCCTCGTCCGGGTCCGACGCGCGCGCGGGGGGCGGGCCGGGCGCGGCGGAGGGGCCGGGCTCGGGCGCGGTGTCGTCATTGCGCAGCGCCGCGCCGAGCGCGGAGAGCCGGCCCGGAGCGGAGGCCGTGGCCGCGCCGCGCCGCGGGCTGTCCGGCCCGGTGCCGCCGCCCGGTTTGCGGCCGCGCCCCAAGAGGCCGCTCAGCCCCGAGGACATCGCGCCCCGGACGCCCGCGCCCGCGTCGCCGCCGCGCGCCTTGCCCGGCGAGGCGGTGAGCGAGGTCAGCCGCCCCTTGCGTTCGGACGGGCCGCCCGAGGGCGGGGGCAGGACGGACTTGACGGCGCGCCCCTCGGCGCCGCGGCGGGGCGCCGGTCTGAGCGCCTTGTCGGCGGCCCCGACCCCCCTTTGCGGTTCGGGGGACCGGCTGGCGGCGTCGCGCACGCGCGTCAGACGCTCGGCCAGCGGGTTGCGGGATTTGCCCGTGGCCCCGGACGTATCGTCGCGGGGCCTGTCCTCGCCGGAGCTGCTGTCGCCGGGCGCGTCGGCCGCGGGCCTGTCGGCGGCCGCGCCGCCTTCGCTGCGGGCGGGCACCTTGTCCGGTCCGCGGCTGGAGAAACCGGGCGCGTCGTCCTCGCGCGCCGTGGCGCCGGCCTTGCGCGCGGCGAGGACGGCCGGCGACGGGGCGGGCGGCAATTCGGGATCGTTGTCCTTGCCCGTTTCCGTTTCCGCGACCGCCTCATCGAGCGGCGCGACGGGCGAGGTCAGCGTCGGGTCCTGAAGCAGCATCGGTGGCGCGTCCGGGTCGGATGACGCCTCTTCGGCCCGTGGCGCCCGGGACCGGGCCCCATCGGACCGGGCCGCTTCGGACTGGTCCTCTTCGGCCCATGCCTCTTCCGACCCTGCCGGCGGTTCGGCCTTCGCGGGAGGTTCGAACAGGTCGCGCGTGGCCTTCTGGTCCGGTGCGCGGTCCTCCGCGGCCGCGGCGAGCACCTCTTCGGGGTCGAGGTCCGGAGGCTCGTCTGCGGCGGGCCTTGCCGGTGATGCAGGCTGCCGGGCGGCGGCGTCCCCGGCGGGCGGCGAGGTGTCCGCCGCGCCCGTGTCCGGGGCAGGCGGCATGTCCGCCGCAGCGGTGTCGCGCGCCGTCTGCGATGGCGGCGCGTCCGGCGCGGTGGTGTCCGGGGCGGAGGGCTCCGGCCGGTCGGTCCCTGCCTCCGGGCTCGGCGTCTCGGGAGCGTCCGGGGCCATGGCACCGGGCGCGGGGGCCTCGGGCGCGGGCGGCGCGTCCTGCGTGGGCGCGTCCGCTGCGGGCGCCTCGGCCTCCGCGCCGGTGTCCTCGTCCGCGTCTCCGGGCGCGTCCTCGTCCGCAGCCGCGTCTTCGTCTTGCGGCAGGCCCCAGGTGTCGGGACCGAAGGCGAGCCCTTCGTCGGGGAAGCTCAGCCCCTCCGCCGCATCGTCGAGGTCGAAGAGCGGCATGCCCGGAAACCGCTCCTGCGGGGGCATCGCGGCGAAACCGGCGGGGTTGAAGCCATGCGTCTCGGCGAAGCCGCGCGCCTCGTCCAGCGTCTCCTGCGCGACCACGGCGAGCTTGACGCGGTCGGCCTCGAGCGGCCGCCAGTCATAGGCCAGTTCGGACACGGCGTAGGGCGTCATGCCCTCGAGCCCCTCCTCGATGCGGAAGGCCGTCATCTCGGGGTCGTCGGTCGGCGCCGTGAGCGAGGTGTAGAGGATCTGGTCGTCGGGCAGCACCAGCAGCGTCGCGGCCTTTTCGCCGACGCGCTCCTCGGCGGTCTTGCGCAGCTCCGCCATGGCCGCGTCGAGATCGGGCACATCGAAGGCCGTCTCGCCCACGAAGCTCCAGTGGCCCGCCGGCTGGCGATGCACCAGGGCGATCCCGTCGGAGGATACAAGTAGGGCCAGTTCAACCGTCACTGCGGACCTCTGCCGTCGTCGCCGGGCAGGGGCGCCCGGCTTTCGCACCCTCATACAGGAGCAGGCGCGCGGGGGAAACATCCCGCCCGCGCGCGCCGCCCGTATCGGCAAAAATCAGTCTAACGCGAATCCGCCCGCAGAAAAAGCGTTTCGCGACAGCCCGTTGTCCCGCGGGGCCGGGCTGTGGATAACCCGCCACCCCTGTGGACAAACTGTTGATCTCCGGGCCGCCGGATCAGGCCGTCGCGGCCGAAAGCGCCCGGTCGAGATCGGCGATCAGGTCGTCGGCATCCTCGATTCCGATGGACAGCCGCACCACGTTCGGGGCGGCGCCGGCGGCCTCCTGCTGTTCGGGGCTGAGCTGGCGGTGCGTGGTCGAGGCGGAGTGGATCACCAGGCTGCGCGTGTCGCCCAGATTGGCCACGTGCGAGAAGATCTCGAGCGCGTCGACGAATTTCACGCAGGCCTCGTACCCGCCCTTCACGGCGAAGGTGAAAAGCGCGCCCGCGCCTTTCGGGCATATCTTCGCCACCCGCTCGTAATAGGGCGAGGAGGGCAGGCCGGCATAGGTCACGTAGTCCACGCGCGGATCCTGCTCGAGCCATGTGGCGATCTTCACGGCGTTCTCGATGTGCCGCTCCATCCGCAAGCTGAGCGTCTCGATCCCCATCAGCGTGTAATGCGCGGCCTGCGGGTTCATCGTCATGCCCAGATCGCGCAGGCCCACGGCGATGCCGTGGAAGGTGAAGGCCAAGGGCCCGAAGGTCTCGTGGAACTTCAGCCCGTGATAGGCGGGCTCGGGCGCGCTGAGGGAGGGGAACTTGTCCGAGGCCGACCAGTCGAACTTGCCCGAATCGACGATGGCCCCGCCCGTGACCGTGCCGTTGCCGGTGAGGTATTTCGTGGTCGAATGCACCACGAGCGTGGCGCCGTGCTCGATCGGGCGGCAGAGGTAGGGCGTGGCCGAGGTGTTGTCGACGATCAGCGGCAGGCCGGCCGCGTCCGAGATCGCGGAGATCGCGTCGAGATCGGTGATGTAGCCGCCCGGATTGGCGATGGCCTCGCAGAAGACGGCGCGGGTATCGTCGTCGATGGCGGCCCTGACCGCGTCGAGATCGTCGAAATCGACGAATTTCGCGGACCAGCCGAAGCGGCGGATCGTCTGGCTGAACTGCGTGACCGTGCCGCCATAGAGCCGCGTCGAGACGACGATGTTGCGCCCCGGCGCCATCAGCGGGAAGAGCGCCATGATCTGCGC
>CAZGHJ010000054.1:0-8095 GCA_964525355.1 uncultured Roseicyclus sp.
CGGATGGTGGCGGCGCGCAGGCTGCGCAGCCCGTCGAGACCCATGGACAGATCGCGCGCCGCATACTGGCCCAGCGCAGTCTTGGCGTAGGCCGGAAGGCTGATGCAATCGACCCCGGCGGGCAAGGCGAAGGCCCCCGCCTCGCGCATCCCGGCGATCATGAGGATGTCGGGCGTGCCCGCGCAGTGCTTCATCGCCGCCGCCAGCAGCATGTTGCGCCGCAGATGGCCGTAGCCCAGCGTGTCGTGCGAATAGAGCACGATCCGCGGCTTGCGACCGGTCGACTTGGGGCCGTTTTGTGGCTTCCACACACGCTTGCTGATCGTGTCCGACATTTGCACCTCTGGGTTCGGGGTCGCACCGTCACGTTCCGATCCGCGCGGCGCGCGAAATCATGACAGTCTCGTGACAACGGCTGACGGGATAAACTATTCCGCGCGCCATGAAGAAAAACTTGCCTGCGGCCGCGAGGGACAGGCGTTAGGCCGCCTCCCGCCGATCTGGAGCGGAAAGTCGCGCAAAGCGGCTGGCTGAAGTTGTCGAACGCCACAATTTTGAGCGGGAAATAAATGCGTAGGGTCCATTGTGATCCAAGCGCCGTCTTCATCGCCCACGCGGCGAGCCATGACGGCCGATCGACGCACGAGGGCATGAGGGTCTCGATCCGGCTCTGCGGATGTCCATCGAGGATCACGCGCACGATTTCGGCGACGCAGTCGGTCGTCCGTATGGCGACAAGCGTCTCGTTCGTGTCCGGCACATGCACCTCCGGGGTCCGGGTCACATCGTCATGCCCCGATCCGCGCGGCGCGCGAAATCATGACAGTCCTGTGACAACGGCTGGGGAAAGGAGTTATTCCGCGCGGTTCCCAGAAAACGTGCCGCGCTCCGCGAGAGACAGGCGTTGCATGGCGACCGCCGAAAGCCGCGTGTCCAGCGCGGTCAGGATCGCTTCGCGCAGCGGGACCGGCTCACCCTGGCGGGCGCGCCATACCGCCACTGGACGCGCCGATCGACCGCGCCATGTCCTGCGGAGGCGCGCGGCCGCGTGCCCCCTTTTTCCGCGGGAGACATACCTTCATGACCGCCCGACGCGCTGCCTTCGCCGTTCCCGGCGACCTGACAAGCCTCACAGGCGGCTATATCTACGACAGCCGGCTTTTGGCAGGCCTGCGCGCGATGGAGCGCGCCGTGACGCATATCGCTCTCGGCGCCTCTTTCCCCGACCCGACCGAGGCGGACATGCGGGACGCCGCCAACCGTCTCGCGGAGGTGCCGGCCGATTGCCCGGTCATCATCGACGGGCTCGCGATGGGCGCCCTGGAGCATAGCGTGCTCACCGGGATGGCCGCACCCGTCATCGCGCTGGTGCATCACCCGCTCGCCTTCGAAAGCGGCCTGAGCGCGGAACGCCGCGACCATCTCTACCGGACCGAGCGAAAGAACCTCGAGCGCGCGGCCCATATCGTCGTGCCCAGCCCGCATGTCAGATCCCTGCTGGTCACCGAATACCGTGTCGGGCCCGAGCGCATCACCGTTGCCCGCCCCGGCAGCCGCCGCCGATCCGGCCGGTCCGACAAAGCCGATCCGCCGCTGATCCTGTCGGTCGGCATCCAGGTGCCCCGCAAGGGCCATGACGTCTTGTTGCGGGCGCTGGCGCTGGTCTCGGACAGGCCGTGGCAGGCGGTTGTCGCGGGTGCGCCGCTCGACACCGGCCATGCCGCGATGCTGGCGCAACTCCTGGCCGATCTCGGGCTTGGCGACCGGGTGCGGCTGGCCGGGCGCGTGCCTGGCGCAGAACTGGAGCGGCTCTACGAGCGGTCGCATCTTTTTGCCCTTGCCACCCGCTACGAAGGCCACGGGATCGTGTTCGACGAAGCCATGGCCCATGGGCTTCCCATCGTGACCTGCGACACCGGCGCCGTGCCCGACACCGTCGCGCCGGGCGCAGGCCTTCTGGTGACGCCAGACGACCCGGACGCTTTCGCGGGTGCCCTCGCGGCGGTGCTCGACGATGCCGGGCGGCATGCGGCGATGGCCGAAGCCTCGGCCGCGGCGGGCATGGCCCTGCCGAGTTGGGCCGCGACGGCGCAAGTGGTCGACGAGGTGTTGTCCCGCGTGACCTCGGGTGCGCTGACGCCATGACCGGGGACGACCTGACGCTCGCGCTGCGCCTTGCGGACGAGGCCGGCGCCATCCTGCTTAAGCACTGGTCGGCGCGCGCGCGGCTTGCCGTGACCCGAAAGCGCCCCGGCGATTTCGTCTCGGACGCCGACCGTGCGGCGGAGAGGCATCTGCGCGCCGCACTCGCCGCTGCGCGGCCCGAGGATGGCTGGCTGGGCGAGGAGACGGGCGCGGCCGAGGGCAACGGGCGGCGCTGGATCGTCGACCCGCTGGACGGCACCACGAACTTCCTGCACGGGATCGGGCACTGGTGCGTCTCGATCGCGCTGGAGGAGGCGGGCACGGTGACGCTCGGCGTGGTGCATGACCCGATCAAGGGCGAAACCTTCGCGGCGCGGCGCGGATACGGGGCCACGCTGAACGGCCAGCCGATCGCGGTGGCGCCGACACAGGCCATGTCCGATGCGCTTTTCGGCACGGGCATCCCGTTCGGCGGCATGGCCCATATCGACGACCACGCCGCCGACATCGCACGCCTGATGCCATGCTGCGCGGGCGTGCGGCGGATGGGGGCGGCGGCCCTCGATCTTGCCTATGTGGCGGCCGGCCGGTTCGACGGGTTCTGGGAACGCCGGCTGCAACTGTGGGACATCGCGGCGGGGCTGGTGCTTCTGCGTGAGGCCGGCGCACGTGTCGAGGGCTGGACGGCTGGCGAAAGCCCCGAAAGCACCGGCACCGTCGTGACCTCGACGCCCGAACTCTTCCACGCCTTCGCGGGGACACTGCGCGGCGCGGGCCACGCCCGGCTCCCGGAATGAGGGCTCAGGCGGCCCCGCGAGGGCCGGCGCGCGCAGATGTCGCCCGACGGCGCATCCGCGGTCGGCAGCGCCAGCCAGACGCGCGGCGCCGCGCGCGGCGAGAGAAATCCGGCGTGGAACCGCCGCCCCGCAGGCGCGCTCACAGGTTTGTGATCGACCGGCTGCGACCGTGCAAGACCCGGTCATCGGGCCATTTTCCTGCCCTTTCGGTGTTGTCCACGGCGAAATCGCGGGACGGCGGACCTGTCCGGCGGTGCCGGCCGGTACGCATGTCTTGGGCCGCACACGCCCTGCAGGCCTGTGCCACTCCGGCAATCGCCCTACTCTCCGACGCCGAGGTAAACGAACAAGGTAAACCATGCCGCCAAGCCCATTAGCCGCAACGAGGGGTCCGAACCCGTTCTCCGACCGGACGGACCACGAGACCGACGCACCCGCGCTGGCCCCGCGACCGGCCGAACGACTGAACCGTGTCAGGGCGGACCTGAAGGTGGGGCTGCCTGTCATTCTTCATGACGGACCGGCGCGGTATCTCGTGGCGCTGGTGGAGACCATGACGGCTGCGCGCCTGGCGGCCTTCGAGCGGTTGGGCCCCCCTGAAATCGTGCTGAGCCGCCGCCGTGCCGAGGCGCTCGGCATCGCGCCCCTGGTTTCGGGCGACACCGTGCGCTTGCGCGTTCCCGCCGGGGCGGGACTGGCGTGGCTTGCGGCCATGTCCGGACAAGACGGGCGCAAGGGGGCCGAGACGGACCCGCACCTGCCCCTCGCCGAGGCCGGCTCGGCGCCGCATGACGCCGCGATCCGGATGGCGATGGCGCTTCAGGCGGTGCCCGCCGTTCTCGTCGTCGCCCTGAACGCGCAGGACGACGGCGCCATCGCGGATCTCGACCTGAGCGACGTGCCGCTCTCGCTGGTGACCGAGGCGCTGCGCCAATCCAGCGCGCAGGTTCCGATCAGTGCCGCCCGGTTGCCGATGGACGTGTCGGCGGCGGGGCGCGTGCAGGTCTTTCGCCCCGACGATGGCGGGATCGAGCATTTCACAATCGAGATCGGCACGCCCGACCTGTCGGGCCCGGTCATGGTGCGCCTGCATTCGGCGTGTTTCACGGGCGACGTGCTGGGCAGCACGAAATGCGATTGCGGCCCGCAGCTGCGCGCAGCGATGGCGGCCATGGCGGCGGCCGGCGGCGGCGTGCTGCTCTATCTCAACCAGGAAGGCCGGGGCATCGGGCTGGCCAACAAGCTGCGCGCCTATGCGCTGCAGGATGCCGGGCTCGATACCGTCGAAGCCAACCACTGGCTGGGCTTCGAGGACGACCAGCGCGATTTCCGCATCGGCGCGCGCATCCTCGCCTCGCTCGGGATCACGCAGGTGCGCCTGATGACGAACAACCCGGCCAAGACGGCAAGCCTGTCCGCGCACGGCATCGAGGTCGTGGAGCGCGTTCCGCTGCTCGTCGGCCATACCGTGCAGAACGCGCATTACCTCGCCACCAAGGCGGCGAAATCGGGGCATCTGCTGTGACGACCGCCCCCGCGCTCTGGTGTGTCGGCCCCGGCCGGGCCGAGGCGCGCCCCGGCGCGATGGGCGAAGGCGTGCGCGTCGAGACGCTTTACTCCGGTATCAGCCGGGGCACGGAACGGCTGGTCCTCGAGGGCCGTGTGCCCGAGGGCGAGCATGACAGGATGCGCGGGCCGGCGATGGAAGGCGCCTTCCCCTTTCCGGTGAAATACGGCTACAGCGCCGTCGGCCACGCCACGGAGGGCCGGCTTGCCGGACGCACGGTCTTTGCGCTGCACCCGCACCAGGCCAGTTTCCGGCTGCCGGAGGCGGCCCTCACGCCACTGCCGGACGACCTGCCGCCGGCACGGGCGGTGCTTGGCGCCAACATGGAAACGGCGCTGACGCTGCTCTGGGACAGCGGCGCCGGACCCGGCGACCGCATCCTTGTCGTGGGCGCGGGCGTCGTGGGCGCGCTGGCCGGATACCTCGCCGCCCGTTTGCCGGGGGCCGACGTGACCCTGGTCGACACCAATCCCGCGCGCGCCGCCCTGGCCGAGGCGCTTGGGTGCAGCTTCGCCGCACCGTCCGAGGCCCCCGCGGATTGCGATGTGGTCCTGCACCTCTCCGCGACACCCGCGGGGCTGGAAACGGCCGTGGGCTGCGCGGGGATCGAGGCCACGGTGGTCGAGGGCAGCTGGTACGGCGCGGGCGCCGTGCCCGTCGCGCTGGGCGGCGCCTTTCACAGCCGCCGGCTGCGCATCGTGGGCTCGCAGGTCGGGCGCATCCCGGCCGCGCGCGCGCCGCGCTGGACCTACGCGCGCCGCCTCGCCAAGGCGCTCGACCTGCTGCGGGACGCCGCGCTCGACGCGCTGATCTCCGGCGAGACGGAGTTCGCCGACCTGCCCGACACGTACGGCGCGATCCTTTCGGACCCCGCCACCCTGTGCCACCGTATCCGCTACGACACCCAATAAGGAGATACCATGTTCGCCGTCGAAGTCCGTGACCACATCATGATCGGCCATTCCCTGCCCGCGCCCGTCTTCGGCCCGGCCCAGGGCATGCATGGCGCGACCTTCACCGTGGACGCGGCGTTCTTCACCGCCGAGATCGACCGGCACGGTCTTGTCGTCGATATCGGGCTGGCCACGCAGGCCCTCGCCGAGACGCTGGAGCCGCTGCGCTACAAGAACCTCGACGAGGTGCCCGAGTTCGCGGGCAAGTTCACCACGACCGAGTTTCTCTGCGGCCACATCTTCGAGACGCTCGCCGGCCAGGTCAGGGCCGGCAAGCTGGGCGATGACGGGCGCGTGCGGAAGCTGCGCATCACGCTGCATGAAAGCCACGTGGCCCGCGCCTGGTACGAAGCGGAGGTCTGAGACGTGGGGTTCTCAGCCGAATGGCTCGCCCTGCGCGAGCCGGCCGATCTGGCGGCGCGCGACCGGACCCTGTTGCAGCGCGCCGCCGCAGCCGCGGGCCCCGCGCCCGTGGTCGTGGATCTCGGATGCGGCACGGGGTCGACCTGGCGCGCGCTGGCCCCGCTCTTGCCGGCGGACACGCGCTGGCGCCTCGTCGATAACGATCCCGCGTTGCTGGACATCGCGGGCGCGGCCGTGGGCGACACGGCGGAATGCGTGGTGGCCGATCTGGCCGACATCGACGCCCTGCCGCTTGAGGGGGCAACGCTGGTCACCGCGTCGGCGCTTCTGGACCTGATGCCAGACACATGGCTGTCGGCCTTCGCGGGCCGCGTGAACACACCCGTCTACGCGGCGCTTTCCTATGACGGGCGGATGGAATGGACGCCCCCCGATCGCCGGGACGCGGCCGTGACCGCCGCGTTCAACCGGCACCAGCGGGGCGACAAGGGGCTGGGCCCCGCGCTGGGCCCCGATGCCGCGGAGCGGGCGGCCGTCCTGTTCGCCGCGCGCGGCTTCGCGGTGGACCGCGCCGAAAGCGACTGGCGCCTCGGCCCCGACATGGCGGGGCTGCATCGCGAACTGACGCGCGGCATCGCGGCGGCCGCCTCCGAGATCGGTGCCGACGATGCCGCGGGCTGGCACCGCGATCGGCACGATGCGGCGGCGCATGCCGCCTGCATCGTGGGCCATGTCGATTTTCTTGCCCTTCCCCCGGCCCATCCGCAGGAGACCGCGCATGTCCGACACTGACGTGACACCGCGGGTCTGGGAACGCCTCCTCGCGGTCCGCGCGGGCGCGGCCTGCCATTGCTGCGGCACCTGGACCGACAGCGAGCGGGCGGCGTTGCGCCTCTACGGTCCCTTGGCGCGTCGCGATCTCGGTCCGGTCGCGGTGGGGCAGATCGGGCAATCGCTCGATGGCCGCGTCGCCACCGTGACGGGCGATGCGCGCGACGTCTCCGGCAAGGACGGCCTCGCGCATCTGCATCGCATGCGGGCGCTGGTCGACGGTGTGATCATCGGCATTCGCACGGTGCTGCACGACAACCCGCGGCTGACCGTGCGCCTGTGCGACGGGCCCAACCCGGCGCGGATCGTCATCGACCCGCGGGGGCGCCTGCCGGAGGATGCCCCCGTGCTGAGAGATGACGGCACCCGCCGGATCGTCGTGCAATCCGTCGACCGCGCATGGCCCGCGGACGTGACCGTGATCCGGCTGCCGGCGCAGGATGGCCAGATCGATCCGGACGCGATCATGGCGGCGCTTCGGTCGGAAGGCTTGCAGAACCTCCTCGTCGAGGGAGGCGGGATCACCATCGCGCGCTTTCTCGAAGCGGGGCTGCTCACCCGTCTGCAGGTCGCGATCTCGCCGCTTCTGATCGGCGACGGGCCACAGGGACTGACCTTGCCCAACCCTATGGAAAAGCTTTCGGACGCGATCCGGCCCGAGATGTGGACATTCCTGTTGGGCACCGACGTGGTCTTCGATTGCGGCCTGGGCCCGCAGGCGGCTGAAGCGAACCGACCCAGGCATTGATCGCGACCACGTCCGGGGGATGGCCGCGGCCGGCCCCCGCCCCTCTGCGCCATCATGCCGACCTTCAGTGTCGAGGACCAGGCTGGGCGCATCCGCGCGCCGGTGTGGCGAGGCCCACAGCCACACGCATGGCGTGCCCGCCTGATCGGCGCGTGGAAAGCAGGACCGGAAGGCTTGCGCGTGTGGTGAAACCGGGACGGAGCGCCATGGGCGCGCGCGCGACGTGGGGCCTCGCGTGCCTGCGGGGGCATACACGGGTCCGGTCGAAACGGGGGGGCGATCCTGTAGCCGGTCGAAAGACCGATGGATGAGCAACTCACCCTCGCGCGCTTTCGGTTCTACGAGGTACATGCCGGAGACGTTCAAGCTTGGCGCGCAGTTCTTCTTCGGCCTGCGCGCGGGCAGTCAGCTCGAACAGGGTGAAGACGAGCATGGGCGACGGCAGCCCCCCTGCCACGACGAAAAGCGGCACTTTCGCCTGCACCGATTTCGGATGCGGCAGCCACCCGGATGGTCAACGCGCAGACGCACCCGTCCCGACCGTCCGATCGGCGGATAAGACCGGAATTGATCCGAAAAGCGGGCGTCCATGGTCTTTTCGACATCGATGCCGGCAAGCCCTTCGTTGAACCGGTCGCGAAGGGCCCGGCCCTTCTCGTCGTCGTTGGCGTAGCCAAGCACGGTCGCGACC
>CAZGHJ010000054.1:8195-14097 GCA_964525355.1 uncultured Roseicyclus sp.
GCGAAGGGCCCGGCCCTTCTCGTCGTCGTTGGCGTAGCCAAGCACGGTCGCGACCAGCAGCTCCCGCTCGCCGAGATCGTCGACCGAAACCCACCGGTTCGAAGGCGATGAAACCCTCCATGTGCCGCCAATGATAGGCGGGACCATAGGCGGCGACGTCATCGCTGTCGCTGGCCGTGGAGACCGCCCGTTGCCAGGGCAGCGCGAGCACGTCGGCCTCGACGCCGATCTTCCCGAACGCGCGGACGACAATGTCGCTGACCGCTCCGCCCGGCGGCAGGTCCGAGGATGTGGCGGCACTGCCGGGCTCTGGACATGCCCATCGAGAACGCGCTGTGGCGTGGGGCGCGCCGGCGGACTGGCTCGCGGCCTCGGTCATGCGCACGGCCCCGCAGCTGCAACCGCGCGGCAGACCGGGCACCTCCCGGACCTTCGGCTCCGGCTATCGGTGGTGGGGCCCGAGGGCGCGCAGGGCGGTTTTCTCGCCATCGGCGTCCGGCGGGCAGTCCATTACTGTCGAGACCGCACGCGAGATGGTAATCGTCGAGACCAGCGCCGATCCGTCTTTCGACCACAACGGCCATGACAGCGTCGCCGCCTTCCGCGCCATCGCGCGCGATTGGACCGGCGCTCACGGTCCAGCGCACCAACGGGAAAGGACACTTCATGCCCCTTCGCCTCGCCACACTGCTCGCCGTCGCGGCCGTCGCGGCCGCGCCGCCGGTTCTCGCCTCCGGCTTCCAGTTCGTCGAGATCCCGCCCACCGCCGACCTCCCGACCATCGAGGCAGCGGTCTGGTATCCGAGTGACGCGCCCACCCCCGAGGCGCCCAACACGCCCTTCGGACAGGCCGTCGCGATGCACGCGCCCGTCGCGGGCAGCGACCTGCCGCTGGTGGTGATCTCGCATGGCGATGGCGGCTGGTTCGGCGGCCACGCGACCCTGGCCCGCGCATTGGCCGAGGCGGGGATGATCGCCGTGGCGCTCAATCATCCCGGCAATTCCGACGGGGACGAGACCGCGCCGCCATCGCGCTGGATCACCGAGCGCCCGCGCCATCTCCACCGGGTCGTCGATCACCTCGTGACCGATTGGTCCGATGCCGGCCATGTCGATGCAACCCGCGTCGGCGCCTTCGGCTTCTCTGCCGGCGGGCACAGTGTGCTGGCCGCCGCCGGGGCCGCGACATCGCTGGACCGTATCGCCCGCCATTGCGCCGCGACACCGGGGGAGTTCGTCTGTCGCTCCGGCATGGCCGCGGGCGTGGTCGAGGCCGCCGGCGCCTTTCCGGCACCTCTGCCGGGCCTGCAAGCCGCGGTCGTCGCTGCGCCCGGCTTCGGCTTCGGGTTCGACCCGGACCAGTTCGCAGAGCTCGACATGGCCATCCAGCTCTGGGGCGCGGCGCAGGACGCCCGCGTGCCGCAAGACACGAATATCGCCCCGCTCGCGGCCGGATTGGAGGCGCCGTCAGAGGCTCACGTCGTGCAGGCGGCGGGGCATTTCGCCTTCCGCCCGCCCTGCAATCCCGCGTTGGAACAGGCAAACCCGCGCCTCTGGGACATGGCCTGCACCGACGACCCGGCTTTCGACCGGGAGGCCTTCCAGCAGCACTTCAACCGCTCGGTCGTCGCATTCCTCGCCGAAAATCTCGGCCTTCCCAAGCGGTGACAGGCGGAGGGAAAGCCGCGCGCGATCACCGGGCTGGATCACCGGCACGCTTTCCACAGCCTGCGCAGACATTCGCCCGGGCGGAACTCGTGATATTGCTGCGGCAGGCCAGCGCTCAGCCTGCCTGCCCGCGCTGCCATTCGCCCTGTGAGATGCGGTATTTCCTGATCCGCGAATACAGGGTTGTCGCCGGGATCCCGAGGGCTTGTGCCGCGCCATCCGGACCGGAGACGCGCCCCTCCGTTTCCTTGAGGCAGGCGACAAGGTTCGCGCGCGCCTCGGCCTGCAGCTCGGCTTCGGTCTTGATGCGCACCGGACCGTCCCGTCCGCCCGTGCGGGGCGTGCCGACATCCACGATCAGCTTGCCGCCGCGCGAAACGATGGCTGCGCGTTCGATCACGTTGCGCAACTCCCGCAGATTGCCGGGCCACCCGTAGCTTTGCAGTTGCTCCATCGTGCGCCGGGTGATGACGGTATTGGGCCGGTTCAGCCGCTTGTTGGCGAGGCTCAGCAGATGGGTGGCCAGGGCCGGAATATCCTCGATCCGATTGCGCAGCGGCTGGCAGGTGATCGGGAAGACGTTCAGGAAAAGAAACAGATCCTCGCGAAAACGGCCCGATGCCACCGCGTCTTCCAGCGAGGTTGTCGTGGCCGCGATCACGCGCACGTCTATGTGGCGCGACCTCGTGTCCCCGATGCGCGTGACTTCGCGGTCTTGCAGGGCCCGCAAGAGTTGCCCCTGGTGCTCGATCGGAAGCTCTTCGACATTGTCGAGGAAGATCGTTCCGCCGTGGGCAAGCTCCAGTTTGCCGGGCTTGTCGCGCAGGGCGCCGTGGTAGGCCCCGCGGATCTGGCCGAACAGCTCGGCGCCCATCGCCTCTGGCGCGACCGAGCCGCAGCGCAGGTGGATCAGCGCCCGGCGGCGGCGGCTGCCGGAATTGTGGATGGCGTTTGCCACCAGCGCCTTGCCCGTGCCAGCCTCACCCGTGATCAGGACATTGGCATCGGTACTGGCCACGAGGTCTATGCGTTGGCGCAAGTGCTGGGTCGAGGGGGCGTCGCCGAGAATGTCGTGATGCGCCTGCTCGCTGCTGATCGCCTCTTGCAGATAGGCGTTTTCCTGTTCCAGCCGGTCGCGCAACTCGGCGACCTCGCGCAGGGCATCGCGCAGCTTCTTCTCGTTTTCCTTGCGCTCGGTGATGTCGCGAAAGATGACCACGGCCCCGGCCAGCAATTGCTGGTCATAGATCGGGGTGGAGACATATTCGACCCGGATCGGCTTGCCATCCTTGCGCCAGAACACCTCGTCCTCGATGCGGTGAACCTGCTCGAACCGGAAGGAGCGGTAGATCGGGCAGTCATGGGCGGGATAGACCTCGCCATTGACGTGATGGTGGTGGATCATGTCGTGGATGGGCTTGCCCGCCAGCTCCTCGAAGCTCCAGCCGAGCATTTCCTGCGCCGCGCGGTTGGCGAAGGTCGTCTTGCCCTCGGCGTTGACGCCGTAGATGCCTTCGCCGGCCGCGTTCAGGATCAGCTGGTTCTGGTTTTCCAGATCGGCGAAGAAGGATTGCGCGCGCTTCCACCCGTCGAGACCCGCGCGATGCAGTTCTTCGGCGTCCACGATCTGCGCCCGGCGCTCCAGCTCGGCCAGATCGACGAGCATCAACAGGATCCGCTCGACGCTGTCACCGATCTTCCGGCCCCGCATTTCGCAGGCGCGCTCGCCGCTGACCGTGCGCAGGCGCAGATCGCGTGTCCAGGCCTCGCCGCGATAGTCGATTTCCTCGACGAACAGGATGAACCGGGCCAGGCTGTCTCCGATCAGGTGAGAGAACGGCGCGGCCTGCGGATCGGCGAGGCTCAGCATCCGGGTCGCCATCGCGTTGCAGCCCACGATCCGGTCCCTGCGGCTGTCGATGACGAGGCAGGCCTCGGGCACGCACTGGAGGATCTGGTCGAGAGACAACGGCGATTCGAGCATGGTGAGACCATGGCGCGACTATGGCGATCATGTCATACGAAATCTCGTAAATTACGAAATTTCATAGTATTGGGCGATACGAAAATAAAGCCAAGCGCATGACTTCACGTTATTTTTTACATATGCCTAAATATTAGGCGCATGCTTTTTCTGACGCCGGACGGGGTGAATAATCGGAACACCAACAGAGAGGTAGTCCCATGTCGTCGAAGAGCCTTGGAAACCCATTTTCCGACAAAGCAGACCTCCGCCACGGTGCCGGATGCGGATGTGACACCTGCGCCAGCGAACACGGCCATGCGCGCGAGGCCCACACGCACGAAAGCGACAGCCGGTCGATGTCGTCCGAGCAAATGGTCGAACGCGCGATCGAAAGTGCGGTCGTGCGCTCCGTCTTCGGGCACAACGACATGCAGCGACGGTCGTTCATGGGCATGCTGGGCGGCGGCGCTTTCGCGTCGATCCTCGCCTCGGTGTTCCCGATGGACGCGGCCAAGGCCATGCTGCTGGACGAGCTTGGCCCGCCCGAGAAGACCGACCTGAACATCGGCTTCGTGCCGATCACCTGCGCCACGCCGATCATCATGGCCCAGCCCATGGGCTTCTACGAGCGCTACGGGCTCAACGCGCAGGTCATCAAGACCGCCGGCTGGGCCGTGGCGCGCGACAAGTCGCTCTCCGGCGAATACGACGCAAGCCACATGCTCACGCCCATGCCGCTGGCCATGACGCTGGGCGCGGGCTCGGTCGCCACGCCCTACATCATGCCCGCGGTCGAGAACATCAACGGCCAGGCCATCGTCCTGTCGAACGAACATCTGGAGCGGCGCGACCCGACCCAGTGGAAGGGCTTCACCTTCGGCGTGCCGTTCGAATACTCGATGCACAACTTCCTGCTGCGCTATTACGTGGCCGAGTTCGGCCTGGATCCGGATGTCGACATCCAGATCCGCGTCGTGCCGCCGCCCGAGATGGTCGCCAACCTGCGCGCGGGCAACCTCGACGGCTACCTCTCGCCCGACCCGTTCAACCAGCGCGCGGTCTGGGAAGGCATCGGCTTCATCCACACGCTGACCAAGGACATCTGGGAGGGCCATCCCTGCTGCGCCTTCGCCGCCCCCGCGTCCTTCGCGCAGGAGCTTCCCAACACCTACGGCGCGCTCCTGAAGGCGATCATCGACGCCACGCAATACGCGTCGAACCCCGACAACCGCGCCGAGATTTCCGAGGCGATCGCGCCCCAGAACTACCTCAACCAGCCCGTGCCGGTGATCCAGCAGGTGCTGACCGGCACCTTTGCAGACGGTCTGGGCGAGGTGCAGCGCGTGCCCGACCGGATCGATTTCGACCCGTTCCCGTGGCACTCGATGGGCGTGTGGATCCTGACCCAGATGAAGCGCTGGGGCTATATCGAGGAGCATGTCGATTACGCCGCCGTGGCCGAGCAGGTCTACCTCGCCTCGGATGCACGCCGCATCATGACCGAACTGGGCTACGAGGCGCCGACCGAGACCTATCGGAGCCACACGATCATGGGCAAGACCTTCGATCCGGCCGATCCGATCGGCTACATCAACAGCTTCGAGATCGGGCGTTCGGGCTGATGTCGACGCTCTCCGTGAACCAACGCGCGGCCATTCTGTCGGTCGTGATGTTGCTGGTGGGCCTCCTGTTCTGGGAGGCCTCCATAACCCAGCAGACGGTCGCAACCGAGCTGACCGAGTATGAACTCCTCGCGGGCGGCGGGGCGCAACGCGCCGCCGTGCCGCCCCCCAGCGACATCCTCGCCCGCGCCTGGGAAGAGCTGTCGAACCCGTTCTACGACGCGGGCCCCAACGACAAGGGCATCGGCATCCAGATCGGCTATTCGATCTACCGGGTGCTGGCCGGCTACGCCATGGCCGCCATGATCGCCATTCCGCTGGGCTTTCTCATCGGCATGTCGCCCGTCGCCTACAAGGCGCTGAACCCCTTCATCCAGGTGCTGCGGCCGATCTCTCCACTGGCGTGGATGCCGCTGGCCCTCTTCATCATCCAGGACAGCGAGGCGAGCGCGATCTTCGTCATCTTCATCTGCTCGATCTGGCCGATGCTGATCAACACCGCCTTCGGCGTGGCCGGCGTGCGCAAGGATTGGGTCAACGTCGCCCGCACCCACGAACTCGGCGCCCTCAAGACCGCGTTCCAGGTCATCCTGCCCGCCGCCGCGCCCACCATCGTGACCGGCATGCGGATCTCGATCGGCATCGC
>CAZGHJ010000055.1:0-14061 GCA_964525355.1 uncultured Roseicyclus sp.
CGGTGCAGGATCTCCACCGCGCCCTTGGCCCCCATCACCGCGATCTCCGAGGTCGGCCAGGCATAGGAGATGTCGCCGCGCAGGTGTTTCGAGGACATCACCACATAGGCCCCGCCATAGGCCTTGCGCGTGATCACCGTCACCTTCGGCACCGTCGCCTCGCCATACGCGAAGAGCAGCTTCGCGCCATGCTTGATGACGCCGTTATACTCCTGCCCCGTGCCGGGCAGGAAGCCGGGCACGTCCACGAAGGTCAGGATCGGGATCTCGAAACAGTCGCAGAACCGCACGAAGCGCGCCGCCTTGCGCGCGCTGTCGATGTCGAGCACGCCCGCCAGCACCATGGGCTGGTTCGCCACGACGCCCACGGTCTGGCCCTCGAGCCGGATGAACCCGGTGATGATATTGCCCGCAAACGCTTCCTGGATCTCGTAGAAATCGCCCTCGTCGGCGACCTTGGTGATCAGCTCCTTCATGTCGTAGGGCTGATTGGGGTTGTCGGGCACCAGCGTGTCGAGGCTGTCCTCGATGCGCTCGGGGTCGTCGTAGAAGGGCCGCACGGGCGGCTTCTCGCGGTTGGACAGGGGCAGGAAATCCACCAGCCGCCGCACCTCGGAAATCGCTTCCACGTCGTTCTCGAAGGCCGCGTCCGCGACCGAAGACTTGCGCGTGTGGGTGCTGGCTCCGCCCAGCTCCTCCGCCGTGACCTGTTCGTTGGTGACGGTCTTCACCACGTCGGGCCCGGTCACGAACATGTAGGAGCTGTCCTTCACCATGAAGATGAAGTCGGTCATCGCGGGGCTGTAGACCGCGCCGCCCGCGCAGGGCCCCATGATCATCGAGATCTGCGGCACGACGCCCGAGGCCTCGATGTTGCGCTGGAAGACCTCGCCATAGGCCGCGAGCGACGAGACGCCCTCCTGGATGCGCGCGCCGCCCGAATCGTTGATGCCGATCACCGGCGCGCCGTTCTGCATCGCCATGTCCATGATCTTGCAGATCTTGGCGGCGTGGGTTTCCGACACCGACCCGCCCAGCACGGTGAAATCCTGGCTGAAGACATAGACCATGCGGCCGTTGATCGTGCCCCAGCCGGTGACCACGCCATCGCCGCGGGGCTTCGACTTCGCCATGCCGAAATCGACGCAGCGATGGGTCACGAACATGTCGTATTCCTCGAAACTGCCCTCGTCGAGCAGCAGGTCGATCCGCTCGCGCGCGGTCAGCTTGCCCTTGGCGTGCTGGCTGTCGATCCGCGGCTGCCCGCCGCCCAGCCGCGCCTGCTCGCGCCTGTCCTCAAGCTCGCGCAGAATGTCCTTCATGGTGACCGTGCCTCCCGTCCCTGGCGCCGCCGTCCCGCCCCTCACGCGCGTCGGCCGGCGTGTTGCGCGCACCCTAGGGCCCCTTGACGGCCAGCGCGAGTCCCGTTTGGCAAATTTGCAAATGTCTTTGCGCAAGACGATCACGAAATGCAAAGACGCAAATCCACGCGGCGCGCAGACGCCCTGTGCGCCCAGGCAGATGGACAAGCCCGCCCCGCCGCCCTAATCCATTCAGCATGATCACCGCTTCGCCGGTCCGGTTTCTCGACCGCACCACCCCGCCCCACATCTTCACCCTCATCCTGCTGACGGGCCTTGGCGCGCTGTCGATGAACATCTTCCTGCCCTCGCTGCCCGCGATGACGGAGTTCTTCGACACCGACTACCGCCTGATGCAGCTTTCGGTCGCGCTCTATCTCGCGGTCAACGCCGCGCTTCAGATCGTCGTCGGCCCGATCTCCGACCGCTACGGGCGGCGTCCGGTGCTGCTGTGGGGGATCGCGATCTTCCTGCTGGCCACGCTGGGCTGCCTGATCGCCCCCACGATCGAGGTCTTCCTCGCCTTCCGGATGTTGCAGGCGGTGGTCGTGGTGGGCCTCGTGCTGGGCCGGGCGGTGGTGCGCGACATGTACCCCCAGGACCAGGCGGCCAGCCAGATCGGCTATGTCACCATGGGCATGGCGGTGGTGCCCATGATCGGCCCGGCCATCGGCGGCGTGCTCGACGAAACCCTCGGCTGGCAGGCCAATTTCTGGCTGCTGGGTCTGCTCGGCGTTCTGGTCCTCGGCCTCACCTGGCGCGACCTGGGCGAGACGGCGGCCCGCGGCTCGGCCAGTTTCGCCCAGCAGTTCGCCCAATACCCCGAGCTTTTCGCCTCGCGCCGCTTCTGGGGCTACTGCCTCGCCGCCGCCTTCGCCTCGGGCGCCTTCTTCGCCTATCTGGGCGGCGCGCCCTACGTGGGCTCCGAGGTCTTCGGCCTCTCGGCCAGCGAGGTCGGCATCTATTTCGGCGCCCCGGCCGTGGGATATTTCTTCGGCAACTGGCTGTCGGGCCGCTTCTCGACCCGCGTGGGCATCAACCGCATGATCCTGTGGGGCACGCTCCTGTCCGCGGGCGGCCTTGCCCTGTCGCTCCTGCTGTTTCTCGCGGGCTTCAAGACGGCGCTGGTCTTCTTCGGCTTCATGACCTTCGTGGGCCTCGGCAACGGCATGGTCCTGCCCAACGCGACCTCGGGCATGCTGTCGGTCCGGCCGCATCTCGCCGGCACGGCGAGCGGTCTTGGCGGCGCCATCATGATCGGCGGCGGCGCGGCGCTCTCGGCGCTGGCCGGCGCGCTTCTCACGCGCGGCGACGGCGCCTATCCGCTGATCCTCATCATGCTGGCGACCTCCGTGCTCGCCGTCGCCTCGATCCTCTACACGGTCCGCCGCGAACGCCGCGTGATCGGCTAGGGCCGGGCCACGCCGCGCACCGGCCCCGCCCCTTCATCCTGGCAGAAAACTCCGGGGGAGGCCCCGTCGGGGCCGGGGGCAGAGCCCCCTCTTCCCCCGCTTTGCAAATCGACATAGGCTATCTGCAAAACGCGCGAGGGGCCCATGGCGATCCAGAAACTCTACGCCGGCGCGAAACTGCGCGAGGTCCGCACCCGCGTCGGCCTCACCCAGAAGGATTTCGCCGCCAAGCTCAAGGTCTCCCTGCCCTATCTCAACCAGATGGAGAACAACAACCGGCCCGTGTCCTCCACGGTGATCCTCGGGCTCGCGCAGGAATTCGGCCTCGACGTGACCGAGCTCAGTTCCGGCGACACCGAACGGCTCGTCTCCGACATGCGCGAGGCGCTGGCCGACGCCGTCTTCACCGAGGCCGCGCCGCCCCTGTCGGACCTGCGCCTCGCCGCCTCCAACGCCCCCGCCCTCGCCCGCGCCTTCCTGGACCTGCACCGCGCCTATCGCCAGACCCACGAACGCCTCGCCTCGCTCGACGAGGCGCTCGGCCGGGACACGGGATCGAACGGGCGCAGCCTGCAAAGCCCCTGGGAAGAGGTCCGCGACTTCTTCCACTACTGCGACAATTACATCGACGCCGTGGACCGCGCCGCCGAGCGCTTCGCCGCGAAAGCCACGGGCGATCTGGCCGCCCATACCGAGGCGGTGCTCGGGCTGATGGGCGTCACGCTGCGCCATGCCGCGGGCGAGGGCGTGCGCCATTACGACCGCGCGACCCGCACCCTCACGCTCTCGCCGCGCGCCGCCCCCGAGACCCAGCGCTTCCAGCTTCTCCACCAATACGCGCTTCTGGGCCAGGACCAGCTTCTCGAGGCCACGCTCGATTTCGCGCGTTTCCAGACCGACACCGCCCGCGAGATCGCCCGCATCGGCATGGCGAACTACTTCGCGGGCGCCGTCCTCATGCCCTATACCCGCTTCGCCGAGGCCGCCCGCGAGACGCGCCACGATCTCGAGGCGCTCTCGATCCGCTTCGGCGCCTCGATCGAGCAGATCGCCCACCGCCTGTCGACGCTGCAACGCCCGGGCGCCAAGGGCGTGCCCTTCTTCTTCGCCCGCGTCGACCAGGCCGGCACGGTGACCAAGCGCCACTCCGCCACCCGGCTCCAGTTCGCCCGCTACGGCGGCGCCTGCCCCTTGTGGAACGTCCACCGCGCCTTCGAGACGCCCGGCCGCTTCCTGCGCCAACTGGCCGAAACGCCCGATGGCGCGCGCTACGTGATCCTCGCGCGCGACGTCTCCAAATCCGGCGGCGCCTGGGGCGCGCCCACGCGGCGCTTCGCGATCTCGCTGGGCTGCGAAGTGACCCACGCCCCAGCCCTCGTCTATGCCGACGGGCTCGATCTCGACCGCGACGCCGCCTACCAGCCCATCGGGATCTCCTGCCGCATCTGCGAACGCGCCAACTGCCACCAGCGCGCCGTCCCGCCGCTGGAACGCCGGTTGCGCGTCGACCCCGACCGCCGCGACGTGCTGCCCTACAGCATCGAAACCTGACGATGGCGCAGGCGGGACCCTGACGCGACGCCCCGGTCGTCGCGATCGCGGCAGCCCCGCGAACGACATTGACGCGCCCGCCCCCGCAAGACTACCCATCTGCACCAGGAACAAGGGGGACGAGACCATGGAAATGCACGCAACCCGCACGCTCGACGCCGACCGTGCCACGGTCTGGGCCGCGCTCAACGATGCCGACGTGCTCAAGGCCTGCATCCCCGGCTGCGAGGAACTGACAGGCTCCCCCGAGGAGGGCTTCCACGCAACGGTCAAGCAGAAGGTCGGACCCGTGAAGGCCACCTTCAAGGGCGGCGTGACCCTATCGGACGTGGTGCCGGGGACAAGCTACACGATCTCGGGCGAGGGCAAGGGCGGCGTCGCGGGCTTCGCCAAGGGTGCCGCGCAGGTCTCGCTCAGCGATGCCGAGGGCGGCGGCACGGAGCTGCATTACGACGTGGACGCGAAAGTGGGCGGCAAGCTCGCGCAGCTGGGCTCGCGTCTCATCGACAGTTTCGCGCGCAAGATGGCCGACCAGTTCTTCGAACGCTTCCAGGCCCATGTGGAAGGCACCGGCACCGGCACGGACGACGAAACCGACGCCGAGGCGCACGCCGACAAGCCCGCCGAAACCTGAACCCGGGCCGACAGGCGCGGCCCGGCTCCTTCATCCTGGCAGAAAAACTCCGGGGGGACGCGCGGCCCCTCGGGGCCGCGTGTGCCGGGGGGCAGCGCCCCCCGACCAGAAAACCGTATCAGGCGCCGGCCAGCATGCCCGCGATCTCGTCCTTCAGGCGCATCCGCTCCTTGCGCATCCGGTTTTCTTCCGCCTGGTCGACGGGCTCCACCCCGGTCTCGGCCCGATGCACGGCCCGGTTCACCTCGTGATAGGCCTCCATCAGCTTGGCAAAATGCGGGTCGGACACCTTGAGGTCGTGGATCTTCTCCACGTCGCCGGGGAAATCTTCGGCCAGTTCGTGCGGGGTGTGGGACATGGGCGGGGTCTCCTGTTGCATGATGCGCGTGTGTCTCGGCCCGAGCCTAGCGCCCCCGCCGCGCGCGCAGCCTTGAGCCAGATCAACCCGCGCCCCGCCGCCGCCCTATTCGGCCGCCGTTTCCACCTCGCTCCGCCAGGCGCGGGTCAGCGCCTCGGGCGACAGCACATGGGCCATGGGCAGCGCGCCGAACTGCTCGGGCTCGTCCTCGGCCAGCCGGCCGGGGAAGGCCAGCACCGGCAGACCCGCGCGGCGCGCGGCCTCGGCCGCGACCGGCGTGTCGGCCACCGCCACGGACCGGCCCGGACCGACGCCGAGCTTCTCCACCGCCAGCGCCATGGCCTGCGGATCGGGCGCCATGCGGCTGACGTCGCTGCGCAGCACCGCCGCGTCGAAGGCCACGCCCGCCCGCGCCCGCGCCGTCGCCCGCAGCAGCGCCGAGACCGGCTGGATCTCCGCCCGGCTGACCAGCGCCAGCTTCACCCCGCCGCGCGCCGCCCAGGACAGCACGCGCGCCACGCCGGGCCGCAGCGGCACCTCGTCGACCAGCTTCGCCGCGAACAGCCGCTGATGCGTGGCGTCCAGCAGGTCCGCCTCGACCACCTCGCCCAGATGCGCCGCGTAACGCGCCGCCAGCTGCCGGTCCCCGCCCGGCCGCATCAGCTCCGCATAGGTGTCCCAGGACCAGTTCCACGGCACGTCGTGCATCCGGAACGCGGCGTTCCAGGCGGCGCGATCCAGTTCGGCGCATTCCGCGAGACTGCCGATGCCCCCGAAGATAACCGCTTCCAACGTCATGATATGCCTCCACGTTACCCAAGGCATCGCGGATGTTTGTCGTATACAAGTTAACGTGCCGGAGATGCCGCGGCGCAGCGCGGCGCATTGGTATCCAGATGGGCGATTGCCCGGCCCCGTGCTCAATTATCGGGCGAAGAACGGATATCCCGGCCCGCCGCCGGCGCCCCGTAGCCCGGCGCCGAGCCCGCCGCCGCCACCCGGCGCCGCAGCTGCGCCTCGCGCAGCGCGATATAGCTGACCGCGGCGATGATCATGGCGCCGCCCAGGATGACGAAGACATCGACCGCCTCGCCGAAGACCAGCGCCCCCAGAAGCGTCGCCCAGACCAGCTGCAGGAAGACCACGGGCTGCGTCACGCTCAACGGCGCCGCCCCGAAGGCCAGCGTCATCGCGTAATGCCCCGAGGTCGCGAAGACCGCCGTCAGGAACAGCCAGCCCAGGTCGCCCCAGCCCACCGGCACCCAGACCGCGAGCGCGAAGGGCGCCAGCACCACGGTCACCACCACCGACAGCAGGAACACCACCGCGCCCGCGGGCACCTCGTCGGCCAGGATCTTCGCGGTCAGGTAGCCCACGGCGAAGACCATGGCCGTCGCCATCATCGCAAGGTGCCCGGGATCGAGCTCGCGAAAACCCGGCCGCAGGATGACCAGCGCGCCCAGCAACGCCATTCCCACCGCCAGGACGCGGCGCACCGAGATGCTCTCGCGCAGCACGAAGACGGCAAGGAGCGTCACGAAGACCGGGTTGAGATAGTTCATCGCTGTCACCTCGGCGATGGGGATGCGCGTCATCGCGTAGAACCAGGTGATCACGCCCAGCGCATGCGCGACGCCCCTCAGCCCCGCAAGCTTCAGGACCCGCGGCGTCAGCGTCACCGACCGGATCGCCGGGATCATCGGGATCAGGAAGCCCATGCCCAGCACGTAGCGCAGAAAGGCCGCCTGCGCCGCGGGCACGTCGTCGCCCACCATCTTCACGCTCGCCGTCA
Source organism: uncultured Roseicyclus sp. (assembly GCA_964525355.1). Taxonomy (GTDB): domain Bacteria; phylum Pseudomonadota; class Alphaproteobacteria; order Rhodobacterales; family Rhodobacteraceae; genus Roseibacterium. The sequence goes on from CAZGHJ010000055.1 coordinate 7,109, forward strand.
CGGCGACGAAGCAGATGCCGGTCACGACCATCCAGAAGACGCCGCGCACGGGCGAGACCGCGGCGCGCAGGGCGCCGGGCTCGGCAGGGGCGGCCTTGTCGGACGCGGTGTCAGGAGGCGAAGACGACATCGACCTCAGCTTGACCGCACCCGGAGGGCGAGGGCAACCCTCAAACCCCGGCCGCCAGTTTCACGGCCAGCGCCAGCATCGTCACCCCCACGACACCGTCGAGCACCCGCCACGCGCGCGGCCGCGCGAAGACCGGGGCAAGCCACGCGGCCCCGTATCCCAGGGCGGCGAAGAAGATGCAGGACGCGGTCAGGGCGCCCGCGCCGAAGGCCCAATGCGCCGGCCGGTACTGGGCCGCCACCGCACCGATCAGACCCACGGTGTCGAGATAGACATGCGGATTGGCCCAGGTCAGCACCAGCGCCGCGCCCACCGCCGCGGCCCGGCCCCCGGGCACGCCCGCCGCCGGCGCCAGGCCCGCGTCATGCGCCATGGCCGACCGAAGCGCCCGCGCGCCATAGGCCACGAGGAACGCCGCCCCCGCCCAGCGCATCGCCTCGAGCGCCCAGGGCACGGCGTCCGCCAGCGCGCCGAACCCCGCCACGCCCGCCGCGATCAGCGCCGCCTCCGAGACGCAGCACACAAGGACCACCACCCCCACATGCGCGCGCCGCAACCCCTGGCGCAGCACGAACGCATTCTGCGCCCCGATGGCGAGGATCAGCGAAAAGGACAGGACCAGCCCCGCCGCGTAGGCCGCGATCATCGCACGGGCCTCGCGACCGGCAACCGGACATGCCGCCCGTGGGCACGGGGACGCATCCCGCCCCGTCCCGTCGTCCCGGCAGGAAAACGCCGGCCGGGGATGCGGCGCCGGTGCGGGGCTCGATGCCCCGTGCCGGCGCTCCCCCCCGCCTCGCCGCCGCGCGGCGTCACGCCGAGAGCTGCTCCATCACCTCGTCGGAGATCTCGAAATTCGACGTCACCGACTGGATGTCGTCGTCATCCTCCAGCGCCTCGATCAGCTTCATCAGCTTCTGCGCATCCTCCAGGCCCAGTTCGGTCGTGGTCGTCGGCCGCCACACGAGCTTCGTCGTGTCGCTCTCGCCGAGCGCAGCCTCGAGCGCGGTGGAGACCTCGTTCAGATCCGTGTCGGCGCACCAGATCACGTGCCCGTCCTCGCCGCTTTCCACGTCCTCGGCGCCGGCCTCGATCGCGGCCATCATCACCGTGTCCGCATCGCCCGCATCCGCCGGATAGGTCACCTGCCCCTTGCGGTCGAACATGAACGCGACCGAGCCCGTCTCGCCGAGGTTGCCGCCATGCTTGCCGAAGGTCGAACGCACGGTCGAGGCCGTGCGGTTGCGGTTGTCGGTCATCGCCTCGACGATGATCGCCACGCCGTTGGGCCCGTAACCCTCGTAGCGGATCTCGTCGTAATTCTCCGAATCCCCGCCGATCGCCTTGTTGATGGCGCGCTCGATCACGTCCTTCGGGACCGAGCTCGACTTGGCCTCCTTCACGGCCAGACGCAGGCGCGGGTTCTTGTCGGGGTCGGGATCGCCCATCTTGGCGGCCACGGTGATTTCCTTGGCAAGCTTGGAGAAGAGCTTGGAGCGCGCCGCATCCTGCCGGCCCTTGCGGTGCTGGATATTCGCCCATTTGGAATGGCCCGCCATGGGATGCCTCCTCGTCCGGATAAACGCTGGCGTGTCTCTATCGCAGGGCGAGAGCACCGGCAAGCGCGCGCACCCCGCAGCCCCGGCGCCGCCCGGGCCGTGCCGCGCACCCTTCCCGTCCGGCCGCGCCGCGCCTAGGCTCGTCTCCGTGACACAGGATCAGGCCCTCCTCTTCGCGCTTTTCGGCGGCGTCTTCGCGCTCCTGCTCTGGGGGCGCATCCGCTACGACATGGTGGCCTTCGGCGCGCTGATGCTGGCCGTGGTGCTGGGCCTCGTGCCCGCGGCCGGGGCCTTCGCGGGCTTCGGCCACCCGGCCGTCATCGTGGTCGCGCTCGTGCTGGTGATCTCGGCGGGGCTGGTGCGCTCGGGCGCGGTGCTGCTGATCACGCGCACGCTCATCGACGCCTCGCGCAGTCTGGGCGCGCATATCGCCATCATGGGCGGCATCGGCGGCGTCCTCTCGGCCTTCATGAACAACGTGGCCGCGCTGGCCCTTCTCATGCCCGTCGACATCGCCACGGCGCGCAAGGCGGGGCGCGAGCCGGGGCTCAGCCTCATGCCGCTCAGCTTCGCGACCATCCTCGGCGGCATGGCGACGCTGATCGGCACGCCGCCCAACATCATCATCGCCACCTTCCGCGAGGATGCGCTGGGCGCGCCCTTCGCCATGTTCGACTTCGCCCCCGTGGGCGCGGTCGCGGCACTGGCGGGGCTGGTCTTCGTCGCGACCGTGGGCTGGCGGCTGATCCCGGTGCGGGATTCGGGCGTGGGGGCCGACCGGCTGGACGAGTTGCGCCCCTACATCTCCGAACTGGCCATCCCCGAGGGCTCGAAGCTGATCGACACCCGCCTGCACGAACTCGAGGAGGCCGCAGCGAAGGCCGACGTGGCGCTGATCGGCGTCGTGCGCGACGGGCGGCGGCGCTACGGGACGGGGCGCAACCTGCGGCTGGCGGGGGGCGACATCCTGGTGATCGAGGCCGAGCCCGCCGCGCTCGACGAATTCCGCGCAAGCGAGGGCCTGCAGACGCCCGAGGACCCCAGCGGCGCGGATGCGACCGGCGAGGGCGTGGACCTGGTGGAGATGGTCGTGCCCGAGGGCGCGCGGATCGCCGGCCACACGGTCGAGGCCGTGGGCCTCGCCTGGCGGCAGAACACGACGCTTCTGGGGATCGCGCGGCAGGGGAAGCGGCTGACGAAACGCCTTCGCAAGACGGTGATCGCGCCCGGCGACACGCTCCTGCTGCTGGCGCCCGCCGCGCGCGCCGAGGAGGTGGTGGCCTGGCTCGGCGGGCTGGCCCTCGCCGACCGGGGGCTGCCGCTCACGCAGGAGCGGAAGACCTGGGCCGCGATCGCGCTTTTCGCGGGCGGCGTCGTGGCGGCCGCGCTGGGGGTCGTGGACCTGCCCATCGCGCTGGGGCTGGTGGCGCTCGGCTTCGTGGCGATGGGCGTGGTGCCGCTGTCGGAGCTTTACGAGCGGATCGAGTGGCCGGTGGTGGTGCTGCTGGGCTCGATGATCCCGCTGGGGTCCGCGCTCGAGGCCTCGGGCGGCACGGGCCTCATCGCGGGCGGGCTCGTGGGCCTGACCGAAGGCTGGCCGGCCTGGGCGATCCTGGCGGTGCTCATGGTGGTGACGATGACGCTGTCGGACATCCTCAACAACACGGCGACGGCCATCGTGGCGGCCCCCGTCGCGATCACCATGGCCGAGCGGCTGGACGTGAACCCCGACCCGTTCCTGATGGCCGTGGCCGTCGCCGCCTCGGCGGCGTTCCTCACGCCCATCGGGCACAAGAACAACACCCTGATCCTCGGCCCCGGCGGCTACCGCTTCGGCGATTACTGGCGGATGGGCCTGCCCCTCGAGGTGCTGGTGATCGCCGTATCGGTTCCCGCGCTGATGATGTTTTGGCCCCTCTAGAGGGGCCAACGCCTCCGGCGGCCGTATTTGGAACAAGAAGAAGGGGGGAGGGTGCGCCTTGCCTCAGTCCGCGTCGGCCTCGGGGGGCGAGACGAAGCGCCAGCGGCGGCCGTCGGGGGCGGCGATCTCGACGGTGGCGCGCGGCGCGATGGCCTCCGCGAGGCCGAGGACGGTGAAGGCCTCCTCCAGCACGAAGCGCAGCGGGTTGGTGCCCGGATCGCCGGTGACCGTGTAGGCGTAGGGCACGGGGCAGTCGGCGAACGTGCCCGCGCCTGTGACGGTCGTGCTGAAGCGCCCCGCAATCCCGGAGACCGGCGCGGTGCAGCGCGCGCCGTCGGCAAGGCGCAGCGCGAGCGTGCTGCGGTCGAGGCTGACCTCGACGGGGCGCGGCGGCGGGGCCTGGAGCGCGCAGCCGGTCAGCAGCACCACCATCGCCGTCAGCAGCGCGGCGTCGGAGATCTTGTCTCGGAGGGGGACTGCGGACACCGGGGACGCTCCGTCGAGGGGTTACAGGGGAAAGATAAGCGGGATCGCGAGGCAGACCACAACCCCCAGCGAGAGGTTGAGCGGGATGCCCACGCGCATGAAGTCGGTGAAGCGGTAGCCGCCCGGCCCGTAGACCAGCATGTTGGTCTGGTAGCCGATGGGCGTCGCGAAACAGGCCGAGGCCGCGACCATCACCGCCACCAGCAGCGGGCGGGCGTCGACGCCCGTGGCCTCCGCGAGCGCGATGGCGATGGGCGCCATGATGACGGCGATGGCGTTGTTGGAGACAAGCTCGGTCATCACCGTGGTGATGAAATAGACCGCCCAGACCAGCACCACGGCCGGCATCACGGCCAGCGCGGGGGCGGCGGACTCGACGATGAGCGCCACCGCGCCGGTGTGATCGAGCGCGGCGCCCACGGCGAGCATGGCGAAGATCAGCGCCAGAAGCCGACCCTCGACGAAGGAGAACGCCTCCTCGGCGTCGATGCAGCCCGTCAGCAGCACCACGCCCACGGCGACGATGGCCAGCGGCAGAATCGGCGCCACGCCGAAGGCCGCGAGGGTCACGATGCCGGCCATGGCCGCGATGGCGATGGGCGCCTTGCCGCGGCGGTAGGCGCGCTCGGAGGGGGCGGCCACGTCGACCAGGTCCATGTCGGTGGCGAGGCGCTGGATGTCGGCGGGCGCGCCTTCCAGCAGAAGCGTGTCGCCCACCCGCACCACCAGATCGTCGAGCTGGCGGCCGATATTCTGGTTGTGGCGATGCGCGGCCAGCGGGTAGACGCCGTAGCGCCGGCGCAGGCGCAGATCGCCCAGGCGGCGGCCGACCAGGCGCGCGCCCGGCGTGATCAGGACCTCCACCGTGGCGGTGCGCACCTCGCTCAGCTTGTCGACGGTCCTGAGTTCGCGCGATTGCTGAAGGCCGAGCACCTCGGCCATCTCGGTCCTCAGAACGATCCGGTCGCCGGCCTGAAGCTCGACCTCCGACATGTCGCGCCTGAGCGAGGCATCGCCCCTCAGCACGTCGACCAGGCGCACCCCCTCGCGCTTGAACAGGTCCACCTCGTTCACGTTCTGGCCGATCAGGGTCGAGCCCTCGGGCACGGCCAGTTCGGTGAAGAACTTCGCGCGGGACCGGCCGCCCGCCAGCGCGGCGGACATGGACGTGCGGTCGGGCAGCAGGTGGCGCCCCACGGCGAGGAAATAGAGCATCCCCCAGGCCACGACGATCAGGCCGATGGGCGTGATCTCGAAGATGGTGAAGGGCGCAAGACCCTGCGTGCGCGCGATGCCGTCCACGAGAAGGTTCGTCGAGGTGCCGATCAGCGTCAGCGTGCCGCCCATGATCGCGGCATAGCTCAGCGGGATGAGGTATTTCGACGGCGCGCGCCCGGCGATGCGCGCCACCTGCACCACGACGGGGATCATGATCACCACGATGGGCGTGTTGTTCATGAAGGCCGAGGCGATGGCGACGATCCCCAGCAGCATCACGATGGCGCGCGTGGGGCTGTTGCTGGCCGTGATCTCCACCTGCCGGATCATCCGGTCGAGCGAGCCCGTGCGCACCAGCGCGCCCATGACCACGAACATCGCGGCGATGGTCCAGGGCGCGGGGTTGGACAGGACCGCGAGGCCCGCGTCATAGGGCAGAAGCCCGAGCACCAGCAGAAGTCCCACCGCGCTGATGGCGACCACCTCGGTCGGCCAGCGCTCGGCCAGGAACAGGGCGAACATCCCCGCCAGGATCGCAAGCGCGACAAGACCCTCTCCGGTCTGGCTCAGGTTGAGATCGATCATGGGTGAAAACGGGTCCCTGGTGCTGGCGGGACCTTCTCCGTGCCCCGCCGGGCATCATTCCCGATGGGGGGGCGCGCTGCAAGCGGCGTCTTCCGGCCTCAGGCCGGGGCGCGCAGAACCTCCTCCCGCGGGCGGGGCTGCACCAGGAAGAGGCCGGTGAACATCAAGGCGAGCGCCGCCCAGACCCAGCCCGAATACGTCTCTCCCAGCATCAGCCAGGCCCAGAGGATGCCGAAGGCCGTGACAAGATAGGAGACCTGCGCGCCGAAGACGGCGCCGGCGCGGCCCAGCACCCAGACATAGCCCGCATAGGCCAGCGTGTGGGACACCGAGGAGCCGACGATGGCCAGGTCCGGCGCGCCCCAGGGCGGCAGGGGCGAGATGAACTGCCCGGTCATCAGCGCCAGCGGCGCGGCCAGCACCGTGCCCACCACGCAGGCGCCCAGCAGCACCTGCACCGGGTCCAGCCCCTCGGTCCCGTAGCGGGCCACGAAATTGCCCTCGACCGCGTAGAAGGCCGGCGCCACCAGCGCCAGCGGCAGCCACCAGACCATGGCCGGGTCCGGCAGGCTCGTCTCGGGCAGAGCGATCATCAGGATCGCCACGAAGCCCAGCAGGAGACCCGTGAAGCGCAGGCCCGAAAACCGGTCCATGCCCAGCGCCAGCGCCACCGGGAAGGCCATCATCGGCACCAGCGACAGCACGATCGACAGGATGCCCGAGGGCAGGTGGATCGCGGCCGTGTAGCTCGCCGAATTGGGCAGGAGCGTCCCGATCAGCGCGATGATCGTGTAAAGCGCCAGGTGGCGGCGCTCCATCGGCAGCCCGTGCCCCAACACCCGGTTGACCGCCCACAAAAGCGCGCCGCCCAGCACGAATTGCCAGAAGATGATGCCGAAATGGCGGTAGCCCTCGGAAACGGCGATCTTGGCGAAGGGCTGCCCCATCCCCCAGGCCGCGCCGATCAGCACCAGCGCGCCGATCAGCCCGAGGCGCTCGCGGGTCACGGCGCCGCGTCCTGCAACCGCCCGCCCACGCGCACCGGCGCGATCCG
>CAZGHJ010000056.1:0-13909 GCA_964525355.1 uncultured Roseicyclus sp.
CCGATCTTCTTGCCGTAATCCATCACCACGACCCGGTCGCTCAGGTCCATGACCACGCCCATGTCATGCTCGATCAGCACGATGGTCGTCCCGAATTCGTCATTCACATCAAGGACAAAGCGGCTCATGTCCTCCTTCTCCTCGACATTCATGCCCGCCATGGGCTCGTCCAGAAGCAGGATCTTCGGTTCCGCCGCCAGCGCGCGCGCCAGCTCCACCCGTTTCTTCAGCCCGTAAGGCAGCCGCCCCACCGGCGTCTTCCGGATCGCCTGGATCTCTAGGAAATCGATGATTTCTTCCGCCTTTTCCCGGTTCGCCACCTCTTCCCGCTGCGCCTTGCCCCACCAGAACGCCTGGTCCATGAAGCTCGCCTTCATGTGGTTCAGCCGCCCCGTCATGACATTGTCCAGAACGCTCATCCCCTCGAACAGCGCGATGTTCTGAAACGTCCGCGCGATCCCCTGCCGGGCGATCTGATAGGGCTTCATCGGCGGACGTTTCTCCCCGCGATACCAGACCTCACCCTCCTGCGGGTGGTAGAAACCGGAAATCACGTTGAGCATGCTCGACTTGCCCGCGCCATTGGGCCCGATGATCGCGCGGATCTCGCCCTCGCGGATGTCGAAGGAGATGTCCTTGATCGCCTCCACGCCCCCGAAGCGCAGCGTGATGTTCTTCATCTCCATCACCACGCCGCCGATCTGTCGCCCATCCGCCGTGGTATGGCCCTCGAGGGTGCTCATCTCGTTCATCCGGTTCGCTCCCGTGTCACGCGGCCCAGGCGCAGGTTCGGCGCCTCGACCAGGCCGTGGATGACAAAATCGACCTTCGGCCGGCAAAAATTGTCCTGCAAAATCAGCATTTGGCGCGCACCCCATGCGGGATGGCGGGAGGGGCGAGACCGAAGGGCGAGCGTCTCCCGATCATTCCGCCGCCACCTTCGTGTCCGAGGCCTCGCCCACCACCGCCGCGTCCCGGATCTCCAGTGTGGCGCGGATCTTGCCCTTGCGCCCGTCCTCGTAGGTCACTTCCGTCTCGGTGTATTGCTCTGATTTTCCGGAATAAAGCGCGTCGATCAGGTCACCGTATTTCTCTTCGATGATCCGCCGCCGGACCTTCCGCGTGCGCGTCAGCTCCCCGTCATCGGCGTCAAGTTCCTTGTGCAGCACGAGAAACCGATGGATCTGGCAGCCCGACAGCATCTCGTCATGCGCCAGGCTCCGGTTCACCTCCTCCACATGCGCCTGCACGGTCGCCATCACCTGCGGATGCCCCGCAAGCTCCTGGTAGGAGGCGTAGGAGATGTTGTTCCGCTCCGCCCAGTTGCCCACGGCGGTCAGGTCGATGTTGATGAAGGCGCAGCACATCTCGCGCCCGTTGCCGAAGACCACCGCCTCGAGGATATTGGGGAAGAACTTCAGCTTGTTCTCCACGTATTTCGGCGCAAAAAGCCGCCCGTCGGCCATCTTGCCCACGTCCTTGGCGCGGTCGATGATCCGGAGTTGCCCGCTCTCCTCCTCGAAATACCCCGCGTCTCCCGTCGCCACCCAGCCCTCGGCATCCTTGGTGTCGCGCGTGGCCTCTTCGTTCTTGTAGTATTCCACGAAGGTCCCGGGCGAGCGGTAGTAGACCTCGCCGTTCTCGCCGATCCGCACCTCGACGCCCGGCGTGGGCACGCCCACCGTGTCGGCGCGCACGCCCCCGTCGGGTTGCTGGGTGATGAAGACCGAGGCCTCGGTCTGGCCGTAAAGCTGCTTGAGGTTGATCCCGAGCGAGCGCCAGAACTCGAAGATCTCGGGCCCGATCGCCTCGCCCGCCGTATAGGCCACGCGCACGTTCGACATGCCCGCCCGGTTCCTCACCGGCCCGTAGACCAGGACGTCGCCCAGCCGGTATTTCAGCCGGTCCCACAGGCCCACCGCCTCGCCGTCCATCAGCTTCGGGCCGACCTTTCGGGCATGCTCCATGAAATGGTGGAACATCCGCCGTTTCAGGGGCTTGGCGTCCTCCATCCGGATCGTCAGGATGGTGATCCGCTCCTCGAAATAGCGCGGCGGCGCAAAGAAATAGGTGGGCCCGATCTCGTGCAGGTTCTCGTACATCGTGGCCGGGCTCTCGGGGCAGTTCACGCAGAACCCCGTCCAGTAGGCCTGCCCGATCGAGAAGATGAAATCGCCCACCCAGGCCATCGGCAGGTAGGCCAGAACCTCGTCATGGGCATCGAGCCGGTCGAACTCGGCCGAGGCCCTGGAGGCCTCGATAATGTTGCGGTTCGACAGAACGACGCCCTTGGATTTTCCCGTGGTCCCGGACGTGTAAAGCATCACGCAGGTCGAATCGTAATCGAGCTCCGCCTCGCGCGTCGCAAGCTCCTTCGACAGCCGCTCCCGCGCCGCGCGCCCCTCGGCCTGCACGTCCCGAAGCGCGTGCAGCCGCGTGTGGTCGTATTTCCGCAAGCCCCGCGGGTCCTGGTAGATGATGTGCTCGATATGGTGCAGCGTCTCCTGCGCCTCGATCACCTTGTCGACCTGCTCCTGGTCGCCGCAGATCACGAACCGCGCACCGCTGTGCTCCAGCACGTAGGCCATCTCCACGGCGGCGGCGTCCTGGTACATCGGCACCGGGATCGCGCCGCATTTCTGCGCCGCCACCATCGACCAGTAGAGCGCGGGGCGATTGCGCCCGATGACGGCCACGTGATCACCGCGGTTCAGGCCCAGCGCCAGCAGACCCAGCGCGATCGCATCGATCTCCTCGGCGGTCTCGGCCCAGCTCCAGCTTTGCCAGATGCCGTATTCCTTCTCGCGGTAGGCCGCCTTCGACCCGAACTGCGCCGCGTTGCGCGCCAGAAGCGCCGGCACAGACCGCAGAGCGCCCTGGGGCGATGCAACGTCTGCCAATCCCTTGTCCTCCCTTCGCGGAACCTCCCCGTTCCGCGCCACGGCCGCCCGCGTCTTGCACGGGCGTTTCCGTTTTTCCCACCGTGGCAAAGAATGGTTCCACGTCAAGTTTTGCCTGACTTTTGCGCAAATCTTACGAATTGTAACAGCGGGCGGCCCCGCTTGACGGCGACGGGTCGCAAGGCACAGTCCATGGGATCGGAACGGGACCGCGGCGGGGGCCGCGACGGGATGAGGGAGGCCGACATGCACAGGGGGCGCGGCACCGGGCATCTGACGCAGGCGGGGCTGAACCTGATCGGGCAGGCCCTGTCGATCTACGACGCCGACCTGCGCCTGGCGGTGGCCAACCGGCCCTTCCAGACGATGTTCGGGCTGCCGGAACGGCTGGTCACGCCCGGCGCGAGCTTCGAGGACACGGTGCGCTGGCTCGTGGAGAACGGCGAATATGGCGAGGTGACCGACAGCGCAGCCTTCGTGCGCGACCGGGTCGAGGCCGCGCGGGCCTTCCTGCCCCATTACATGGAGCGCCGCCGCGCCAATGGCCGGACGATCTCGGTCGAGGGCTCGCCGCTGCCCGAGGGCGGCTGGGTCACGGTCTATACCGACATCACGGCCATCAAGCGCCAGGAGGAGCTTCTGCGCAGCCGCTCCGAGGAGCTGTCCGACCAACTCCTGTCCCGCGCCGAGGACCTGGCCCGCGCCAACCGTCAGCTGGCGGCGACCGTCGCGCAACTGCAGGAGGCCCAGGCCGAACTGACCGAGATGGAGGCGCGCATCCGCCTGACGACCGAGATGACGCCCGCCCACATCGCACGGGTCGACCGCGAGCGCGTCTATACCTACACCAACCGGCGGCTTTCGACGCTTCTGCCCGACCGGCAAAGCGACATCGTCGGCCTGACCTTCGAGGAGGCGCTGGGCCCGGTCGCAGCACGGCTCGCGCCGACGCTCGCGCGCGCGCTTTCCGGCGAACCTGCGGTCCTGGAATTCACCGAGCCCACCCGCGGGCGGCGCATCCGCACGGCCTTCACGCCCGACCGGACGGGGCCCGAGGCGCCGGTCACGGGGGTCTATCTTCTGTCCATGGACGTGACCGAGGAGGCGCAGGCGCGCGCCGCGCTGGCGCAGACGCACAAGCGCGAACTGGCCGCGCAACTGACCAGCGGGCTCGCCCATGACTTCGCCAATCTGCTGACGATCATCCTCGGGCTGCAGGGCCGGCTCGAGAAACTGCCGCTGCCGCAAGGCGCGCGCGAGCTGACCGACGCCACCCGCACCGCGGCCCGCCGCGGCGGGCTTCTGCTGGACAAGATCGCGCGCATGTCCGGCCCGGGCGAAGTCCACCCGACCCCCGTCGTGCCGGGCGATTTCCTCGACGCTTTCGCGCCGCTCGCACGGGCGCCGCTGCCGCCCGGCGTGCGCCTCGAGGTGTCCTGCGAGGTGCCCCACGAAGCGGTGATGCTCGATCCCGGCGGACTTCAGGACAGTCTCCTCAACCTTGTCCTGAACGCGCGCGACGCCATCGGGGACGCACCGGGGCACATCGCCGTCGATGTCAGGGCGGTCAAGGACACCTGGCTCGAGATCGTCGTCAGCGACACCGGGCCGGGCTTCACCGAGGCCGCTCTGGAAAAGGCGCTCGACCCGTTCTTCAGCACGAAGGGCGAGGACGGCTCGGGCCTCGGCCTGTCGATGGTCTACGACATGGCCAAGCTCGCCGGCGGACAGGTGCGCCTTGCGAACGAGCCCGGCGGCGGGGCGCGCGTGACCCTGCGCCTGCCGCTGAAGCCCGCGCGCGCCGAGGCGCGGCCCCGGCTGGTGCTCGTGGTCGACGACATGGCCGAGATCCGCGCCGCCGTGCGCACGGGCCTGACCGATCTCGGCCATCAGGTGATCGAGGCGGGATCCGCCGACGAGGCCCGGTCGCTTGCCGACATTCCCGGGCTCGACTGGGTGATCTCGGACCTTCAGCTCGGGGCGGAGGACGGCGTCGAGCTTCTGGCCGGCCTGAGCCAGCGGCACCCGGGCCTGCGCCTCGCTCTGATGACATCGCTGCCGCAGGACACCCCGCGGCGGGAGGCCGGCGCCCGGCGCTGGCCGGTCCTGTCGAAACCCGTGGAACGGGCCGCGCTGGCGCAGCTTCTGTCCGAGGCCACGGCAGCATGAGCGCGCCCCTTGTCGCCATCCTCGACGACGAGCCGCAGATCCGTGCGATGCTGGCCGAGGCACTGGGAGAGGCCGGGTTCCAGACCATCGCCTTCGCCCGTGCCACGGAGTTCGAGGCCGCGCTGAGGACGCGCACGCCCGATGTCTGCCTCGTCGACCTGGGCCTGCCGGATCGCGACGGGCTGGCGCTGGTGCATCGGCTGGCGTTGGAAAGCGGCGCGGCGATCATCATCATCTCGGGGCGCGCGCAGGTGCAGGACCGCGTCACGGGGCTGGAGCTTGGCGCAGACGACTACATCATCAAGCCCTTCGACCCGGCCGAGGTGGTGGCCCGCATCCGGGCCCGTCTGCGCGGCGCGCGCGCGCCGGCGAACACCCAGCGCACCGCCCGGTTCAACGGCTGGACGGCGCAGTTCGACCGCTACCTGCTCCAGGGCACGGACGGCGCCGAGGTCAGCTTCTCCCATGCCGAAGGCGAGGTGCTGCGGATGTTTCTCGAAAGCCCCAAGCGGCTGATCTCGCGCCAGCAGATGCAGGAGCGTCTGGGCGGCGCGGCCGGCGAAAGCTTCGACCGCGCGATGGACGTGCGGATCTCGCGGCTGCGAACCAAGCTTGGCGAAGACCCGCGCAACCCGCGCCTGATCAAGACGATTTACGGGGCAGGCTACATCTTTCTGGGCGACGTGGACTGGGTCTGACGTTGCGCGACGCGACGGTGTGGGGTTCACTCGGGCCATGGCCTATTCGATCGACCTCCAGGGCACGCGCTTTTCGTTCCCCACGCTCAAGGCACTGCTTGCAAAGGCAACGCCCGCGCGCTCGGGCGACGCGCTGGCGGGCCTTGCCGCCGAGGGTCCGGTGGAGCGGCTGGCGGCGCAGATGCGGCTTGCGGACCTGCCGCTGCGCGATCTGGCAGCGGACGTGCTGGGGGTGGAGGGTGACGCGGTCACGGACCTGATCCTGAGCGGGTGGGACCAGGCCGCCTTCGCCCCGGTCGCGCACCTGACGGTCGGCGATTTCCGCGACTGGCTGCTCTCGCCCGAAACGGATGCCGGGACGCTCGCCGCGCTGGCCCCCGGCCTGACGCCCGAGATGGCGGCGGCCGTCTCCAAGATCATGCGCGCGCAGGATCTGATCGCGGTGGCGCGGAAGATCCGCGTGGTCACCCGCTTCCGTTCCACAATCGGGCTGCCCGGACGGCTCTCGACCCGCAACCAGCCCAACCACCCGACCGACGACAGCCGGGGCATCGCGCTCTCGGCGCTCGACGGGCTGCTGCACGGCGCGGGCGATGCGGTGATCGGCGTGAACCCCGCCACGGATACCTTGCCCGATTACATCCGCATCTGCGAGGTGCTGGACGCGATCCGCACGCAGCTCGACATCCCCACGCAGACCTGCTGCCTGGGTCACGTGACCACGGCCCTTGCCGCCATCGAAGCCCGGGCGCCGGTGGACCTCGTCTTCCAGTCCGTCGCCGGGTCCGAAAAGGCCAATGACGGCTTCGGCGTGACGCTTGCGATGCTGGATGAGGCGCATGACGCGGTGCGGTCACTCGGGCGGGCGCCCGAGGGCGCGAACCTGATGTATTTCGAGACCGGGCAGGGCGCGGCCCTGTCGGCGGAGGCCCATCACGGGATGGACCAGCAGACGATGGAAACCCGCGCCTATGCCGTCGCCCGGGCCTACCGTCCGCTCCTGGTGAACACGGTCGTGGGCTTCATCGGGCCGGAATACCTCGCCGACGGCAAGGAGATCATCCGCGCCGGGCTCGAGGATCATTTCTGCGGCAAGCTCCTCGGCCTGCCAATGGGCGTGGACATCTGCTACACGAACCATTCCTACGCCGATCAGGAGGACATGGACGTGCTGCTGACGGCGCTGGCCGCGGCAGGCGTCAGTTTCGTGATCACCGTGCCGGGCGCGGACGACATCATGCTGAATTACCAGTCGCTGGCCTTCCACGACGCGCAGTTCATAAGGCAAACGCTGGGCCATCCGCCCGCGCCCGAATTCGAGGCCTGGATGGTGCAGAACGGGATCGGCACGGGCGACGTCACGCTGCCTTCGCTGGACGCGGCGCTCGGCGCGCTGAGATTGCCGGCTGCATGAGCGATCACACGCCGAGCTTGCCGGATGCGATCCGCGCCCTCACCGAGGCACGCCTGACAGCGGGTCCGCGTGGCCGGGCGCTGGCGACCCGCGCATCGCTCGGCTTCGCGCTCGACCATGCCCGCGCGCGGGAGGCGGTGGCAGCGGAACTCGACGTGGCCGCGGCCGAACGGGCGCTGGCCGAGGCGGGCCTTGAAACCCGCGCGGTGACGAGTGCCGCCGGGACCCGCAACACCTACATCCGCCGCCCCGATCTGGGCCGCATCCTGCCGGAGGCCGAAGCGCGGGCGCTGGCCGGCGCCGGGCCCTGCGACGTGGCGCTGGTGCTTGGCGACGGGCTGTCGGGGATCGCGGCGAACCTCTCCGGGCCGGCGTTTCTCGCGGCGCTTGCCAAGCGTCTGGCAGACGCGGGGCTTATCCCCGGCCCCGTGATCCTCGCCCGGCAGGCGCGCGTGGCGCTGGGCGATCCCGTTGCAATGGCGCTCGGCGCGTCCACGGTGGTCGTGGCGCTGGGCGAGCGTCCGGGCCTCTCGGCCGCCGACAGCCTTGGCGTCTACATCACACAGGCCCCGCGCATCGGCACACTCGACAGCGCCCGAAACTGCCTGTCCAACATCCGCGAGGGTGGCACCCCGATCGCGGAAGCCGCCGACCGCGCCGCCGCGCTGATCCGCGCCATGCGGCAACTGGGCCGAAGCGGCGTGGTCCTGAGCCAGGAGATCGCCGCGGGCACCCTGGCCGCACCCGAGACCTAGGCGAGCCGCGCCACCGCCGCCGCCAGAACCTGCGCGCCGGTCACGAGGTCGGCCTCGGCCGTGTCCTCGGCAAAATCGTGGCTGATCCCGCCGATCGACGGGACGAAGAGCATCGCCGCCGGCAAGACGTGCGAGACGTTCGACGCGTCGTGCAGCGCGCCCGAGGGCATCTCGCGCCAGCGGCCCGGCGCGACCGCCTCCGCCGCCTGCGCAAGCGCGGACATCAGCCCCGCATCCATCGGCATGGGCGCGAGATCCTGCCGGAGCCGCTCCGCCGCGATGTCGCAGCCGGTTTCGGCCGCCACCTCCTCCAGCACCTCGCCGATCACGGCCTCCATCCGGTCGAGCCTGTCGGCATCGATGTCGCGCCACTGCAACGTCACCTCGGCGCGGCCCGGAACGATGGATGGCGCGTTCGGGTGCAGCGCGATCTGCCCCATCGTCCAGACCGTGGAGGGCGTGACGACGTTGCGGAACCGCTCGGGCAGACGCGTCGCGATCCGCGCCACGGCGGAAAACGCGTCACGCCGCTGGCCCATGGGCGTGGTGCCGGCGTGGTTCTGCTGCCCCGTCACCGTGACGCTGAACTGCCGCAGCCCCACGATCCCCGTGACCACGCCCACGGCCTCGCCCGCCGTGTCGAGCACCGGTCCCTGCTCGATATGCGCCTCGAGAAAGGCGCTGAACCGCGCAGGGTCCACGAACGGCCCGGCGCGCTCCGCCACCGCGTGCCGCGCCTCGGCAAAGCGGGTGCCATCCGCCGCCACCAACGTGTCGGCATCTTCCAGCGCCAGCTTTCCCGACCAGACGGAGGAACCCGTCAGCGCACCGAAGCGCCCCTCCTCGTCCTGGAAACTCACGACCGAGACCGGGCGCCCCGCCGCCTGCGCCGCGCGCGCCACCTCGAGCGCCGCGATCACGCCATAGGCCCCGTCCAGCCAGCCGCCCTCCGGCTGGCTGTCGGAGTGGGAGCCCAGAAGCAGGCTCGCCCCCTCGCCCCGCGCAAGGCCGAAGAGGTTGCCCGCGGCATCCCAATGGGGCGCAAGCCCGGCCTCGGCGAAACGCTCCGCCAGCCAGTCGCGCGCGGCCAGGTCGGGCTCGGAAAAGGCCGGGCGGCGCACGCCCTTCGTGGCGCCGTCGCCGCCGAAACGGCGCAGCGCATGCAGATCGGCCAGCAGCCGGGCGGGGTCGATATCCATACCTGCCACGTTCGCAGAGGCCGCGGCCCGCGTCCAGTCACCGCCGGTTGCACTTCCGTTGCCCATGGCCCATCACCACGCGGACATCACGAAGGAGACGACCCTTGGGCGAACTCGTCCTCATCCGCCACGGACAGGCGAACTCGGCGGCCAATGACGAAGCGGGCTACGACCGGCTCTCGGATCTGGGCCGGCAACAGGCGCGCTGGCTGGGCGACTGGCTGCGCAGCCACGACGCGCCCTTCGACCGCGTGCTGATGGGCAGCCTGCGCCGCCACCGCGAGACCGCCGAAGAGATGGGCGACATGGGGGCCGCGCCCGAGACCGACGCGCGCCTGAACGAGCTGGACTATTTCAACCTCTCGCGCGCCCACGCCGCCCATACCGGCGCCAGCCAGCCCCATTCGCCCGAGGCCTTCGTCACCCATATCCGCGACGTGATGGAGGCCTGGTTCCGGGCCGAGATTCAGGGCGACGAGAGCTTCACGAGCTTCGAGACCCGCGTCGCCGAGGTTCTGGCCACCGCCGCCCGGCCGGGCACGCGCGTGCTCTGCGTCACCTCGGGCGGCGTGATCGGCATGATGGCACGCCACGTGCTCGACCTCGATCCCGGGCGCATGGCGCATCTGCTGGTGCCGATCCGCAACACGTCGATCCACCGCATCGCGGTGTTCGGCCAGGGCAACATCCTCGCCGGTTTCAACGCGACGCCGCATCTCGACGCCCTCGACCGGCGGCAGGCACGCACGGAATACTAGGCGCCGCCCCGCCCCTTCTTCTTGTTCCAAATACGGCGGGGGAGGATTGCCATTGGAGCGCCATTGGTCCGAGCGACAATGGCGACAAGGGCCGGGGGCGGAGCCCCCATTCATCACCCGGCGTCACATCAGGTCGTCTTCCTCGTCGGAAATGTCGTATCCCAGCGCCTCGGCCCCGGCTTCGAGATGGTCGGCGAAATGCGGGCTGCCCAGAAGGTAGTCGGCCGTGGGCGTGGTCGCCTCAGCCCGCGCCGTCTGCACCGCCTCGGCCCAGTCCTCCGCGTCGAAGGACCCGCGCCCGATCCAGAAGATCGCGATGAGTTCCGCCGCCTCGTCCTCGTTCAGCCGGTCGATGAAGGCCCGAAGCTCGCCCTCCGCCCGGTCAAGTTCGTGGCCCATCAGAACGATCTGGGCCACCTTGCGAACCGACAATTCCATCGACGCGCCTCCTGCTGGTGTTGCTCGGGGCAGACTATCACCGCGGACCGGCGCCCGTCACCTTGATCTGACGCAAGCGCCCGGCTCAGAAGAACAGGCGGCGGTAGAGACCGTGGGGCAGAAGCTGGCTGAGCCGGAAGACCATGCCGAAGGTCCAGGGGAAATGGCTGGAAAAACGCCCCTCGCCCATCTGCCGGAAGAACACGCGCGCGGCATCCCCGGCCTCCATCAGGCCCGGCATGCGGAAGTCGTTCTTGTCCGTAAGCCGCGTCCTGATGAAGCCCGGGTGGATCACCTGGACCTCGACGCCGGTGTCGCGCAAATCGCCGTCGAGCGATTCGGCAAGGCTGAACAGCCCCGCCTTCGACGCCGAATAGCCGATCGCACCCGGCAGGCCGCGATAGGCCGAGAGCGAACCCGTCAGCACGATGTGGCCCGCATCACGCGCCACGAAGCGCGGCACGACCGCCCCCATGAGCCGCGCCGCCCCCGTCAGGTTGATGTCGAACATCGCCTCGACCTTGTCCGCGTCCCAGTCCTTCGCGTTCATCGGCCAGTAGGCGCCGGCAAGGAACACCACCCCGTCGACCTCGCCCGCTTCTTTCGCGGCGGCGGTGACGCTCTGCCGGTCGGAGATGTCGATCGGCACGTAACTCGCGCGGCCCGGGAGCTCGGCCACCAGTTCCTGCAGCCGCTCCTCGGAGCGGGCCGAGACCACGAGTTCGACGCCCGCGCGGCTCATCTCGTGGGCCAGCGCCCGGCCGAGGCCTTCCGAGGCCCCGACCAGCCAATAGCGTTTCCCGCTCCACTCCCGCATGTCTCGTGTCCTTCCCTGTCAGGCTTTCGTGTCTGGCTTGCGTATCAGGCGGCCACGGGCTCGGGCCGCGGCAGGGGGGTGACCGCCAGAAGCGCCATGGCCCCGAGTTTCAGGATGCAGGGCACCAGCGCGTAGAGCTTCGTCAAAAGCGCCAGCGCCGCCTCGCCGTTCTGCGCCCCCGCCGCGGCGTCGAAGCCCGCCGCATCGAGCGCCGGCAGGAGCACCGCCGCCGCCAGCGCCAACGCGGCCTTCTGCACGAAGGCCCAGAGGCCGAAGGCGGCGCCCGCCTCGGGGGCCACGACCTCCATCCGCCGCGAGAACAGCGCCGGCAGGATCGCGAAATCCGCGCCCAGCGCCGCGCCCGAGACGAGGCAGACGATGGAAAAGGCCAGCGTGTCGCCCGGCCCCAGCGTCAGCACGACCGAGAAACTCGCGATGGCAAGCGCCATGGCCGCCAAGAGCATCGGCCGCTCGCCATAGCGGGTGGCGAGCCGCGACCAGACGGGCGTCGAGCCCGCGGCGGCGAGGAAGAACAGCACCAGAAGCGGCCCCTCCCAGCCCGGCGCATCGAGGACGCTGCCCACGTAGAAGAGGAACAGCGTGGAGGAGACCGCCACCGGCGCCGCATTGAGAAGCGCGATCAGCAAAAGCCGCCGCGTCACCGGGTCCGCGAGGATGACGCGAAAGCCGGTCGGCGCCTCGGCCGCGCCGCGTCCCCACTGGTTGCGCATCAGGATCAGGGCGAGGAGACACAACGCCGCGAACCCCACCGCGAACCACGCGTATTCCGCGCCCGTGCCCACCAGCACGGTCGGCGCCACCGCCGCGGCACACACGCCCAGAAGCGCGCCGGTCTCGCGCCAGCCCGCCAGCCGCAGGTGCCCGGACGGTCCCAGCCGCGGACCGGCCTGCACGCCCTCGGCATACATGCAGATCGTCAGGAACGAGAAGGCCGAGAAGAGCCCCACCATCATCAGCCCGAACCACAGGAGCGGCGCGACGGGCGGCGTGACGGCGAAAAGCCCCACCATCGCGCCCGCCAGGACGATCACGCCCACGCCCACCGCCAGCCCGCGCCGCGCCTTCATCCGCGCGGCCAGCCAGCCGAGCAGCGGATCCTGCACCACGTCGATGAGCCTCAGCGCGAAAAGCACCCCCGCCAGCGCCGTCAGCCCGACCCCGTAGGAGGCGGCGTAATGGGCCGGCGCGTGGATGTAGATGGGCAGGCCCGCCGCCGAGAGCATGGCGGCGAATACCGCATAGCCCGGCAGGCTGACGCCGGGCGGGGCCGCGCGGGCGCCCATGTCAGGAGACCTCGTGTCCGGGGGGTGTGGGCCGTCCGCGATAGGGCGCGCCCTTCCACCAGAGCTTCAGCGCCTGCCAGTGGATCAGCGTCAGCACCCGCCGCGCGCCGAAGGGCCGGCGGAGGGCGGCGCGCAGGATGCCGATGCCCGTCAGGGGCGCGCGCCGCCCGGTGAGCGTCGCGTAAAGGCCCTCGTTCCCGGTCGAATAGTCGATCCAGACGCCGACCCGGTCCTCGCGGATGTCGAACCGGAAGGTATAGCCGCCCTCGATGGGCTGGAAGGGCGAGACGTGGAAGATCTTGTCGGCCTTCAGCGTGTCCTCGCGGGTGATCGGTCGCCGGTCCTCGTGGGCGCAGAGATAGGAGTGACGGTCGCCGAAGGTGTTCGACACTTCCGCGATCACCGCCCGCAGCACGCGCGCCTCGTCATGGGCAAGCCAGAAGCTGACGGGGTTGAACACATGGCCCAGCGTGCGCGGCTGCGCCAGCAGCATGAGACGCCCCGACGTGACCTCGGCCAGACCGTGGGCCTCCAGCACCTCCCGCGCCCAGGGCGCGCCGCGGCCCTGCTTCGGCGGGCCGCCATGGTCGCTGTCCCAGAGCGACAGGAACGCCGCGCGGTTGCGCGCGAAGCCGAAGGGCGACCGGGGCCGCTCGGCCTCGGCGTCCAGCATCACGTAGTCGATGCCGTATTTGAACGCGTTCTCCACCGCGCCGCGCCGGCCGTGGAACGTCTCTCCGGCGATATGATCGACGCGGTCGCTCATGCCGCCACGGCTTCGGCATCGCGCGCGGCGATGGCCTCGACCACGTCGATGGCGCTGGAATAGCCGTCCTCGTGGAAGCCGTTCTTCATCCAGGCGCCGCAGAACCAGGTGGCGTTGTCGCCGTTGATCTCCCGGATCGTGCCCTGCGCCGCGAGCGCGGCAAGGTCGTAGACGGGGTGGCGAAAGGTCGTCGTGTCGTAGACCAGCCGCTCGTCGATGGGCGCGCGGGAGTTCAGCGTCACGAAAAGCGGGTCGCTCTCGGGGATGGGCTGAAGGCAGTTCATCCAGTAGGTCAGGTCGATCGGTCCGCCCGTGTGACCGGGCCGCTCGGTGTAGTTCCAGCTCGACCAGGTCACGCGACGCTTCGGCATGGCCGAGGCGTCGGCGTGCAGCACCGCCTCGTTGGGCTGGTAGCGCACCGCACCCAGCGCCGCGGTCTCGGCCGGCGTCGGATCGGCCAGCATGCGCAGCGAATCGTCGGAATGGGTGGCGAAGACCACCTCGTCGAAGGGCTCGGGATGGCCCTGCCGGATCACCTCGATCCCGCCGGGTGTGCGGCGCACCGCATCGACGGGCGCGGCCGTGCGGATGTCAACGCCCCGCGCGCGCATGGCGCGCTCGAGCCGCGTGACATATTCGATCGAGCCGCCCTGAACGGTCCACCACTGGTGTTGCCCCGTCGCGTTCAGCA
>CAZGHJ010000057.1:0-3358 GCA_964525355.1 uncultured Roseicyclus sp.
TCACGGCGCTTTCGGTCGCCATGCGCGTATGCGCGATGCCGTGGGTGCCCGAGCGCGCCGCCAGCCCGAAGGTCTCCGCCACCGCCATGGGATCACCAACGCCCTTGAAGACCTCGATGGCATCGCCGCTCGAAAGGACGTCAATTTCGGGAAAGGTCGCGATCAGCTGGCGCCGCGCCGCGCGCAGATCGCCGCCCACCCGGAAAAGCGCGTGGTCCGCGATACGCTCGACCGCGACCTCCGTGCCGGTGGCCTGCCCCAGCGCGGCCGCCGCGCCGTCCCAGTCGAACCCCTCGGGCGCCAGGCAGGACAGCGTCGGACGCGCCGGGCCGTCGCGATATACGGCGAAGCCCGCGCTGTCGGGCCCGCGCTCGGTCATCTCGGCCAGCATCCCGGCCATGAGCGCACCCAGGCGCGGCTGGAGGCCGGTATCCTTCAGGAAAAGTCCAACGATGCCGCACATGACGCGTCCCCTGGCCAGGCTGGAAATGAAAAGCTCCCGATCTGCGGCGAAGATGCTGCGGCCGGCCCGGACTGTCAATCGAGGAAAAAATATTTCCTATGAGGAAACTATTCCCGAGGCGGCGCGACGATGACCGAGAGGTATTTCGCAGGCAACTCCGGCAGTTCGTCGGGGCCGTGGGGCGCCAGCGCATCGAAGAACAGCGCATCGCCGGGGGCCAGCGGATAGCGCCGGTCGCCGTGGCGGTACACCACGCGGCCCGACAGCATGTAGATGAACTCCCACCCGGGATGCTGGAAACCGGCATGGGGTTCGCCATCCTCGGCAATGGTGATGAGAAAGGGCTCGATCTTCGTCTCCGAGCGCAGCGAATGGCCCAGAAGCTGGTAGAGATGGCCCGCGCGCGTGCCGCGCCGGTCGATCACGACGCCCTGCCCGGCGGGCACGTAACTGCAATCGCTGCGCTCCTCGAAATCCTGGAAGAACATGGAGATCGGCACGTTGAGCGCCTGGGCCAGCGCCTTGAGCGTGCTGAGCGAGGGCGAGGTCTGGCCGTTCTCGATCTTCGAGAGCATGCCGGCCGAGAGATCGGCGCTGCGCGCGAGGTCCGCCAGCGTCATGTCGAGGCTGCGGCGCAGCGCACGCACCTTGCGCCCGATCGCCGTCTCAAGGTCCTCGCCGCGGGCGGGGTCAGGGCCGTGGCCGGGCGGCGATCTCCGGGCGGGGTCCAACGGGCGGCTCCTGCGGTTGCGACGCCGCAAGACTATGCCGAGCGCAGGCGCCTTGCCAAGATCACCCTTCGCACAAGCATGGGCCTCGCCGACACGCGCCCCAGGGCTTGGCCACGGGACGCGGCCATGGGCCCGGCGCCGCCCGACCTTGCGCGGCAGGGCGCGAGAGCCTTTTGCCACGCGCAGGCGACATGGCCGCGACCTGCTCGGCCATCTGGACAATTCCCCAGCCTCGGCTACGCTGCGGGGCAGTGAAACCCGCATCTGGGATGGATGACCGCATGCATTTCCTGAAAGCTTCCGCGCTGGCCCTCTGCGCGTCCGCGACCGCCACAGCCGCCCTGGCCCAGGAGACCGGGACTTGCGCCGCCGGAAAGACGCTGGAGGAGGGCATCCTGACCATCGCCACGGGCAACCCGGCCTTCTACCCCTGGGTGCTGAACGACGACCCCGAAAGCGGCGAGGGGTTCGAGGCCGCCGTCGCCTATGCCATCGCCGCCGAGATGGGCTTCGACGCCGATCACGTCACCTGGGTGCGGACCTCCTTCGACGCGGCGATCCAGCCGGGGCCGAAGAATTTCGACTTCAACATGCAGCAGTATTCCATCACGCCCGAGCGCGAGCAGATGGTGGATTTCTCCCTGCCCTACTACACCTCGGCCATGGCCGTGCTGACGACCGAGACCGCCGTGGAGGCCGGGGCCGAGGCGACGGTCGAAAGCCTCAGGGGCCTGATCTGGGGCGCGGATGCCAACACCACCGCCGTGCCGATGCTGACGGAGATCGTGGCGCCCGACCGCGATCCGCTGCTCTACGGCGACAACACCGACGTGACGGCCGCCATGCAGGCGGGCCAGATCGACGCCGCCCTCTTCGATCTGCCGACCGCCCTTTACCTCGCCGCCGTGGTCCTGGACGGCGGCGTGATCCTCGGCCAGTTTCCCGCCGACCGGACGGAAAACCCCGACCAGTTCGGCCTCCTGATGGAGGAGGGCAACCCGCTGCGGGACTGCGTCAATGACGCCATCACCGCGCTGACCGAAAGCGGGCGCCTGGCCGAGATCGAGGCCGAATGGCTTCAGGAGACGACCGGCGTTCCCGTGATCCAGTGAGATGACGGACGCGCCGCTCGACCGCACGCTGCCCCCGGGCACGGAAGGATTGACCCGCCGGCAGGCCTACGAGGCGCGGTTGCGGCGGCGGTCGATCCGCGTGGCCGCAGGCTCCACGGCGGCGGTGCTAATCGCCATCGTGGTCCTCGTGCCCCTCGCGCCGGGCTGGGAGGCGGTCAAGCGCAGCTTCTTCAACTGGGACATCTTCGCCCGCACCTTCCCGGGCCTGCTCGAGGCCTTCCTGCTCGACGTCGCCATCTTCGCCTGGTGCGCGCCGGCCATCGCCGCGCTGGGGCTTGCCATCGCGCTCTGCCGCGACGTGCGGGCGCCGGCGCTCTTCCCCGTTCGGATCTTCGGCGCGGTCTACACGGATGTGTTCCGCGGCCTGCCGGTGATCCTCGTGGTCTATCTCGTGGGCTTCGGCGTGCCGGGCCTCGGGCTGCCGCGGCCGTGGAACTCGCCCTATATCTGGGGCTCGCTCGCGCTCATCCTCGTCTACGCGGCTTACGTGGCCGAGGTGATCCGGTCGGGCATCGATTCCATCCACCAGAGCCAGCGCGCCGCGGCCGCC
Source organism: uncultured Roseicyclus sp. (assembly GCA_964525355.1). GTDB lineage: Bacteria > Pseudomonadota > Alphaproteobacteria > Rhodobacterales > Rhodobacteraceae > Roseibacterium. The sequence continues at coordinate 2,878 of CAZGHJ010000057.1, forward strand.
TCGCTGGGCCTGTCGGAGGCCGACACGATGCGCTTCGTGGTCCTGCCGCAGGCGATCCGCAACGTCGCGCCCGCGAACATGAACCTCTTCATCGCGCTCCAGAAGGACGTGGCGCTGCTCAGCTTCATCGGCCCGGTGGAGATCTTCCGGCAGGCCGGCGTCTACAAGTCGCTCCTGGCGAATTTCACGCCCTACGTGGGCGCGGCGCTGATCTTTCTCGCCATCACGATCCCCGCCACGCGCTACGCCGACTACCTGATGCACAAGCAAAGGCGCGCGCGGGGGTGAGGGCGAAGCTGGAGCTGCGCGGCGTCCGGAAATCCTTTGGCGATCTCGAGGTCTGCCGGGGCGTGGACCTGAGCGTGGATGCGGGCCAGATGGTCTGCCTGATCGGGCCCTCGGGGTCGGGCAAGTCGACGCTCTTGCGCTGCATGAACCTGCTCGAGCCCATCGACGACGGCGCGATCTTCCTCGACGGGGT
>CAZGHJ010000057.1:3458-13873 GCA_964525355.1 uncultured Roseicyclus sp.
CTGGCCATGCGGCCCGAGATCATGCTTTTCGACGAGATCACCTCGGCGCTCGACCCGGAACTCGTGGGCGAGGTTCTGGACGTGCTGCGCGCGCTCCGCGCCGAGGGCATGACCATGGTGCTCGCCACCCACGAGATGGCCTTTGCGCGCGAGGCCGCCGACAAGGTCTGTTTCCTCGACGGCGGGCGTATCGTCGAGGAAGGCCCGCCCGGGCGGCTGTTCTCCGCCCCGCGCGAGGCCCGGACGCGCGCGTTTCTCGAACGGGTCATCGGCACGAGCACCCCGCCGCGATAGGCATTTCCTAATCGGACGGCGGTTTGCGATAGGTCAAGTCCTGTGCCACGCTGACCGCCTAGAGAGACGACGCGACCACCCCGGAGGCAGACGTGACCGAAGCCATCGAAGGCTATCTCTTCTACGAAATCGCGGCGCTCCTGGTGCTGGCGGCCGGCGTGGGCTTCGTCGGGCTGCTGCTGCGCCAGCCGCTGATCGTGAGCTTCATCGCGGTGGGCATCCTGGCGGGGCCGTCCGTGCTCGACATCGCCCAGTCGGATGCGCAGATCGACCTTCTGGCCGAGCTTGGCATCGCGTTGCTGCTTTTCCTCGTGGGCCTCAAGCTCGACTTCAACCTGGTGCGCACGCTGGGCCCTGTCGCGCTGGTGACGGGGCTGGGCCAGGTGGCCTTCACGACCGTTTTCGGCTTTCTCATCGCGCTCGCGATGGGGCTCGACGCCACCACGGCGATCTACGTGGCGATCGCGCTGACCTTCTCCTCGACGATCATCATCGTGAAGCTTCTGTCGGACAAGCGCGAGATCGACGCGCTGCACGGGCGCATCGCGCTGGGGTTCCTGATCGTGCAGGACGTGGTCGTCGTCGTCGCCATGATCGCGCTCTCGGCCATCGGCGTGGGCGCCGCGGCGGGGACCGAGGGCGGCGGCGCGTTCGGCGACGTGGCGCGCGTGCTGGGCTACGGCGTGGCGATGCTGGGCTTCGTCGTCCTCTTCATCCGCTACGTGGCGAACCCGCTCGTGGAACGCCTTTCGGCCGCGCCCGAGCTTCTGGTCTCCTTCGCCATCGGCTGGGCCGCGCTTCTGGCGGCGGTGGGCCATTACCTCGGCTTCGGCAAGGAACTGGGCGGGCTTCTGGCGGGCGTGTCGCTCGCCTCCACCCCCTTCCGTGAGGCCATCGCCGCGCGGCTCGCATCGCTGCGCGACTTCCTGCTGCTGTTCTTCTTCATCGCGCTCGGCGCCTCGCTCGATCTTTCCGTCCTTGGCGCCAGTGTCGGTCCGGCCATCGTGCTGTCGCTCTTCGTGCTGATCGGCAACCCTCTGATCGTGCTCGCCATCATGGGGGTCATGGGCTACCGAAAGCGCACCGGGTTCCTCGCGGGCCTGACCGTGGCGCAGATCAGCGAGTTCTCCCTCATCTTCATGGCCATGGGCGTCACCATCGGCCATGTGGCGGACGAAGCCCTGGGGCTCGTGACGTTGGTGGGGCTCGTGACCATCGCCGCCTCGACCTACATGATCACCTATTCCCACCGGCTCTACGCCATCTTCGAGCCGGTGCTCGGCATCTTCGAGCGCAAGGGCGCCCGCGCCGCCGCCGAGGACGCAAGCCACACCGGTACGCCCCACGAGATCATCCTTTTCGGGCTTGGCCGCTACGGGCTCGGGATCGCGGCGGCGCTGAAGGACCAGGGCACGCGCATCCTCGGCGTCGATTTCAGCCCCGAGGCGGTCAGGAACGCCCGCGCGCAGGGCTATGACGTGGTCTTCGGCGATGCGACCGACCCGGAATTCCTCGCCCACCTGCCGCTTGCAAAGGCCCGATGGCTGGTTCTCGCGGTGCCCGAGCACGACACCGGCGTCACCCATGACGACGCGCGCCTCGCCCTTCTGAGGTCGGTGCGGGAGCTGGGCTTCACGGGCCGCGTCGCGGTCGCCGCCCATCACGAGCGGGCCGCCGACGCGCTCGCCCGCGCCAAGGCCGACCTGGTGCTGATGCCCTACCGCGACGCCGCCTTCGCCGCGGCGCGGATGATCGCGGGCGACACGGCCCAGCCCGGCCCCACGCAGGCCGAGGTGATGCGCGACCCCGCGGGCCAGCAGGATCTGATCGCCTGAACCGCCCCCAGGCGCGCGCGCCGCATGAAAAAGGGGGCCGCGATGGCCCCCTTCGCAAACGCGCCGCCCGGCCTTATTGCAGGAGGCCGGTCCAGATCTGCGTGCGCAGGTCCTGGATCTCCTGCGGGCAGGCCGGGCTGAACCGGCCGGCGGCGGCGAGATCCTCGGGGATCACGATCTCGGGCGCGGTCTGCATGACCTCGTCGAGATATGCCTCCGACCCCGCGATCCCGTTGGCATAGCGGGCGAAGTTCGACAGCATCGCCGCGTTCTCGGGCTGCAGGATGTAGTTGATGAAGATCATCGCGTTCTCGCGGTTTTCCGCGTCGGCCAGCACGGCGGCGTTGTCCATCCAGACGGGATAGCCCGTCGCCGGGTAGCCATAGGCCATGTCCGCGTTTTCCAGCCGCGCGCGCATGGACGAGCCGTTCCAGTAGACGCCCGCCGCGATGTCGCCCGAGACGTAGCTGTCGAGCGTGCCGTAATCCAGCGCGAGCCAGCTGTCCTTGGCCGCCATCAGCCTGTCGCGGACCGTGCGCCACACCTCCATGTCGTCGGTGCAGGCGCTGTCGCCGCCGGCGGCATAGACCGCGATGGCCATGATGTCGGACATCTCGGGGATCACGTTGATCCGGCCCACGAGTTCCTCGGGCGGGTTCAGGAAGATGTCGGCGGTGTTGATGTCGCCATCATAGACCGAGGTGTTGACGATCACGCCCGTGGTCCCCCACTGCCACGGCACGGTGTATTCGCGGCCCGGGTCGAAATCGACGTCGACCCAGCGCGGGTCGATATTGCCGCGGTCGGTCACGATCTCGGGGTCGAGCGGCTGGATGAGACCTTCCGCGATCCACTGCTGCACGAAGCTGTGCGTGGGCACCACGATGTCGAAGCCATGCCCGCCCTGGCGGATGCGGGCGAGCGCCGTGTCGTTCGAGTCGAAATCGGTGATCGTCACCTCGATGCCGGTCTCGGCGGTGAATTTCTCGATCAGCTCGGGGCTGGTGTAGTTGCCCCAGTTGTAGATGTTCAGCTCGCCCTCGGCACTGGCGAGGGACGTCGTGGCCAGCAGCGCCGCGGCGGCGGGCAGGACGGTTCGTTTCATGTGGTTCACTCCCGTGTTGGTCGTCGTTTTCGTCTCGCTCGCGCGAGGGGTCACCCACGCTTGCGCGTGAGCAGGAAAAAGGCGGTCACGATCACCAGTGACAGCGCCAGGAACAGCGTGGCGATGGCGTTCATCTCGGGCGTGACCACGCGCCTCAACTGCCCGAGCATGTAGGTGGGCAGCGTATCCTGCCCGGCGGATTTCACGAATTCGGTGATCACCACAGTATCGAGAGAAATCACGAAGCCAAGCATGAAGCCCGCCATGATGCCCGGCACGAGAAGCGGCAGGGTGATGTGGCGGAAGGCCTGCACGGGGCTGGCGTAGAGGTCGGCGGCAGCCTGTTCCAGCGTGGCGTCGAGCGTCTCGAGCCGCGCCCGGATCGGCAGGTAGGCGAAGGGTATGCAGAAGGCGGTGTGGGCGGCCACGAGATAGCCCATGCCGGTGTAGCCCGTCTGCACCTTGAGAAAGGCCACGAAGATCAACAGCGCGATGCCCGTCACGATCTCGGGCACCATCAGCGGCTGGTTGATCAGCGCGTAGATCATCGTCTGTCCCCGGAAACGCCGCACCCGCGTGGTGCCCAGCGCCGCAAGCGTCGACAGCACCGTTGCGATGGCGCTCGCCACGAGCGCCAGCCAGAGCGAGCGGATCGAGACCTCCTGCACCTGCTCGTTCTGGAAGGCCGCAGCATACCAGCGCAGCGAGAAGCCCTCGAAATTCGCCTGGGATTGCCCTGCGTTGAACGAGTAGACCACCAGCACCACGATGGGCAGGTAGAGCATCGCGAAGGTCAGGATCGCGATGGCGCCGAAGCCCGGAAGGCGGCGGACGGAGAAGGATCTAGCCACGGCGCGCCTCCCCCTCGTCGCGGTTCACGACGCGCAGGTAGACGACGAGCGCGCCCACCACGATGATCAGGAGCAGCATCGAGAGCGCCGCGCCGAGCGGCCAGTTCTGCCCCTGCCCGAATTGCAGCCCGATCAGGTTGCCCATCATCATCGTCCGTCCCCCGCCCAGGATCCGCGGGGTGACGTAGGCACCGATGGCCGGGATGAAGACGAGGATGGAGCCCGCGATGAAGCCCGGTTTCACCAGCGGGATGATGACATGCCAGAGCGCCCGCCAGCGGCTGGCGTAAAGGTCGTAGGCGGCCTCCACCAGCCGGAAGTCGAGCTTGTCCATCGCCGCAAAGAGCGGCAGGACCATGAGCGGCAGGAAGACATAGGCCATGCCCAGAAGCACCGCGAAATCGGTGAAGAGCATCTGGATCGGCGCGTCGATCACGCCCAGCCACAGCAGGGCCGAATTGATCGTGCCCGAGTTCCGGATCACTTCCTGGATCGCGAAGGTGCGGATCAGCAGGTTGGTCCAGAACGGGATGGTGATCAGGAACAGCCACAGCGTCCTGCTTTCGGGCGGGCGCGTGGCGATGAACCAGGCGGTCGGGAAGCCCAGGGCCGCGCAGATGATCGTGGTCTGCAGCGACAACCAGATGGAGCGCCAGAAGATCGCCAGATGCGCCTCGTTCCAGGTCACGACCTCGGGGTCGAAGATGTCGCGCGAGGCGAAGACGCGGAACCAGGCCTCCAGCGTCGGCTCCCAGGTGACGCCGCCCAGCATGCCGGGCGAGAGGAACGAGTAGACCGCCACGATCAGAAGCGGGCCCGAGGCGGCCAGCACCAGCACCACCAGCGCCGGCGCGCACAAGAGCCATTTCCAGCCGTTCCGCTCCATGGCGCCTACCCTTTCAGCACGCGGAGGGCGCCCGGCGCGAGCGCGACGGCCAGCACCGCCCCCGGCTCGGGGTCGGGCCCCATCGCGGTGTTCTGCCGTCTCAGCGTGAAGCGCTGGCCGCCAGCGAGGCGCAGGTGCAGATGCGTGTCGGTGCCGAAAAACACCGCCTCCTCCAGCGTGCCGGTCATGTGCCCCTGCCCATCGGCGATCGTCGCCTGTTCGGGCCGGATCACGGTGGTCACGGTCTCGCCCACGGACGGGGTCAGCCCCTCGGGCAGGCTCGCCTCGGCCTCCCGGCCGCCCGGCAGCGTGACCGTGGCGCGGCCCTCGGCCACGGCCGTCACGGGCAGGTCGAGGAAATTCGTCTCGCCGATGAAATCGGCCACGAAGCGCACCGTGGGGCGGTGGTAGATCTCGGACGGGCTGCCCAGTTGCAGGATGCGCCCCGCGCTCATCACCGCGATCCGGTCGGACATGGTCAGCGCCTCCTCCTGGTCGTGGGTGACGAAGACGAAGGTGATGCCGGTTTCCGTCTGGAGACGCTTCAACTCGCTCTGCATCTCCTTGCGCAGCTTCAGGTCGAGCGCGGAGAGCGGTTCGTCGAGCAGGAGCACCCGCGGCCGCGGCGCCAGCGCGCGGGCCAGCGCCACGCGCTGCTGCTGCCCGCCGGATATCTCCGAGGGTTTCCGGTCGGCCAGCGCCTCCATCTGCACCAGCGCCAGCATCTCCGCCACGGTCGCGTCGATCTCGGGCTTCGGGCGGCCCTGCATCTTCAGGCCGAAGCCGATGTTCTGCGCCACGCTCATGTGCGGAAACAGCGCGTAGTTCTGGAAGACGGTGTTCACCGGCCGCGCGTTCGGGCCCTTGCCCGCGACCTCCCCGCCGCCGATCTTCAGGCTGCCTTCGCTCGGCGCCTCGAAGCCCGCGATCAGCCGCAAAAGCGTGGTCTTGCCGCAGCCCGAGGGGCCCAGAAGCGTGAAGAACTCGCCCGTCCGGATGCCGAGGTCGATGTCCTGAAGCGCGGTGAAGGCGCTCGCGCCCTGTCCGAAGGTCTTGGCGAGACCCCGGATCTCGATCTCGGGGCCCGTCGTGTCCCTGCTGCCGTCCCTCATGCGTCCGCCTCCCACACAATGCGGCCGCCGCAGATGGTGGTGCCGACATGCATCGCGCCGATCTCCTCCGGGGGCACGGCTTCGATATCGGCCGACAGGATCACGACATCGCCGAGATAGCCCGCGCGCAGCATGCCCTTGCGGTCCTCCGTATGCTCGGCATGGGCGCCGCCGGTCGTGTAGGCGGCGAGCGTCTCCATCAGCGACAGGCGCTGGTCGCGCGCGCCCTCGTAGGTGGGCCGGGTCAGCGCAGCCTGGATGCCGCGCAGCGGATTGATGTCGGCCACGGGCCAGTCCGAGGCGAAGGCGACATGCGCGCCGGCGGCCTTGAGATCGGCGCAGAGATAGGCGTCGGCCCAGCGACCCTTGCCCACGATATCCATGGTCGGCTGCAAGGGAAAATCCATCGCGCCGGGGGCGTGAACGGGCTGGATCGAGGCGATCACGCCAAGCTCGGCCAGCCGCGGGATATCGGCGCGGTCGATCATCTCGATATGCTCGATCCGGTGGCGCGCGTCGCGCGGTCCGTTGGCCGTGCGCGCCGCCGCGTAGCCGTCGAGCACGCGCCGCACCGCGCCGTCGCCGATGGCATGGACCGCGATCTGAAGGCCGCGCCGATCGGCCTCGATGGCGATGGCGGCGAAGCGCTCGGCGTCGTGCAGGGGATCGCCCCGGTGCCCCGGACGGCCCGGGTAGTCGTCGAGCCGCACCGCCGTGCCGCTGTCGATCACGCCGTCCATGAAGAGCTTCACGAAGCCGGAACTCAGCCACTCGTCGTCCCACGCCTCCGCCATGGCGGAGGCCTCGGCCAGATCGGCCACGTCCCGGTCGGGGCGCATGTGAAACGGCACGCGCACGCGCGCGGTCAGCCGCCCCTCGGCCCTGAGCGCGTCGAGCACGCGCAGCGTGTAGGTGTTGCCGTCCATGTTCACGAGGCTGGTGAAGCCATGCCGCGCGCAATGGGCCAGGCCGCGTTCCATGGGCACCATGTCAGCGCGCAGGTCCGCCTCGGTCGGCGCGGGCTCGGGGTCGCGCCCGGTGGCGAGCCCGGCCATGGGCCGCGCCTCGCCCGCCAGCATCAGGACCGGCGCCTTGGCCTCGAACTCGCGCAACTCGCCGGTGGCCAGCCCGTCCGCGCCCATGACGATCTCGTTGCCGGTGTTGAGCGCGCGCCCCCGCAAGATCCCGGCCCGCTCCAGTGCGACGGTGTTCGCCCAGGCCGTGTGGTGATCGGCCGCCAGCAGGCAGACGGGCCGGTCCGGCAGGATGCGGTCCAGATCGTGGCGCGTCAGCGACCGGCCGAGGATCGCGTAGTCGCAGCCCTGCCCCACGATCACCGCGCGGTCGGGATGCGCCTCGGCATGGCCGCGCACCGCCTCGGCCAGCGCGTCGAAGCCCGCAACACCCAGAAGCTGCAGATGCGCCAGTTCCGCGCCGCCCGTGAACAGGTGCAGGTGGCTCTCGATGAAACCCGGCAGCACCGTCGCGCCGCCCGCGTCGATCACTCGCGCGCCAGGGGCGGCCAGCGCCCGCATGGCGTCGGTCTCGCCCACCGCCAGCACGCGCCCCCCGGCCAGCGCCACGGCCTCGGCCCGCGGCCGGTCCGGGTCCATCGTCAGCACGGCGCCATTCTGCACCACGAGCGTCGCGTCGGTCATCGGCTTCCCCATCTCACCGGTGCAGTGGTGCAAGGAATGCGCGGGATTGCAACCTGCACGTCCCCAACGGGTGGACCCGGGCGGATTGGCGTGGGGTTCCGCCCATTCCCGCGCCGCTGCGCGAAGGGATGGATGGCGTCGTCACCCCCCGCCGGGCCGCAGCAGGGCGCGCCCGGCCCGGTCATGCCTCGCCCGGCAGCAACTGCTCGGCCGGGACGCCGCGTTGCTCGGCACTGGCGCGGACGGCGTTGCGGAGCTTCTCGCTGCGGTCCAGAAGCCGCCGGAACCGCCGTTCGTCGAGCACGAGCAGCGTCGAGGGCGCGATGGCGCGGACCTGGGCCCGGCGGGCGCGGCTCATCAGGATCGCCATCTGCCCGAACATCTCGCCACGGCCCAGCCGCCAGGTCTGGCCGGCGGTCTCCAGTTCCACCGCACCCGAGGCGATGAAGAAGACGCTGCGCGCCGGCGTGTCCTTGTACATCGCGATCTCGCCGGCATTGACGTAGCGTGCCTGCAGCACGCGGGCGAGCCGGCGGATCGCCTGCGCGTCGAGATCGACGAAAAGCGGGAACTGCCGGACAAGCTCGGTCCGCTGCAGCGCGATGTCTAGCGGCGGGCGCGCCTCGGCGGCGATGCGGCGGCGGTTCACGTCCTGCATCAGCGTTGCGTGGACCTCGGCACCGATCAGCCCATCCTCGGCCATCGCCTCGTATTCCCGCTCTTCCAGCCGCAGGGCCGTGCGCCGGATGAAGCGCCGCTCGAGCTCTTCCGCGTAGCCCGGATATTGCAGGCGCAACCCGTCGAGCGCCGTCTCCACCGCCTCGATCCGGCGCGCGAGCAGATCCTGCAGCAGGTCCGCCACGCGGCGCCCGTGGATGCGCCGGATACGCCCGTCGATGAAGCCGCCCAGATCGCGCAGGATCAGCCGCTGCGACAAGAGAAGCTCGAACCGGTCGGCGGTCATCCGCGCGAGAGGCGCGGACAGGCCCAGCCGCCGCTGCAGGACGACCGCCGCCTGGAAGCCGCGCCCGTAGGCGACGCTGCGGCGCGCGGCGCGCTGGTAGCCATTGCGCCCGCCGGTGCGCGCGCCCTCGATCAGCCGGTCGGCATCCGACAGGACCTGCTCGGCCATGCGGGCGGAGAGGATGCGCTCGCGCACCCGCTCGAGGATCATGTCCCGCTCCCGCCCCGCCAGCGCCACGAGCCCCAGGGTGATGCGGTCGCGGTCGAGGATGTCGTGGCTGTCCTCGGCGGCCGTCACCGCCTCGTCCAGCCGCTCGCCGAAGGCCTTGGCCTCGGAGCGGACGATCTCGCGGGTGAGGTCGTAATTCTCGTTGCTGGCCGCGAGATCCTCGCGCACCGTCTGGAGCGAGACCGCCACTACCTGCCGCGACAGCGCCTCGTCCAGCGGGGAAAGCCGGTCGAGCCCCAGCCGCGCGATGACCCAGCGCAGCGTCGTGCCCTGAACGATCAGCGTGAAGAGCGTGAAGCCGGTGGCGAGGATGCCCACGAGGCGCTTGGTCTCGAGCGGGATGCGCAGGCTTTCGGTCACCGCCAGCGCCAGCGCCAGCGTGACCGCGCCCCTCAGGCCGCCCCACAGGATCGCGACGCGGTAGCGCGGCTCGACCGGCGGGGAGGCGCGCAGCCCCGTCAGCAGGGGCAGGAGCGCGAAAAGGATCACCGCCCGCGCCGCGATGGCCGCGATCACCACGACACCGATCAGCACGAAATCGCCCGGCCGCGCATCCTCGAGCAGGCGCGGGATCAGCAGGGCCGCGAGGATGAAGATCAGCGCGCCCGCCCAATGCGCCAGCAGGTCCCAGACCTCGCGCATGTTGGCCCAGGCCTGCGGCGGCAGGCGTCCGGGCCCCACAAGGTTCAGCGTCAGCCCCGCCGCGACCACCGCGATCACGCCCGAGGCGCCGATGCTCTGCTCGGCGACGATGTAGGCAAGGTAGGGCAGCGCGACCGAGATCGAGATCTGCGCCCGCTCGTGCCGGGCGAAAAGGCCCATCGCGAGGATCGCGAGGCGCGCCGCGAACCACCCGGACACGGCGCCCCCCGCCAGCAGCACCGGGAACCGCGCGATCGCCTGCCCGAGGTCCGGATCGGGCACGCCGAGCATGACGAAGCCCATGAAAAGACCGAAAAGCGCGATGGCCGCCGCGTCGTTCAGAAGGCTTTCGCCCTCGATGATCCGCGCAAGCCGGCGCGGCGCCGAGATCGAGCGGAAGATCGACACGACCGCCGAGGGGTCCGTGGTCGAGACGATGGCCCCGATCAGCAGGCAGGCCGCCAGCGGCAGCGCGCTGACCCAGTTGAGCGCGTAGCCCACCGCGAGCGTCGCCACCACGACCGCGACGATGGCCAGAACCAGGATCGGCACCCAGTCGTCGAGCATCCGGCGCAGGTTCATCCCCAGCGTCGCCTGGAACAGCAGCGTGGGCAGGAAGACATAGAGGAACACGTTCGAACGGATCGGAAGTCCGAGGATCGCCTCGGCCACCGGGTTCAGCACGTCGGTCAGTTCGGTGCGCAGGAAGAACAGCGCGGCAACGCCGATCAGAACGCCAACGACGGCGAGGATCACGCTCATCGGCAGCCTCAGCCGGTCGGCCAGGGGCTCGGCGGCGCCGATCACGAGGAAAAGCGACGCGACGATCGTGGTGAGAAG
>CAZGHJ010000058.1:0-13786 GCA_964525355.1 uncultured Roseicyclus sp.
ATCACGGTCGAGATCGCGTGCTTGTAGACCAGCTGGCTCTGCCCGTCGCGGCGCAACAGGACGCAGAAATTGTCGAACCACGTGATGACACCCTGCAGCTTCACACCGTTGATCAGGAAGATCGTTACCGGGACCTTGGTCTTTCGGACGTGGTTCAGAAACGCGTCCTGAAGGTTCTGTTTGTTCTCGGCCATTGTTACGTCGCGCCTTTTTTTGTTTTCGGCACCGCCTTCTGGCGGCTTGATCGCCCGACGCACTATGGGCCGAGAAAACGGGGATTTCCACCCCGGATACCGGCACTTGACGGAATTGACCTCAGGCGCGCCAGAAGGCGGGGTTCATCAGCGCGATCAGGACGAGCGTCTCGATGCGCCCCACGACCATCGCGGCGGCCAGGATCAGCTTGGCCGGATCGCTCAGCGCGCCGAAGGCGATGGGCGCAGCGCCCGCCACCTCGGCCAGCGGCCCGGTGGTGGTGAGAGCTGCGACCGACAGGATCAGGGCCGGCTCGAAGCCGAGCCCCGTGGCCGCCAGCGCCAGCATCACCGCCCCGAGGGTCAGCACGAAGAGCATGAAGAAGATCCACGCGATATAGGCGCCCTCGCGCCGGATACGCCGCCCCAGAATCCCCGCGCCCGCGACCGAGTGCGGGTGCACGACCTTGCCCATCTCGCGCACGCCGTGCTTGTAGAGCGCGTAGACCCGCAGAAGCTTCAGCCCGCCCGCGGTCGTCGCCACACCGCCCCCCATCAGCACCAGCCCCACGAGCAGCAGGCCCGGCGTCTGAAGCCCCGACCATGCCCGCGCCGCGGCCCAGCTGTCCGAGACGAAGCCCGTCGTCGTGAGGAACGACAGGACGGTGAAGGCGCCCCCCCAGAGCGCGGCCAGCGCGTCGCCGAAGTTTTGCACCGTGTCGACCTCGAACGCGCCCAGCCAGTGCCGCGTGAACAGGAGCGTCGGCAGCACGACCACCGCGAAGGCGGCCAGCCGCACCTCCCGGTCGCGCAGCACACGCTCCGGCCAGTCCCGCGTGAGCCCGCCCGAGAACGTCCGCCGCGACAGCGCGAAGACCATGAAGAGAAAGATCAGCCCCTCGCCCGCGATGCCCACGGACCGCCCCTCCAGGCCCTCGGTCGGTGTGATGCCCGAGGTGGCGAGGGTCGACATGGCATGGATGAGCGCCACGAACGGGCTTTCCCCCGCCAGCGCCAGCAGGAAGGCCAGCACGAGCGTCAGCGCGGCGTAGACCGGCGCCAGTTGCGCCGCGCTGCGCCGAAGCCGGACATCGGCGCCATGGGCGCCTGCCTGGGTAAAGCTCGTCTGGATGCGGCCCTCGATCCGCGCCTCCGACGTCACCTCGTACCCGCCGAGGTTGAGCGGCGCCAGCACGGCCATGGCCGAGACCCAGATCAACAGCCCGCCAAGCCAGGCCACCGTGGCGCGCCACAGATGCACGGCCGGCGGCAGACGCTCGGGGTCGAACACCACGGCACCCGTGGTGGTGAAGGCCGAGACCATGTCGAGATAGACGTTGATGAAGCGCGTTGCGCTCACGGCCTGTTCCATCGGCACGGCCAGAAGCAGCGGCAGCAGCAGGTAGGACAGGACCAGCGCCACCAGGTACCGCCGCTCGGTCGGCGCGGCGCGTGCGCCCTGCGTCGCGATGCCGACCAGCGTGGCGCCGATCATCGTCAGAAGCGCGGCGTAGAAGAAGACCCGGCCGGTGCGGAAATCCTCCGTGGCAAAGGCCACCGCCGCGGGGAACAGCATGGCTGCCGCGGCGATCCAGACCAGCACGACAAGAAGCGGCAGGGTGCGGAACCAGCGCAGCATCGCTCAGAAGAAATCGATCGAGACCTGAAGGAGCGTCTCGATCGCGGGCACCTCGCCTGCCAGCGCGAAGATCACGATGGCGTCGCCCTCCTCCAGCCGCGTCGCGCCGTTTGGGCGGATGACCTTGCCGTTCTTCTGCACGGCGGCCAGGATCGTGCCCTCGGGAAAGTCGATGTCGCGCACCAGCTGCCCGGCCATGGAGGAGGTCGAGAGAACCTGCGCCTCGATCACCTCCGCCTCGGCATCGCCGATGGAATAGACGCCGCGCACCCGCCCGTGGCGGATGTGGCGCAGGATCGAGCTGACCGTGGTGGCGCGCGGGTTGATATAGGCGTCGATGGACAGCGGCCCCATCAGCGGCACGAGCGAGGGATCGTTCACCAGCGCGATCGCCATGCGCGCCCCGGCCGATTTCGCCCGCACCGAGGCAAGCAGGTTGGTCTTGTCGTCATCGGTCACGCAGAGGACGACATCGGCACGCTCCACCCCTGCCTCGCGCAGGATCTCCACGTCGAGCCCGTCGCCATGCAGCACGATCGTGCGCTCCAGCGCGTCCGCCGCAACTTCGGCACGGCCCCGGTCGGCCTCGATCACGCGGCTGCGAATGCGGTGCTCGCTTTCCTCCAGGGCGCGCGCGACGCTCAGCCCCACATTGCCGCCGCCCAGCACGATGACACGCTCGGGACGCTTCGCGGACTTGCCGAAGATCTCCAGCGTGCGCTGCACGTCGCTCGAATGGGTGAAGACGTGGATCTGGTCCTGATCGAACAGCTGATCGCCCGGTTCCGGCACGAACAGCGTGCCCTCCCGGCGCACGCCCACAACCATCGCCCTGAGCGTCGAGAACAGCTCGGACAATTGCCGGAGCGGCGTGTTCAGCACCGGACAGTCGGGCCCCAGCGCGATCCCCAGCATCTGCGCGTCGCCCGACAGGAAGCTTTCGGTGTCGAAGGTCGAGGGCGAGGCGATCCGGCGCATCGCGGCCTCGGCCACTTCCTTTTCGGGCGAGATCACCACGTCGATGGGCAGGTGGTCGCGGCGGTAGAGATCGGAATAGATCGCCTCGAGATAGGAGCGGCTGCGCAGCCGCGCGATCTTGCGCGGGACGGAAAAGACCGAATGGGCCACCTGGCAGGTCACCATGTTGACCTCGTCCGAAAAGGTGGCGGCGATGATCATGTCCGCGTCCCGCGCGCCCGCGGTGTCGAGCACGTCGGGATGGCTCGCGAAGCCCGTCAGGCCGCGCACGTCCAGCGTGTCCGTCGCCCGCCGGACCAGCATGGGGTTGTTGTCGACGACCGTGACATCGTTGTTCTCGCCCGAGAGGTGCCGTGCGATCTGCCAGCCGACCTGGCCCGCCCCGCAGATGATGACCTTCATGCGCTCAACGCCCGGCAGGTGTCACTGGGCGCAAGCCATGGCAGAGCCCGCGCCATGCGTCAATCGCCCGGGCCCGGCCCGGACGGGCGGCCGTCACAGCTCGTCCTCGACCTGCGCCGCCACGCGCGCGCCGGACTTGTTGGTGGTCACCACGCCCAGCGACTTCAGCTTGCGGTGCAGCGCCGAGCGCTCCATGCCGACGAAGCTTGCCGTGCGGCTGATATTGCCGCCGAAGCGGTTGATCTGCGCCATGAGGTACTGCCGTTCGAAAAGCTCGCGCGCCTCGCGCAGCGGCAGGGTCGTCAGCGAGGCCGACAGCGACAGGTCGCCGTCCTCCTCCTTCTGCTGCTCGGCGGGGCTGGGCAGGTCCCGCGCCTCGATGGGTCCGGTCCCGTCGCCAAGGATCAGCACGCGTTCGATCACGTTGCGAAGCTGGCGGACATTGCCCGGCCAGCTCATCGTCTGCAGCATCGCGGAGGCGTCCTCGCCCAGCGCGCGCAGGGGCAGGCCCTGTTCGGCGTTGAATTCGGCGATGAAATGGGCGGCAAGCTCGGGGATGTCCTCGCGCCGGTCCTCGAGCGTCGGCACCTCGATGGGCACGACGTTCAGCCGGTGATACAGCTCCTCGCGGAAGCGGCCCGCCGCGACCTCGGCCGCGAGATTGCGCGTTGTCGAGGAAATCACCCGCAGATCGACACGCACCTTCGCGGTGCCGCCCACGCGCGTGAAGCTCTGGTCGACCAGCACGCGCAGGATCTTCGACTGGGTGCCCAGCGGCATGTCCGCCACCTCGTCGAAATAGATGACGCCGCCATGGGCCTGTTCCAGAAGCCCCTGCTCGACCCCGCGTTCGGGGCTTTCGCGGCCGAACAGCACGACCTCCATCTGCTCGGGCTGGATCGCGGCGGAGGAGACGCTCACGAAGGGCGCGCCCGCGCGGTTGGAATTGGCATGGATCCAGCGCGCGGCCACCTCCTTGCCCGAGCCGGGGCCGCCGGTCAGCATCACGCGCCCGTTCGACTTCGTCACCTTCTCAAGTTGCGACTTCAGCAGACGCAGCCCGGCGGACGATCCGACCATGTCCGTCGCGCGCACCTCCTGTCGGCGCAGCGCCGCGTTCTCCCGGCGAAGGCGCGATGTCTCCATCGCGCGGCGGATCACCACCAGAAGCTGGTCGATGTTGAAGGGCTTCTCGATGAAGTCGTAGGCGCCCTGCCGAATCGCGGCCACGGCGATCTCGATATTGCCATGGCCCGAGATGATGACCACGGGCACGTCGGGGTTGTCCTGCTTGACGTGCTTCAGGATGTCGATGCCGTCCATCGAGCTGTCCTTCAGCCAGATATCGAGGATCATAAGCCCAGGCGCGGCCTTGTTGAGTTCAGCCATGCACTCGTCGGAGGTGCCCGCCCGCCGGGTCGAATAGCCCTCGTCCTCGAGGATGTCGCAGATCAGTTCGCGGATGTCCCGCTCGTCGTCGACCACAAGAATGTCGGTCATGTTCGGCTCTCCCCGGTTCCGGCCGGGGTGTCGTCCCCGCGCCGCGGCAAGGTTATGCGCGCCATCGCCCCGCGATGGGCTCCTTCGGTGAATTCCTCGGCGTCGAGCAGCTCCAGCGTGCCGCCATGCTCCTCGACGATCTTCTTGACGATGGGCAGCCCGAGGCCCGTGCCCTTCTCACGCGTGGTGACATAGGGTTCGAACAGTTTCGCCCGGTCGGGCGGCAGGCCGATCCCGTTGTCGGCGATCTCCACGACAACGGTCTCGGGCGTCGTGGTCATGCGCACGCGAAGCTCGGGCCGGAAACCCTTGGGCGCACCTTTTTCCACAAGGCTTTCAATGGCCTCGCCGCCGTTCTTGATGAGGTTGGTGAAGGCCTGCCCGATCATCGTCGCGTCGAGTTCGGCGAAGACGGGCGCGGCGGGCAACGACACGCTGAAGGCCACGTCGGGCTGGCCGGCCTGCTGCAGCGTGACCGCCTCGCGCAGAAGCTGAACGGCGTCTTCCAGCCGGGTCTCGGGCTCGGGCATGCGGGCGAACCTGGAGAACTCGTCGACGATGCGGCGCAGGTCGTTGGTCTGGCGCACCACGACCTCGGTCATCTGCGCCAGCTGCGCGGCGTCCTCCTCCGACAATTGCCTGGAGAACTTGCGATTGATGCGTTCGGCCGAAAGCTGGATGGGCGTCAGCGGGTTCTTGATCTCGTGGGCGATGCGACGGGCCACGTCGCCCCAGGCGGCCATGCGCTGGGCCGAGACCAGCTCGGTCACGTCGTCGAAGGCCACCACGTAGCCCTCGAGCGCGCCATCGGTGTTGCGCCGCGTGGCCATGCGCACCAGAAGGCTCTCCTGCTTGCCCCTGCGGGTCAGCTTGATCTCCTCCTGCACGCTTTCGGAGAAGCTGCGCGTGAGCCGCTCGAAGAGCGCGGCGAACTCCGGCACCGCCGCTTGCAGCGAGAGGCCGGAATCGCGCTGCTCGACCAGCCCCAGAAGCCGGATCGCCGAGCGGTTCACGAAATCGATCCGCCCCTCCGCGTTCAGCCCGATGACGCCGGCCGTGACGCTGGTCAGCACCGAATCGAACAGGCGCCGCCGCGCCTCGGTCGCCGCGTTCTGCTCGATCAGCGTGTCGCGCTGGCCCTTGAGCTGGCGCGTCATCTGGTTGAAGAGCTGGCCCAGCATGGCGATCTCGTCGTCGCTGCGTTCTTCCGCGACGCGCACCTCCAGATCGCCCTGCCCCACCCGCTGCGCCGCGCTGGCCAGCCGGCCCACGGGCCGCGACAGGCGCTCGGCGAACCACAGGCCCAGCCAGATCGCGGCGAGAATCATGATGATCGCGAAGCCCAGGTAGATCAGGCCGAACTCGAACAGGACGCGGCCGCGGTCGAGCTCGAGCTGGCGGTAGAGCTGCACCGTCTGCTGTGTCTCGTCGAGAAGCGCGGTGATCTCGCCGTCGACCTCGCGGCTGACATAGAGGTAGCGGTCCGGAAATGCGTCGAGCCGCAGGAGCGCGCGGAATTCGCTCTGCTCCCGGTCCTCGATCAGCACCAGCTCGCCGGCCTGGGCGCGGGCCAGCGCATCGGCGTCGGGGCGTTCGAAATCGAACAGGTAGCTGCGCTCGCCGCGGGCGCGGATCTCGCCGCCGCCGTCGATCACGAAGGCCTCGCGCAGGCCGCGCTGAATCAGGGCCTGGCCCTGGCTGAGCAGTTGTCGCAGGTCGCCATCCGACAGGAAAGGCGCGGCGCGGCGATTGCCGTTGAGAAAGGAGGCCAGCGCGCGGGCGTCTTCCGACAGGTCGTCGCGGTGTTCCTGCTGGTAGGCCACCGCCGCGTCCACCGAATTGCCGAGCGCGGTGGAGACCCGGTCGGAGAACCAGCTCTCGAGCCCCATGTTCACGGTGATCGTGGCGAAGACCGCCACCAGGATCGTGGGGACCAGCGCCACGAGCGCGAAGACGCCCGTGAGTCGCAGATGCAGGCGCGAGCCCGCCGAGCGCGCGCGGCGCGAGGCCACGATCCGCGCCACCTCGCGCAGGACGAGCGTGGCGACGACGAGGATGTAGACGAGGTCGGCCAGAAGCACGAGCCGCAGCGCCGGGGTGACCACCGCCTCGGCCAGCGGGCCAAGCACGAGGAAGGTCGCGATGGCGAGGACAGGCCCGAGGATGACCAGCCCGAACGTGCTGGCCGCGCGCCAGCGCCGGGTCTTGCGCAACTGCAGGAACCGCTCGAACGTCCTTGCGGCCAAGCGCCGGCCTCCGGAGACCGGCGGCTTGGCGGATGATGTTTCCGCCTGCTGATCAACCACGCTGCACCACTCAATCCTCGCGACCGGCCCCGGTCCGAGGGGCCAGGCCGACGGCCGATCCGTCGGCGCCGGTCGCGGTCGTGCCTATTCTGCCACGTTGCTGTTGCGGTTTTACATCAACTTCCGGCGGCGTGTCACGCGAATATCAAGGTCGGTGATCTTTTTTCGCAAGGTATTGCGGTTGATGCCGAGGAGTTCGGCACATTTGGCCTGGTTGCCGCCCGTGGCCTCCAGCGCGATCTCGATCAGCGGCATCTCCACCTCGCGCAGGATCCGCGCGTAAAGACCGGGGGGCGGCAACACCCCGCCATGGAGGTCGAAATAGCGCCTGAGATGCTTGGCCACCGAGGCCGAGAGCTTGTCGCCCGCGCTGCCGCCCATCAGCGGCTCGATCGCCGGCTGCGAGCCGAGCACGGCCTCGATCTCGGCGCGGGTGATCTCCTCCGAGGGGCTGGTGACAGTCAGGCGGCGGATGGTGTTCTCAAGCTGCCGCACGTTGCCCGGCCAGGAATAGGCGCGCACAAGGTCCATGGCGTCGTCGGAAAACCGGCGCGCATTGGCCCCGTCACGCTCGGCCCGGCCCAGGAAATGGTTGGCCAGAAGCGGGATGTCATCGACCCGTTCGCGCAGGGAGGGCACGGCGATGGTGACGCCGCCCAGACGGTAGAACAGGTCCTGGCGGAAGGCGCCGGCCTCCATCCGCTCCATCAGGTCGCGCTGGGAGGTGGCCATCACCCGCGGCGCGGAGTCCCCCAGCGCGTCCAGCATCCGCACGATCTTGCCCTGCGCCTCCTCGCTCAGATCGCCCACCTCGTCGAACAGGATCGAGCCGCCCCTGGCGCGCGCGATCACCGCGGAGGGGCCATCCATGCCGTCGAGGTCCGAGGGCGCGGCGACCACGAACGGCAGCGTCCGGCGGTCCGAGAAATCGTGGATCGCCCGCGCGATCAGGCTTTTGCCCGTGCCGCTTTCGCCGGTGATCAGCACCGCGAGATCGGTGTTCATCACCCGCGCGACCAGCCGGTAGAGCGCCTGCATCGCGGGCGTGCGGCCCACCAGCGGCAGATCCTCCTGCGCGGGCAGGCTCGTGGCGTCGGCCGCAGGCTTCGGCGTGGGCGTGGCGCGGCGCTTCTGGTCGAGCGCGCGGGCCGCGCGCTTCATCAGGTCGGGCAGATCGAACGGCTTGGGCAGGTAATCGTAGGCCTCGGCCTCGGTCGCCTGGATCGCGGTCATGATCGTGTTCTGGGCCGAGATGATGATGACCGGCAGGCCGGGGCGCCGCTCGGAGATGTGCGGCAGCGTCTCGAGCCCGTTGCCATCGGGCATGATGACATCCGAGATCACGAGGTCGCCCTTGCCCTCCTCGACCCAGCGCATGAGGGTCATCAGGCTGGACGTGGCATGCACCTTGCAGCCGGCCCGCGTCAGCGCCTGGGTCAGCACCGTGCGGATGGTGCGGTCGTCATCTGCGACGAGAACGGTTCCGTCCATGTCAGGTCTCTCCGGTTGTGTCGGCGCGGCGCGGCATCAGGCATCCGCCCCATGCGGCGCGACGGGAAGCGAAATGCGGAAGGCGGTGCGTCCCGGCACGGAATCGACCGAGATCCAGCCCTCGTGATCGGACACGATCTTGGAAATCAGCGCGAGGCCGAGCCCGGTGCCGTTCTCGCGGCCCGACACGAAGGGCTCGAAGATGTCGCCGGCGATCTCGGGCGGAATGCCCGGCCCGTCGTCGATGATCTCGACCTGAAGCGGCACCGCGCCGCCCGTGCCGTCGCGACGGCGCACCTTCAGGGACAATTCGTAGAAGGTGCGGATGCGGATCGTGCCGCCCGAGCGCCCGGCCTCGGCGGCGTTCTTCAGAAGGTTCAGGAACACCTGCTGCAACTGGTCGGGATCGCCCAGCGTCGGCGGCAGCGAGGGGTCGTAATCCTCCTCGATCTCCATATGCGCGGCAAAGCCGATGGCCGCGGACTTGCGCGCGCGGTCGAGCACGTCGTGGATGTTCACCGCGCGCCGGTCGGGCGGGCGGAGATTGCCGAACTCCTCGACCTGCTGGAGAAGCTTCAGGATCTGCCGGGTCTCGGCCACGATCAGGTCGGTCAACTCGCGCTCGTCGCCGCTGGCGTTCATCGAGATCAGCTGCGCCGCGCCGGTGATCCCGGCAAGCGGGTTCTTGATCTCGTGGGCCAGCATCTCGGCCATGCCGATGGCCGATTTCGCCGCCGATTTCGAATGCATCGCCCGGTCGAGCCGCCCGGCCAGATCGCGGCTTTCCAGCAGCACCAGCACGTGGTCCGGCTTGTCCGCAAGCGGCGCGATCTGCACGTCGCAGGTGACGGGCTTGCGGCTGCCGGTGCCCACGTCCACGGCATTCACGAAAAGCGCGCTATGCCCTTCGCGGACGCGCCCGAAAGCGTCCTCGAGCGGCGCGTCGACGAAGATCTTGTCCCAGACGGGGAAGCCCTCGAGCGAGCGTTTGGAGGCGTTCAGAAAGGTCTCGGCGGCGGGGTTCACGTCGAGAATGCGGTCGTCGGCGCCCACGATCAGCGCCGGCACCGGCAGCGAGGCCCAGAGCGACTGCGTCACCTGCGTCATGCGGCGTCCGCCGGGATGCGGGCGGCGCGATCGCCGGCCAGCGCGGGGCCGAGGCGCGCCAGGACCGCCCGCGGATCGCAGGCCGTCAACAGGCTGCGGCGCAGATCGCCGGGCGTGCCGGCGCCGTCCATGTACCAGCCCAGATGCTTGCGCGCGACGCGCAGCCCCAGATCGCGCCCGTAGAAGGCCAGCATGTCCTCGTAATGGCGCGCCACAAGGTCGACCAGAGCCGCGCCGCGCGGCCTCGCGACAGGGGGCTGCCCGAACAGCGTCGTCGCGATTTCCGCCAGCGCCCAAGGCCGGCCTTGCGCGCCGCGGCCCACCATCACGCCATCGGCGCCCGAGGCCTTCAGCGCGCGCCTCGCGGCGCCGGCGTCCCCGATGTCCCCGTTGGCGATGACCGGGATCGTCACGGCGTCCCTGACTGCCCGGATCGCCGACCAGTCCGCGACGCCCTTGTAGAACTGGCAGCGTGTGCGGCCATGGATCGTGACCATCGCCACGCCGGCCGCCTCGGCCCGGCGCGCAAGCTCGGCCGCGTTGCGGCTGCCGTCATCCCATCCCAGCCGCGTCTTGAGCGTCACCGGCACATCCACCGCGCCGACCACCGCCTCGATCAGGCGCAGCGCATGGTCGGGATCGCGCATCAGCGCCGAGCCCGACAGCCCGCCCGTGACCTTCTTGGCGGGGCATCCCATGTTGATGTCGATGATCCGCGCGCCCTGCCCCGCGACGATGCGCGCCGCCTCGGCCATCGGGCGCGGCTCGCAGCCCGCCAGTTGCACGGCCGTGGCGGTCTCGCGTAGGCCCAGCTCGGCCCGCGCGCGCGCCGAGGGCTTTTCCGCCACCATATCCCGGCTCGCCACCATTTCCGACACGACCAGACCCGCGCCGAAAGACGCGACAAGCCGCCGGAACGGCAAATCCGTTATGCCCGCCATCGGTGCGAGAAACACCGGTGGCCATGGCAGATCACCTGCCAGAGAAACCGCCAAATGCCCATTCCTTGTGCATGTGGCCCACTCGATACTGCGCCGCGCGCGGGAGTTCAAAGGAATGCCGAGCGTTTTTTCGACACCTGCGATTGTGAGCGCGAATTTTAGGCATGCCGATTAATTTCTGAGCACCCGATGCGCCGCATTGTGCCACGGGCGACGAGGCAATAAAGCTGCGCCCATGACCGCATCCGACACCCAGAGCGACCCGCAGCACGCTGCCGCCATCATCGTGGCGGCCGGCCGCGGCCTGCGCGCAGGTGGCGGTTTACCCAAGCAGTACAGGGATTTGGCTGGCCGCTCGGTGCTGGCACGCACGGTGGCGGCCTTCGACGCACATCCCGCGATTGGCGAGATCGTCGTGGTCCGCGGCGCCGGCGATTGCGCGCTTTACGCCGCCGCAGGCGTCACCGCGACATGCCCGCTGAGCGACGTGGCCGGCGGCGACAGCCGCGACGCCTCGGTGCGCGCGGGACTCGCGGCGCTGTCGGGGCGGTATCCGCTGGTGCTGATCCACGACGCGGCCCGGCCGCTGGTGTCGCGGGCGGTCATCGACGGCGTGCTCGCGGCGCTCGAAACCCATGACGGCGCCGCCCCGGCGCTGGCGGTCACCGACGCGCTCTGGCGCGGCGCGGGCACCGTGGCCGGCACCGAGGATCGCGAAGGGCTCTGGCGGGCGCAGACCCCACAGGGCTTCCGTCTCGAGGCGATCCGCGCCGCCCATGACGCCGCCACCGGCCCCGCAGCCGATGACGTGGCCGTGGCGCGCGCCGCCGGCCTGACCGTGGCGATCACGCCGGGCGACGAGGCCAATCTCAAGATCACCACCGAGGCCGATTTCGCCCGCGCGGCGCGACTGATGGAGGCGCAGATGGATGTGAGGACGGGCAACGGCTACGACGTGCACCGCTTCGGGCCGGGCGATCACGTGATGCTCTGCGGCGTGGC
The DNA here is from genome assembly GCA_964525355.1 of uncultured Roseicyclus sp. GTDB lineage: Bacteria > Pseudomonadota > Alphaproteobacteria > Rhodobacterales > Rhodobacteraceae > Roseibacterium. The sequence goes on from CAZGHJ010000058.1 coordinate 11,561, forward strand.
CGTGCCCCATGACCGCGGGCTGCAGGGCCATTCGGACGCCGATGTGGGCCTGCACACCGTGACCGACGCGATCTACGGCGCGCTGGCGGCGGGCGATATCGGCACGCATTTCCCGCCCTCCGACCCGCAATGGAAGGGGACGGCGAGCCACATCTTCCTCACCCATGCCGTGGACATGGCGCGCGACAGGGGCTTCATCATCACCCATGCGGATCTGACGCTGGTCTGCGAACGGCCGAAGATCGGGCCGCACGCGGGCGCGCTGCGGGCCTCGCTTGCGGGGCTTCTGCGGATCGGGGAGGATCGCGTGTCGGTCAAGGCCACCACGTCGGAGCGGCTGGGCTTCACCGGCCGCGAAGAGGGGATCGCGGCGCTCGCCACGGTCACGCTGGTGACGCCATGAACGCGGCGCATGTCATAGCGACGCTGGGCGGTGTCGGCCATCTGCGCCCTGCCCCCGGCACCTGGGGCAGCCTCGCCGCGCTGCCGCTTGCCTGGGCGCTGCACGGGCTGGGCGGTTTCTGGGCGCTGGCGCTGGCCACGCTGGCGATCTCTGCCGCCGGCTGGTGGGCCGTGGGCTTGGCGACGGCGGGCACGGCCGAGAAAGACCCCTCGGAGATCGTCATCGACGAGGTCGCCGGCATGTTCGTCGCGCTCTGGCCGGTGTCCTTCGGGGCGCAGTTCGCGGGCGCGGGGTTTCTGGACCTCTGGCCCGGGATCGTGACGGCCTTCCTCGCCTTCCGCCTCTTCGACATCTGGAAGCCGGGCCCGGTGGGTTGGGCCGACCGGCAGGAGGGGCCGATGGGCGTGATGGCCGACGACCTGATCGCGGGCTGGCTCGCGGCGCTGGTCGTCGCGGTCTTCGCGGTGGTGGCCCACCTTCTGCTCATTCCCGCATGAGCGCGGCGGAGGTCATCGACGCGCTCAAGGCCTGCGGCTGGCGGCTGGCCACGGCCGAAAGCTGCACGGGGGGCATGATCGCGGCGGCCATCACCGATGTCGCAGGGTCATCTTCGGTATTCGACCGGGGGTTCGTGACCTATTCGAACGCGGCAAAGACGCAGATGCTGGCCGTGATGCCGGAGACGCTGGAGGCCCAGGGCGCCGTCTCCGAAGCCGTCGCCGCGGAGATGGCGGCGGGCGCGCTGACACGCTCCGACGCCGACATTGCGGTGTCGGTCACCGGCATCGCGGGCCCCGGCGGGTCGGATCACAAGCCCGAGGGCCGTGTCTGTTTCGGGCTGGCGACGGAAGGGGGCGTCACGGTGGAGACGGTCGAATTCGGGCCGCGCGGCCGGGACGCCGTGCGGCGGGCGAGCGTCGATCATGCCTTGGGGATGGTGCTGAAAGCGGCGCGCTGAGGCGCTCAGGCCGTGGCCGCGTTCCGACCGTAAAGCGCGTCGGCGCGGGCCTCGAAGGCGCGCACGATCCGCTGCATCGCCTCGTGGAAGAACAGCCCCGCGGCCCCCTGCAACAGCCGGTTCTTGAACTCGAAATCCACGTCGAAGGCCACCTCGCAGCCGCCATCCTCGCAATCGCGGAACATCCAGGTGGAGTTCATGTGCCTGAAGGGCCCCTCGATATAGGACGTGTCGATGCGGCGCGTGTCCTCCCACATCGTGACCCGGCTGAGAAAGGTCTCGCGGAACATCTTGAAGCCCACGACGAGGTCGGCATGCATCACCTGCGTCTCGCCCTCGGGCTTGACGGAGCGCACGCGCGATGCCGCGATCCAGGGAATGAACTGCGGGTAGCGCGCCACGTCGGCGACGAGATCGTACATCTGTTCGGCCGTGTAGGGCAGCCGTCGGGTCTCCGAATGGGCGGGCATGGCGGCCTTTCGTCTTTCTTCCGTGCACGTCATGTCATAAAACCCGCGCCGGAAATCAAGGTTTCCGGACGCAGGGCCAAGGGGGACATGATGGCGCAGCCGAAGACCGAGGCCGGGGATCCCCCCCGCTACGAGGTTCTGCAGATGATCTCGGCCAAGTCCATCGCGGCCCGCATCGAGGCGCTGGCACGCGAGATCGAGGCCGATTTCGCCGGGACCGAGAAACTCGTCCTCGTGGGGCTTTTGCGCGGCAGTTTCGTCTTCATCGCCGATCTTGTACGAGAACTCGATCTGCCGGTGGAGGTCGATTTTCTCGAGGCCTCCTCCTACGGCAACACGATGGAAAGCTCGCGCGAGGTGCGGATCCTGAAGGACCTGCGCGGCGAGATCGCGGG
>CAZGHJ010000059.1:0-13720 GCA_964525355.1 uncultured Roseicyclus sp.
AGGCTCAAGCAGCCCGCAGGGCGGTAGCGCGAGGAAGCCACGCTCAAGCAGCCCGCAGGGCGGTAGCGCGGGGAAGACACGCTGAAGTAGCCCGAAGAGCGGTCGCACGAAAACGGAATTTCTGGAGCGGGTAACGGGAATCGAACCCGTAACTTAAGCTTGGGAAGCTCGCGTGATACCTTTTCACCATACCCGCGCCGTGGAGGGTGGAGATAGCCAAGCGCGGGGGCCGGGTCAATGGGGCACGGCCCCGTTCCGGTAGAAGGTCGCGGACCTGGGTGGCTCGCGCCGGTCGCGTCCTCAGGCCCGTCGGCGGCGGCGTCGCCCGCCGCCGTCGCCCGGTTGAGACCCCGAGGCGCCGAACGCCACATGGGGCAGGGGCGCGACCCTGGCCAGTTCCGGAAACGGATCGACCGCGTGCGGGATCGCGTTGGCATTCACGAAATGCTCCTGGAAGCGCGGTTCCACGGCGGTTTCGATCTTGTCGATGCGGCGCACGGTGCGCTCGATCTCCTCGCGCGCGGAGCGATTGCAAAGCGCCATGCGCGCCCCGTGGCCGGCGGCGTTGCCTGCGCTGGTCACCTTGTCCAGCGGCGCGTCGGGGATCATGCCCAGCACCATCGCGTGCTTGGGGCTGATATGCGCGCCGAAAGCCCCGGCAAGGACGACGCGGTCGACGCGGTCGGTGCCGCGCTTGTCCATCAGAAGGCGCGCGCCCGCGTAGAGCGCGGATTTCGCGAGCTGGATCGCGCGGATGTCGCCTTGCGTGACAAGGATCCGCGGGCCGCCCGCGGCGCTGCCGTCGTGCAGGAGGTAGGCATGCGTGCGCCCCTGCGGCTCGCAGCGCGTGGTGCCGGTGGCCTCGGCGCCGCCGATCAGGCCCGAGGCGTCGAGAAGGCCCGCCATCCGCATCTCGGCCACCGCCTCGATGATGCCCGAGCCGCAGATGCCGGTGACGCCCGTTTCGGCCGTGGCGTCAGTGAAGCCCGGATCGGTCGACCAGAGGTCGCAGCCGATCACCTTGAAGCGCGGTTCCTTCGTGGCGGGGTCGATTTCCACCCGTTCGATGGCGCCGGGGGCGGCGCGCTGGCCCGCGCTGATCTGGGCGCCCTCGAAGGCGGGTCCGGTGGGCGAGGAACAGGCGAGCACGCCCGAGCGGTCCCCGAGCAGGATCTCGGCATTGGTGCCCACGTCGACGATCAGGACGAGATCGTCGGATGTGCCCGGCGACTCCGACAGCGCCACGGCGGCGGCATCCGCGCCCACATGGCCGGCGATGCAGGGCAGGAGGTAGACCTGCGCCGTGGGGGCCAGACCGTCGAGGCCGAGGTCACGGGCGGTCAGCGTCAAGCTGTCCGAGGTCGCGAGCGCGAAGGGCGCCTGCCCCAGCTCCACGGGGTCGATCCCGAGCAGGAGGTGGTGCATCACCGGGTTGCAGACGATCACCGTCTCGAAGATCAGGTCGGGCGCGACGCCGGCCTCCTCGGCGAGATCCTTCGCCAGATCGCCGATCGCGGCGCGGACAGCCTGTGTCATCTCGCGGTCGCCGCCGGGGTTCATCATCGCGTAGGAGACCCGGCTCATCAGATCCTCGCCGAAGCGGATCTGCGGGTTCATGATGCCGGCCGAGCCCAGCACCCGCCCGTCGGTCAGGTCGCACAGATGCGCGGCGATGGTGGTGGAGCCGAGGTCGATCGCGAGACCGAAGAGCCCGCCCTCGTGCAGTCCCGGCCAGACGCCCAGGATGTGGTGCCGCTCCGATCCGGCGGGCCGGTGCAGGGCGACGCTGACCTGCCAGTTGCCCTTGCGGAGCGCGGGCTGAAGGGATTGCAGCACGGCCAGGGGGGCGGACACGTCGCGGATGTCCCACTGTGCCGCCAGGGCATCCCTGAGGCGCTCGAAATCGCCCGACGGCTCGTGCATGTCGGGTTCGGTCACGTCGACAAGCACGAGGCGCGTGGCCGGATCCATGGTGATCGGCCTGGCAGAGGCCGCCTTGCGGACGACCTGCCTGTGGACCTGCGATTCCGGCGGGACATCGACCACGACATCCCCCTGCAGCGTGGCCTGGCATCCGAGCCGCCGGCCCTCGGCGAGGCCACGGACGCGGTCGTAGCGTTCCTCGACGGCGTTCCAGCCGGAGAGAGCGTCGGCGCCGACATGGACCCCGTGTTTCGGGAAATCGCCATAGGACGGCGCGACCTGGCACTTGGAGCAGATGCCGCGCCCGCCGCAGACCGAGTCGAGATCGACGCCGAGTTGCCGGGCCGCGGTGAGGATCGGTGTCCCGACCGGAAAACGGCCGCGTTTTCCCGACGGCGTGAAGATGATGAGCGGGTCGTGGGTCATGAGACTTCAGATAGGCGTGCGGTCACGAATTTTCGTACGAAAATTCGCATGGTGCGAAAATTCGTACGAATTTTCGGGTCAGAAAAGCAGCCGCACCGGGCGCTGCGTGCAGAAGACCACCAGCTGTCCGTTGCATTCGGCCATGTGCCATCCGCGGCGGCGCACCTCGTCCTCGAAGTCGGCGCGGCCGACCTCTGCCTCGATCCAGCGCAGCGAGCGGCGCACGACACCGCCGTGGCGCACCGTTCTCGCCGAGAAGACCTGCGCGACCCAAGGCGCGGCAGGAACGGGGATGGCAGGCCGGAGCTTTTCCATCCCCTGAGGATAGGCGAGGCATGGTGAATCCTCCGTAAAGGCTCATCCCGCTTGCCGGCGGCGTCGTCGTCCCCCCGCCCGGCCGCCTTGCGGCGCGGCGTCGGGGTCCTTGTTGAAGTTGATCCAGGCGGCCCCGCCATCGTCATGGTTCATGAGGAAATTGGCGGCGCGGATCGCCTCCATCTCCTTGCCGGGCCGGGGCCTCGTGGAGCCCAGGCCGAAGAGCTTCACGAAGGTCTCGTCGTCCATGTCGGGCGGAAGGACCACGCCGGCGGCCTCCACCTCGGCCCTTTTCTCGGCGATCCTGGTCGGTCCCACCGGCAGCGCCACGGGGTTCATGATGGCGCTCGTCATGCCGGCCCCGAAGGCCATCGGCAGGAAGGCATTGTTGATCCCGTGCCGGTTCGGCAGCCCGAAGGAGATGTTCGACGCGCCGCAGGTCGTGTTCACGCCCAGCTCCTCGCGCAGGCGCCGCACGAGGGTGAAGACCTGCTGGCCCGCCGTGGCCATGGCGCCGATCGGCATGACGAGCGGGTCGACGACGATGTCGTGGGCGGGGATGCCGAAATCGGCGGCGCGCTCCACGATCTTCTTCGCCACGGCAAAGCGGACCTCCGGGTCCTCGGAGATGCCGGTGTCGTCGTTGGAAATCGCCACGACGGGCACGTTGTACTTCTTCACCAGCGGCAGGACGACCTCCAGCCGCTCCTCTTCTCCGGTGACGGAGTTCACCAGCGGCCGGCCCTCGGCCGCCTCGAGGCCGGCCTGAAGCGCGCCCGGGACCGAGCTGTCGATGCAGAGCGGGCAATCCGTCACGCCCTGCACCACCCGGATCAGTTCGGGCATCAGCATCGGCTCGACGAAATTGTTGTCGGCGTAGCGCGCATCCTCGCCCATCTTGTTGGAGAAGACCGCCCCCGAGTTCACGTCGAGCACGGTCGCGCCGGCCGCGACCTGGGCCACGGCGTCGGCCTCGACGCGGGAATAGTCTCCACGTTCGAGTTCCTCGTTGAGGATCTTGCGGCCGGTGGGATTGATCCTCTCGCCGATCACGCAGAACGGCTGATCGAAGCCCATGATGGTGGTCCGGGTCTTCGATTCGATGACGGTGCGGGTCATGTGGGTGATGCTTTCCTTGCGGTCTCAGGCTTGCGCGCGGGCGGGTCGTGCGGCGGCGCCGCCATTGGCGATGGCCCAGTCCGCATTCGTCTTGATGCCGCCCAGCGGGAAGAAGTGGATGGCCTCGATATTCGTGCCGCGCCCGGCGGCCCTGGCCTCGGCCAGCGCGCCCAGGAACTCGGTCGGCTCGAACGGCATAAGAAGCTTCGTGACGTCCTTCGCGCGCTTCTGCAACACGCCCAGCGAATTGCCCACGCCGCAGGCGATGGCGAAGCGGATCAGTGTCTGCAGCTTGGCCGGGCCGGCGACGCCCAGATGCACCGGCATCTCGATGCCGGCGGCGGCGAGGCGGTCGGACCAGTCGAGAACCGGGCCCGCCTCGAAGGCGAACTGGGTCGCGATGGCGAAGCGCGCGTCGCTGCGGTTGGCGAAATCCTGTTTCCAGCGGAGCGCGGCCATGGCTTCGGCCTCGCCGCCATCGGCGTCGATGTCGCGATTGCCTTCGGGGTGGCCCGCCACGTGCAGATGGGTGAAGCCCGCGTCATCGAAGAAGCCCGTCTCGAGAAGCTGCATCGAGGAATGGTACGCACCGCGCGGCGTGGGGATGCCGCCGGCCAGTACCAGCGCCTGCCGCACGCCGGCCTCACCCTGGTAGCGGGCGATCCACTCGGCCAGCGTCGCGGGGCCGGCGATCGAGCGGGCGGGGAAATGCGGCATCGGCTCGAAGCCTTCCTCGCGCAGGCGCCTGGCGGTCGCGACCATGTCGTCGATCTCGGTGCCGTCGATATGGGCGATGTAGACGCGGGTGCCCTGCGGCAGGAGCGTCCTGAAATCCTCGACCTTGGCGGCGGTGCGCGGCATCACCTCGATCGAGTAGCCCTCCAGGAGCGCCGCGATGCGGCCCGTGCGGCCGGCGGGCGGTGCCGCGGCCTGCGCGGGCTTGCGGAAGGACAGAAGCGACATGAGGATCTCCCGGATGGTGGCCAAGTCTGGCTCGGTTCAGGCGCGCGCGGCGGGCGGCGTCCGGCCGTCCGCCTCGATGAGGGCTTTCAGGGTCTCGGGGCCGTATTCGGCATCGAGGCGCGCGGCCTCGGCGGCGGCGATCTCGGCCGGATCGCCCTCCCGCTCACCGATCTGCACCTTGCGCCATTCGGCGAGATAGGCGTCGGCATCGCGCGCGCCGATGCGCATCGCGACCCGGTCGATCGCCTGTTCGAACCGCTCGGGCAGCGGCGCCTTGGCCCCGCGGCGGCCCTTGCCGACGATGACCTGGGCGGGGATGTCTCGCCAGTAGACATGGGTGACGGTCGGCATGGGACCTCTCGGGGAACGCGTGCGGGGGCCGGCTGGTCCGGCTTGCTGCACCATAGGGATGTTCAGGCGTCGCAGGGGCCTGTTTTCGACATGAACCGTGGCCGGAGCGACCCGGCAGGCTGAAACTACGGTTTGCCCGCGCATTGCGCGAGGCCTTGGGCGGTCCAAAATACTCATGAAGGAATTGAGGAAGACTCACTCCGGTCCGCCGGTTTGGTGGCGGCGCGCGAACGCAACTGTTGTGGCAGGGGCGCGTGCGGCCTAGAGTGCGGGTTCCCGAGGTTGAAATCGCGGCGCGCAAGGAGGAGGCGGCACATGTCGACGGATCGTCCCGAGGGGACCGCCGCCTTCCCGCGACATGTCACGCCCGTCGCGCCCAGCAGCCTGCCGCCCGCCGATCTCAGACCGACGATGCCCGAGCGGCCGGACCCCGCCGACCTTTACGCCGCGCTCGATCTTGGCACCAATTCCTGCCGCATGCTGATCGCCCAGCCCAAGGGCAACCAGCTTCACGTGGTCGACAGTTTCTCGAAATCGGTGCAGCTGGGGCAGGGGCTGGAGGCCTCGGGCCGGTTGGGGCGCGCCTCGATGGCCCGCGCGGTGGGCGCGCTCAAGATCTGCCGCAAGAAGCTTCAGAAACACCGGGTCGAGCGGATGCGGATGGTCGCGACCGAGGCCTGCCGGCGTGCGACCAATGCCGAGGAGTTCATCGCGCTGGTGCGGCGGGACACGGGGCTGGAGCTGGAGATCATCCAGCCCGAGGAAGAGGCGCGGCTGGCCGTCGTCTCCTGCGCGCCGCTGGTGTCCACGAAGACCGAGCAGCTTCTGGTGGTCGATATCGGCGGCGGCTCGACCGAGCTTGTGTGGATCGATCTCAGCCGCGTGCCGCGCCCGGAGCGTCCGCGCTCGATCATGCGGCTGCACCAGGGCTTCGACAATTCCGACAGCCGGTTTCCGCGCGCCAAGGTCGTGGACTGGATCTCGATCCCGCTGGGCGTGGCGACGCTCAAGGACATGTACCAGGACGTGGCCGACGACGGCGCGCGTTTCGCGCTGATGAGCTGGTATTTCGAGGAACAGCTGGCCGATTTCTCGCCCTATGTGGATGCCGCCGACCAGGCGCGCGAGGGCTTCCAGATCATCGGCACGAGCGGCACCGTGACCACCGTGGCCGCGAGCCACCTGGGCCTCAGGCGCTACGATCGCAACAAGGTGGACGGGCTTCGGATGACCTCGGACCAGATCGATGCGGTGATCTCGCAATATCTGGCGCTGGGGCCCGAGGGGCGGCGCCGCGACCCGCGGATCGGGCGCGACCGGCAGACGCTGATCATGTCGGGCTCGGCGATCCTGCAGGCGCTGCTCAGGGCCTGGCCCACGGACCGGTTGAGCGTGGCCGACCGGGGCCTGCGCGAGGGGCTTCTCTATGCGCAGATGTCCCAGGACGGGGTGCTGGAGGAATAGGGATTTCGCCGGCTCGCGCCGCCGACCCGGGGCCGGCGCGCCTCGGGCCGTCTTCGACAGCCCTCGTTGCGCCGGGGCTTCGCCGCGCGTAGATCGAGCCGACGGAACATGGTGATCGACCGATGAAACCCAAGAGCGGACGGGGTCAGCGCGACCTCAAGGTCAAGGTCCGGACGGCGCGGGGGCGCAAGCTGTCCTCCACGCGCTGGCTGGAGCGGCAGTTGAACGACCCCTACGTGCAGCGCGCGCGGCGGGAGGGGTTTCGCGGGCGTGCCGCCTACAAGATCATGGAACTCGACGACAAGTACCGGTTCCTCGTCCCGGGCGCGCGTGTCGTCGACCTGGGTTGCGCGCCCGGCGGCTGGTGCCAGGTGGCGGTGCCGCGCATCAACGCGCTGGGCGAGAAGCCGGGCAAGGCGCAGGGGCGCATCATCGGCATCGACCTGCAGGAGGTGGAGCCCATCGCCGGGGCGGAACTGCATGTGCTGGACTTCATGGAGGACGGCGCCGACGACCGGATCAAGGACTGGCTCGGCGGCCGGGCGGACGTGGTGATGAGCGACATGGCCGCCGCGTCCTCGGGCCACAAGCAGACCGACCATTTGCGCATCGTGGCCCTGACCGAGGCCGCGGCGGCGCTGGCCTTCGACGTGCTCGAGCCCGGCGGCACCTTCGTCGCCAAGGTGCTGGCCGGCGGGGCGGAGGCCGGGTTGCAGACCCAGCTCAAGCAACGCTTCGACAAGGTGGCCAACGTCAAGCCGCCCGCGTCTCGCGCCGACAGTTCGGAGAAATTCGTGGTGGCGACCGGCTTCCGCGGCTGATCTGCCCGGGCCGCTGCATCTCCTGGGAAGACCGCCGGGCGGAGACCCAAGCGCCGTCATGGGTCTTTCGGCCCATGGCGGCGCTTCCCCCTTTTCCTTGCGCGCAGCGCATGTGATAGGGACACGCCAACGCAGGATCGGCAGGAGACCCCCCATGGAGATTCGCGAGGCGCTCACCTTCGACGACGTGCTGCTGGTTCCGGACGAAAGCACCGTCCTGCCCGCCGACGTGGACACGCGGACGCGGGTGACCAAGGCGATCACGCTCAACATCCCGCTCCTGAGTTCGGCCATGGACACGGTGACCGAAGCGCGCATGGCCATCGCCATGGCCCAGGCGGGCGGCATGGGCGTCATCCACCGCAATCTCGACATCGAGGCGCAGGCCCGTGAAGTGCGGCGCGTCAAGCGCTTCGAAAGCGGCATCGTCTACAACCCCGTGACGCTCACGCCCGACCAGACGCTGGCCGACGCCAAGGCGCTGACCGAGCGCTACGGCTTCACCGGCTTTCCCGTCGTGGACGAGAACCGTCGCGTGCTGGGCATCGTCACGAACCGCGACATGCGCTTCGCCGAGGCCGACGACACGCCCGTGCGCGTGATGATGAGCGCCGACAACCTCGCCATCCTGCGCGAGCCGGCCGACCGGGGTGAGGCGATCTCGCTGATGAAGGCGCGGCGCATCGAGAAGCTTCTGGTGACCGATGCGAAGGGCAAGCTGACCGGGCTTCTGACGCTGAAGGACACCGAGCAGGCCGTCCTGCACCCCGCCGCCTGCAAGGACGAGCTGGGCCGGCTGCGCGTCGCGGCGGCCACCACCGTGGGCGATGCGGGCTACGCCCGGTCCGAGGCGCTGATCGACGCGGGCTGCGACCTTATCGTGATCGACACGGCGCATGGCCACTCCGCGTTGGTGGGCCAGGCGGTCGAGCGTGTGAAAAAGCTGTCGAACGCGGTGCAGGTCGTCGCGGGCAACGTGGCCACCGCCGAGGCGACGCGCGCGCTCATCGGGGCGGGGGCGGACGCGGTGAAGGTCGGGATCGGGCCGGGCTCGATCTGCACCACCCGCGTCGTGGCCGGCGTCGGCGTGCCGCAACTGACCGCGATCATGGATTGCGCGCGCGCCGCCGAGGACAGCGGCACCCCCGTGATCGCCGATGGCGGGATCAAGTTCTCGGGCGATTTCGCCAAGGCCATCGCCGCGGGGGCCCATTGCGCGATGGTGGGCTCGATGATCGCGGGCACCGACGAAAGCCCCGGCGAGGTGATCCTGTTCCAGGGCCGCAGCTTCAAGTCCTATCGCGGCATGGGCAGCCTCGGGGCCATGGCGCGGGGCTCGGCGGACCGGTATTTCCAGAAGGACGCGGCCTCGGACAAGCTGGTGCCCGAGGGGATCGAGGGGCAGGTGGCCTACAAGGGGCCCGCCGGCGCGGTCATCCACCAGATGATCGGCGGCCTGCGCGCGGCGATGGGCTATACGGGCTGCGCCACGATCGACGAGATGCGGAGCCGCTGCCGTTTCGTCCGGATCACCGGCGCGGGCCTGCAGGAGTCCCATGTGCACGATGTGCAGATCACGCGCGAAAGCCCGAATTACAATTCCAGGTGAAGGCGTTGCGCGGCGACGTTGATGTGGTTCCATGACGCCCGGCGCGCGCGCGGCCGCGGCGATCGAGGTGCTGGACGCGTGGCTCGCCGGTGCCCCGGCGGAGCGCGCGCTGACCCGCTGGGCGCGGGGTGCGCGCTATGCCGGCTCCGGGGACCGTGCGGCGGTGCGCGATCTCGTCTATGACGCCCTGCGCCGCCGGCAGAGCGCGGCGCGGCTCGGGGGCGCGTCGGATGGGCGCGGGCTGGTCCTCGGCGCGGCGCGGCTTGCGGGCGCGGATCCGGGTGCGCTCTTTTCAGGCGCAGGTTACGCACCTCCGCCGCTGACGGACGCGGAGCGCGCGCATCTGGCAAAGACGGCGGACCCGGCCGGCTGGGGGCTCGACCCGGCGCAGGACATCCCCGACTGGCTGCGGGCGGATCTCGCGGCGCGCACGGACCGGCCCGAGGATCTTTTCGCGGCGCTCGCGGACCGGGCGCCCGTCTGGCTGCGCGTCGCGCGCCGCCGGGCGGACCGGGCCGGGGCCCAGGCGGCGCTCGCCGCGGATGGCATCGTCACGCGCGCGCATCCCGACTGCGAAACGGCGCTCGAGGTGACGGAGGGGGCGCGGCGCATCCGCAGCGCGTCGGCCTATCTCGACGGCCTGGTGGAGTTGCAGGATCTTTCGGCGCAGCGTGCCGTGGCGTCGGTGGACTGGCCGGCGCAGGGTGCGATCCTGGATTTCTGCGCCGGCGGCGGCGGCAAGGCGCTGGCCATCGCCGATCGCGGCGGGGGGCGCATCTTCGCCCATGACAGTTCTGCCGCGCGGATGTCGGATATACCGGCCCGGGCTTCGCGGGCCGGGGTCTCGATCGAGGTTCTGGCGCCGGGCACGGCTGCGCGGCACGCCCCCTATGACGCGGTCCTGTGCGACGTGCCGTGCAGCGGCGCGGGCACGTGGCGCCGCGATCCCGAGGCCAAGTGGCGCCTCACGCCCGAGCGCCTCGCCGAGCTTGTCGTCCTCCAGGCCGGGATCCTCGACGAGGCCGCCGTCCACGTCGCGCCGGGCGGCCTGCTCGTCTACATGACCTGTTCGCTCCTGGCGCGGGAAAACGAGGACCAGATCGCCGCCTTCGCCGCCCGGTCGCCCGGCTGGCAGCAGGTGGCGGCGCGTCTGGACACGCCTCTGACCGCCTCGGACGGGTTCTTCACCGCCGTCCTGCGGGCCCCTCGAGGTTGACGGGATCGCCCGGATGACGTGACAGCTTCATCGCGGCTTAAATATCCGTTAACCTTTTTGGCGAAAAGATGTGCACGGATGTCGATTGAAACGACGCAATACCCACGAACCATGGACGGAAAAGGCGGCTCGGGTGAGTGACGGGGTCGAAGAACCGAGCGGTCTGGCGCTGGTCCGTTTCATGCCGGGTCCGCAGCCGGCCGTGCTGTTCGGTGTCGGGCTCGCGGTGGCGGTGGCGGCCGCCGTCGCCTCGGCGCCGGGGGTCACCTTCGTGTTCGCGGCCATGGCCGGCGGGCTCTTCGGGGCCGCGGCCCTGGTCTATGCGCGCGGCGTCTTCCAGGGCGCGCGCCGCCGGCGCGGCTTCGAGCGGACGCTCGGGCTGATCCGCCACGACCCCGCGCCCAGCTTCATCACGCTCGACACCGGCGAGATCGCGGCGCAGAACCTCGCTGCCGAGCAGCGCTTCGGCCCGCGACAGGGGCAGCCCATGGCCCGCGCGCTTGCCGGCCTTCTGCCCAATGCCGCGGCGGTCGTGTTCCGGCACGAGACCGCCGTGGAGCATGGCGGCGCCGTGCAGGAGGCGATCATGACGTCGCGCGGGCCGGTGCGGCTGGTCGCGCATGCGCTCGACGGGGGCGTGCTCTGGCGGCTGGACGAAGCCGACGAGGCGCTGAATTCCGGCCAGCGCATCGGCCTGCCGATGATGGTGGTCAGCCATGCCGACACGGTCCTGTCGATGAACGACGCGATGCGGCGGCTTCTGGGCCGCAGCGTCGAGGCGCTGGCCGATGCCTTCCCGGAACGGCCGCTGGTGCCCGGACGGCGCACCCGGATGATGGCGGGCGACGGCGCGATCGAGGTCGTGCCGGTCATCCTGTCGTCCCAGGACGGCCGGCGGGAGGTCTACGCCGTGCCCGGACTGGCGGAACCGCCCGCGGCCTCGGTCGCGGCGCGCGCCTTCGAGGCATTGCCGGTGGCGCTCCTGCATCTCGGCTCGGAGGGGGAGGTGCTGGCCTCCAACCGCCAGGCGCAGGTGCTGCTGGGCATCTCCCCGGACGAGCGCGGTCATCTCTCGTCGCTGGTCGACGGGCCCGGCCGGCCGGTGCGCGACTGGGTCGCCGAAAGCCTCAAGGGCTCGGCCAGCAAGCGGACCGAGGTGGTGCGCGCCCGGCGGCGCGCGGACGAGTGTTTCCTGCAGATCGCGCTGAGCCGCATCACCGACGATACCGGCCCGTCGCTCCTGGCGGTGCTGCACGATGCGACCGAGCTCAAGACGCTCGAGCAGCAATTCGTGCAGAGCCAGAAGATGCAGGCGGTGGGCGAACTTGCCGGCGGCGTGGCCCATGACTTCAACAACATCCTGACCGCCATCACCGGCCATTGCGACCTGCTCCTGCTGCGCCACGACCACGGTGACGAGGATTACGGGGATCTCATCCAGATCAACCAGAACGCCAATCGCGCCGCCGCGCTCGTCGGCCAGTTGCTCGCCTTCTCGCGCCAGCAGACGCTGCAGCCCGAGGTGATCGACCTGCGCGACACGATCGGCGAGCTGATCCACCTTCTGAACCGGCTTCTGGGCGAGAAGATCACGCTGGTGACACGCCACGACCAGGGTCTGCTGCCCGTGCGCGTCGACCGGCGGCAGCTCGACCAGGTCATCATGAACCTGGTGGTGAATGCGCGCGACGCCATGCCCGACGGCGGCGAGATCCGCGTGGAGACCCGCACGGTGCACCTGCGCGAGCCATTGCGCCGCGACAATGCCGTGGTGCCGGTCGGCCATTACGTGACGATCCGCGTGCGCGACGACGGGATGGGGATCCCGCCCGACCGCCTGCGCCGCATCTTCGAGCCGTTCTTCACCACCAAGGATGTGGGCAAGGGCACGGGCCTGGGCCTGTCCATGGCCTACGGGATCGTCAAGCAGACCGGCGGTTTCATCTTCGTCGACAGCGTCGTCGACGCCGGCACCACCTTCACGATCTACATCCCCGCGCACGACCCCTCGGTCGAGCAGCGCGCCCGTCCCGCGGCGGGACGGCTGCCCGCGCCCGTGGCCCCGTCCGCCGAGCCCGCCGCCGCCGAGCGGATCGCCCGCCCCGAGCCGGGCGCCGCGGCCAGGCCCGAGCAGGGCCGGTCCGCACCGGAGGCCGCCGCCAGCACGGGCAGGGCCGAACGCGGGCAGGTGATCCTGCTCGTGGAGGACGAGGCGCCGGTCCGCGCCTTCGCCTCGCGCGCGCTGGAGCTGCGCGGCTACACGGTCCTCGAAGCGGCCAATGCCGAGGCCGCGCTGGAGGTCGTCCGCGCCACGCAGAGCGAGATCGATCTCTTCGTCACCGACGTGGTGATGCCCGGCAAGGACGGCCCGACCTGGGTGCGCGAGGCGCTGGCGACGCGCGGCGATGTCAAGGTCGTCTTCGTGTCCGGCTATTCCCAGGCCGATCTCAGCGAACTGACCGACGGCATCCCGAACGCGGTCTTCCTGCCCAAGCCCTTCTCGCTTGCGGAACTGTCCCAGACCGTGGCCGAGCAGTTGCGGTAGGGCCGCGCATCGCGCCGTTCGTGCCGGATGCAGTCTCCTCGAATCCGCCCGACGGCGGTAACCCTTCCTTAACCACGTGCCGGCAGAGTGGGATCGCACCGATTTTACTTGAAATGTTCTCTTTTTGTTTGCTACGTGGATGTGAACAAGAGGTGAACACGAGCACTGCATTGCCGCCCGCCCGGGCGCGTGACATAAGGGGCGAAACTCCATGACAACGGCGACACTCCTCGACATGACCGACAAGAAATCGGCCGAAAAGCAAAAGGCGCTCGACAGCGCGCTGGCCCAGATCGAGCGGCAGTTCGGCAAGGGCTCGATCATGAAGCTCGGCGGCGACAATCCCTTCCGGGATATCGAGGCCACCTCGACCGGGTCGCTCGGCCTCGACATCGCGCTGGGGATCGGCGGCTTGCCGAAAGGCCGGATCGTCGAGATCTACGGGCCGGAAAGCTCGGGCAAGACCACGCTCACGCTGCATGTGGTGGCCGAGGAGCAGAAGAAGGGCGGCGTCTGCGCCTTCGTCGATGCCGAGCACGCCCTAGACCCGCAATACGCCAAGAAACTCGGCGTCGACCTGGACGAATTGCTGATCTCGCAGCCCGACACGGGCGAGCAGGCGCTGGAGATCACCGACACGCTGGTGCGCTCGGGCGCGGTCAGCCTCGTCGTGGTCGATTCGGTCGCCGCCCTCACGCCGAAATCCGAACTCGAGGGCGACATGGGCGACAGCTCGGTCGGCGTGCATGCGCGGCTGATGTCCCAGGCCATGCGCAAGCTGACGGGCTCCATTGCGCGGTCGAACTGCATGGTGATCTTCATCAACCAGATCCGCATGAAGATCGGCGTGATGTTCGGCAGCCCCGAGACCACGACGGGCGGCAACGCGCTGAAGTTCTATTCCTCCGTGCGTCTCGACATCCGCCGCATCGGCGCGATCAAGGACCGCGACGAGGTCGTGGGCAACG